>JBGPKC010000021.1:0-43403 GCA_041485725.1 Steroidobacteraceae bacterium
AGATTGATCTGCCGCGGCTGCGAGCCTGGAAGAGTACGGTCGTCGGTAAGCTGACCGGGGGGCTCAAGATCCTGGTGAAGCAGCGCAAGGTCGAGGTGCTGCGCGGTAGCGGACGCTTCGTGAGCGCCAACGTGATCGAAGTGATGGGCGCGAGCGGCTCGCAGCGTATCCGTTTCGATCAATGCATCATCGCGGCGGGGTCCGAACCGGCGCGCCTGCCGGGATTACCGCAGGATCCGCGAATTCTCGACTCCACCGACGCGCTCGAGCTGCCGGAGTCCTCGGGCGGTTTGCTGGTGGTGGGCGGCGGCATCATCGGGCTGGAATTGGCCTGTGTGTTCGACGCGCTGGGCCGTCGCGTGAGTGTGGTGGAGCTGACCCCGCAGCTCATGCCCGGAACCGACCCGGACCTGGTGCGCCCGCTCGAGCGGCGCATTCGCGCGCGCTACCAGCAGATCCTGCTGGGCACCAGCGTGGCGGGCATCGAGCCCGAGTCCGCCGGGCTGCGCGTGAGTTTCGCGGGCGAGAAGGCGCCAGCCCCGCAGACTTTCGAGCACGTGCTGGTGGCCGTCGGCCGCGTGCCGAACGGCAAGACGCTCAGCGCGGAGCTGGCGGGGGTGAAGGTCTCGGAACGCGGCTTCATTCCCGTCGACCGGCAGATGCGCACCAACGTGCCGCACATTTTCGCGATTGGCGACGTCGCCGCACCGCCGCTGCTGGCTCACAAGGCCATGCACGAGGGGAAGGTGGCCGCGGAAGTCGCCGCCGGCCACAAGCGCGCGGCAGATTGGCGCGTGATTCCTTCGGTGGCCTACACCGATCCGGAGATTGCCTGGGTGGGGCTCACCGAGACCGACGCGCGTGCCAACGGCACCGCGTTCAGGAAGGGCGCATTCCCCTGGGTAGCGAACGGCCGCTCACTCTCGCTCGGCCGCGAGGAGGGGTTCACCAAGCTGCTGTTCGATCCTGACAATCACCGCGTGCTGGGCGGCGGCATCGTGGGCAGTAACGCCGGCGAGCTGATCAGCGAGATCGCACTGGCGGTGGAAACCGGTTGCGACGCCGCCGACATCGGGCTCACGATTCATCCGCATCCCACGCTCACCGAGACGATTGCGGCGGCGGCCGAAGCGTTCGAGGGCACGCTGACCGATCTGTATCTGCCGAAGAAGTAACACCGGCTGCAAGCGTCGCAGGCGGCTCGTTACGCGCGGCTGCGCTCACGCCGCTTGCCGGCGAGGTCGCGGCCCGCCAGCAGCACGCGCCGCAACCGCCGCGATGCCGGCCGTGGCGCGCGCGCGGGCGTCTTGTGAGGATACTCGCACAGATCCCGGATGATGCAGGTGGGGCAGGCCGGTGAGCGCGCCGTGCACACGTAACGGCCGTGCAGCAGCAACCAGTGGTGTGCGTCCTTTCTGAACTGCGGCGGCGTGTTGGCGAGCAGGGCGGTCTCGACTGCGCGCGGCGTCTTGCCGGGGCCAAGTCCGGTGCGATTGGCGACGCGGAAGATGTGAGTGTCGACGGCGATCTCGAGCTCGCCGAATACCATGTTGAGAATGATGCTGGCGGTCTTGCGCCCGACCCCGGGCAGCGCCTCGAGCGCGGCGCGCTCGGCCGGCAGTTCGCCGCCGTGCTGTTCGAGCAGCTGCCGGCACAGGCCGATGAGGTTCTTCGCCTTGGTGTTGTACAGGCCTACGGTCCTGATGTAGGGCTTCAGGCCCTCGACTCCGAGTGCGAGGATCGCGGCGGGCGTGTTGGCAACCGGGAAGAGGTTGCGGGTCGCGGCATTGACGCTCTTGTCGGTGGTGTGCGCCGAGAGCATGACAGCGACCAGCAGCTCGAACGGTGAGCCGTGCTCGAGCTCGGTGGTGGGCGCGGGATTCGCGACCCGCAGCCGCCGATAGATGGCCGTGCGCGTCGCGGGGTGCACGGCGTCAGCGGATCCGCAGCACGATCTTGCCGAGGATGTGCCCGGCCTCCACGCGTTCCTGCGCCTTTGCCGCTTCCGCCAGCGGGAACTCCGCGGCGATGGGCACCTCGAGCTTCACCGCCTCGATGGCACGGTTGAGGCGCTCGAACTCCTGCGCCCCCGGGATGGCGTTGTAGCGAATGATCGCGACGCCAGCGCGCGGCTTGGGTTCGGGCTCGACTCCCTCGGGAAACGCCACGTGCCCGCCGGGTCGCAGGGCGTCAATGCAATGCTCGAGTGTGTCTCCGCCCGCGAGCGCCAGCACGGCATCTACCCCTGCGGGGGCGAACTGATGGGCGGCGCCTGCAATGTCGCCGTGGCGGCTGTCAACGACGGCATCGGCGCCCAACCGCTTCACGAAGGCGAGTCCGTCCTCGCCGGAAGCCGTGGCGAGGACTTTGACGCCGCGCAGCTTCGCGAACTGCAGCGCGAGATTCCCGACACCACCGGATGCACCGTGAATGATGAGTGTCTGGCCGGACTTCAGATGCAGGGCGTCGTCGATTCCCTGGATCGCCGTGAGCCCGGTAGTCGCAATCGCTCCAGCCTGCCTGAGGCTCAGTCCCTCAGGCACATGCCCGACGCGCTCCGCCGGCACCGCGACGTACTCGGCGTAGAAGCCTCCGTGGGGATTGTCCCAGCTGTACGAATAGACCTGCGCGCCGACTTTGAATCCCTGCACTTTCGCTCCCACCGCGGCGACGACACCGGCGCCATCGGTTCCGAGCACCAGCGGAAAGTGGGAATGCTTGATGCTTTGCGGATGCCGCCGCAGGCCCACGTCCCAGATCGCAACCCCGGCGGTGTTGACGGCGATCAACACTTCATCCGCGGCGGGTTTCGGCACCGGCAGCGTGTGGAGCGTAATGACCTCCGGGCCACCGGCGCGATCGATCGCGGCCGCCTGCATCGTCTGCGGCAACTTAACCGCCCCGTCCCCGGCGGCAAGCCCCCGGCTCAAGAGACACGCAACCAGGAGCATCCCTGTGATTCGCAGTGCTGCCATTGCGGCTGGCCCTCTTTGATACCTGCGGATGTTTGCGGGCAATCATACGCCCTGCAGATCAGCCGTTGCCGGCGGCCTGCTTGCGGGCCGTGAGCAGCGCGGCACGCTGGCGCGCGTGCGCGGTGATGCGCGCGTTGTGAGCGCCGAAGCGCTCACGGTTGTCGTGCGCCGTGGGAGCGGGCGGCGTGTCTGCCAGGCTCGCCCCCGGCACCATGGCGATGCAGTCGACCGGGCAGGGCGCCACGCACAGCTCGCATCCGGTACACAGCGCGACCACCACGGTATGCATCTGTTGGTGGGCGCCGACGATCGCATCCACCGGGCAGGGTGGCAGGCACTTGGCGCAGCCGATGCAGGCTTCTTCGTCGATCTGTGCCACCAGCAGCGGACCCTCGACGCCGTTGGCCGGATTCAGGGGCAACACTGGCCGCTGCAGCAAGGCGGCGAGCGCGCCGATAGTGGCCGCGCCGCCCGGCGGACACTGGTTGATTTCCGCTTTTCCCGCCAGCAGCGCGTCGGCGTACGGGCGACAGCCGCCGTAACCGCAGCGCGTGCACTGCGTCTGCGGCAGCAGGGCATCGATGTCGTCCGCTGTGACCATGGTCCCGTCAGGTGATCCGCATTCCGGGAGTCGCCCCGGAATCGGGAGACAGCAGGAACAGGCCGGGTGCCTCCCCGCTGGCCGCCAGCACCATGCCTTCGGAGACGCCGAACTTCATCTTGCGCGGCGCCAGGTTTGCAACCATGACCGTGAGACGACCCTTGAGCGCCTGCGGATCGTAGGCCGACTTGATGCCGGCAAATACGGTGCGCGTCTCCGAGCCCAGATCGAGTGTGAGCTTGAGCAGCTTGTCGGCCCCGGCGACGGCCTCGGCTTCGACGATGCGCGCGACGCGCAGATCGACCCGCTTGAACTCATCGAGCGAAAGAGTGGCGGCGCTGCCTGAGACGCCCGCCGACCCGGCCGGGGGCACCGCTGCGGCGTCGCTCTCGAACAGCGCATCCAGCTGCTTCGCATCCACCCGCGTCATCAGATGCCGGTAGGGATTGATGCGCTCCGGCAGCACCTGCGCGTCGCTCCAGCGGAACGCGCGATCGAGCCCGAACAATTCCTTTGCGACCCGCTCGGCAACCTGCGGCATGACTGGCGCCAGCAGAACTGACAGCAGCTTGAAGCCGTACAGCGCGCGTGAGCACACATCCTGCAGATGCGCGGCTTTGGCCGGATCCTTGGCGAGCACCCACGGCTGGTTGGCGTCGAAGGACTGGTTGACCCGGTCCGCGAACGCCATGCAGTCGCGCATGGCCTTGCCGAACTCGCGCGCCTCGTAGTCGTCACGCACCGTCGCGGCGGTAGTACGCACCGCGTCGGTGAGCTCAGCCATGTCCTGTGAGTAACGCAGCACACCGTGGAAGTGGCGTGTAATGAAGCTGGCGGCGCGGCTGGCGATGTTGACGTACTTGCCGATCAAATCGCTGTTGACGCGCGCCACGAAGTCGTCGGGGTTGAAGTCGAGATCCTCGACGCTCGCGTTGAGCTTGGCCGCAATGTAGTAGCGCAGCCACTCGGCATTCATGCCGATGTCGAGGTAGCGCAGCGGACTGATCCCGGTGCCGCGCGACTTCGACATCTTCTCGCCCGAGACGGTGATGAAGCCGTGGACGTACACGCGGTCCGGGACCCGGTAGGGCGCGCCCGCAAACCGCAGCATCGCCGGCCAGAACAGCGTGTGGAAGTAGATGATGTCCTTGCCGATGAAGTGGATCTGCTCGGTGTCGGGGGCGGTGAGGAATTCCTCGAAGCTGCGCGGCTCGCCGTTGGCGCGCGCCTTGCCGAGGGCAAAATAGCTCTTCAGCGCGGCGAGATAACCGATGGGCGCATCGAGCCAGACGTAGAAGTATTTCCCGGGGGCGTCGGGAATCGGGATGCCGAAATAGGGCGCGTCGCGCGAGATGTCCCAGTCGCTTAAGCGCAGCTCACCGCTGCCCGCGAGCCACTCCCGCGCCTTGTTGACGACCTGCGGCTGCAACCTGCCGGGCGTGCCGAGCCACTGTTCAAGGAATGCCACGCACTGCGGGTCGGAGAGCCGGAAGAAGAAATGTTCGGAAGCCTTCAGCACCGGCCGCGCGCCGGTGAGGGCTGAATAGGGGTTGATGAGATCAGTCGGCGCGTACACCGTGCTGCACACTTCGCACGCATCGCCATACTGATCTTTGGAGTGGCAGTTCGGGCATTCGCCCTTGATGTAACGGTCCGCCAGGAACATTCCCTTCACCGGGTCGTAGAACTGCTCGACCGTCTTCCGGTAGACGAGGCCGGCTGCCTTGAGCCGCGCGTACACGTCCTGCGACAGCTGCGTGTTCTCCGGCGAGTCGGTCGAATGCCAGTGGTCGAAACTGAGGTGAAAGCCCTGCAGATACCTGGGCCGGCCTGCTGCAATACGCGCGATGAGCTGCTGCGGGCTGATGCCTTCGCTTTCCGCCTTGAGCATGATCGGCGCGCCGTGCGCGTCGTCGGCGCCGACGAAGTGCAGCTCGTGTCCCTGCATTCTCTGGAAGCGGACCCAGATGTCAGCCTGGATGTACTCCATGATGTGCCCGATGTGCAACGGGCCATTGGCGTACGGCAGCGCGGTGGTGACGAAGATCCTGCGGGGCATCGCGCTAGTCTACAGCCTCATCGGCGTCCTGCCGACTTCAGCGCGTCAGCCGGAATCCTTCAGCTCCTGGAACTTCGCCTTGTTGATGGCCTTCTTGTAGGCCTCGTTGCCGCTGATCTCGCGCTGATCCAGCAACTGTTGGATCGCGGTGTCCATGGTGCGCATGCCGAACTGCCCACCCGCCTGCATGGTGTTCTCGAGCTGGTCGAGCTTGCCCTGGCGTATGAGGTTGGAGGCAGCCGGCGTGTTCACGAGAATCTCGAGCGCCGCCACGCGGCTTTTCTTGTCGGTACGCTGCAGCAGCTGCTGTGAGACGACACCCCGCAGCGAGGTCGACAGCATGGTGCGCACGTGCGACTGCTTGTCGGAGGGGAACACGTTCACCATGCGGTCGACTGTCTGCGCCGCGCCGTTGGTGTGCAGCGTTCCCATGACGAGAATGCCCATCTCCGCGGCGGTCACCGCGATGCTCATGGTCTCGAGGTCGCGCAACTCGCCGATCAGGATCACGTCCGGGTCCTCGCGCAGGGCGGAGTGCACTGCGGCTGCGAAACTCGGGCTGTGCACCCCGATCTCGCGCTGGCTGATGAGGCAGCTCTTTCGCTCGTGCACGAACTCGATCGGGTCCTCCACGGTAAGGATGTGGCCCTTCACGCGGCGGTTGATGTCGTCGATCATGGCCGCGAGCGTGGTGGACTTGCCCGAACCGGTCTTGCCGGTCACCAGGATCAGTCCGTTATTGGCGCGGCACATCTGCCGCACCGCCTCGGGCATCTTCAGCTCATCGAGCGTGAGCGCCTTGGAGGGGATGGCGCGGAACACGGCACCCATGCCGTTCAGATGCCGCATGACGTTGACGCGGAAGCGCCCGCGATCGGCGAGCGTGTAGGCAAAGTCGGCGCCATCCTTGGCCTCGAAACGCTCCAGCGCCGTCTTCGGCAGGATCTCGTAGAGTGCCTGCTTGACGAACTCCGCAGCGAGCTTTTCGGGCTTCAGGGACGAGAGATCGCCGAACAGGCGGATGCGCGGCGGATCGCCGGCGATGAAGTGCAGATCCGAGCCGCGCTTCTCAAGGACTTCGAGCAGCAGGGAGTCGATTTGCGCCATGCCGTGCGATGCGCTCCTTCAGGCGGCGGAATTCGAGGTCGGCACGGGCGTCGGACCGGGGATGTCCATCTTGGGGAGCATGCTGGTGTCGGTGACGTATTTCTGGAAGGCACGCTTCTCGATGGCGTAGTTGTAGGCGTCGTCGGGATCGACGCTGCGCGCCGCGATGGCGGCGAGCAGCGCCTGGTCGAGCAGCTGCATGCCGAGGTCGCGTCCGGTCTGCAACTGGGTCGGGATCTGGTGGGTCTGCTCGGTCTGGATGAGCTTGGCGATCGCCTTGGTCATCATCAGCACTTCGCAAATGGCCTTGCGGCCGTGTCCGTCGGCGGTTTTCACGAGCACCTGGGTTACCACCGCCAGCAGGCTCTGCGCCAGGAAGCTCTTGGTCTGTTCGCGCTCTTCCACCGGCAGGGCGTCGATCACGCGATCGATGGTCTTCACGGCGCTGGTCGTATGCAGCGTGCCGAGCACCAGGTGGCCGGTCTCCGCCGCGGTCATCGCCATGGAGATGGTTTCGGCATCACGCAGCTCACCGACCAGGATCACGTCCGGGTCCTCGCGCATCGCCGCCCGCACCCCTTCGGCGAAGCTCGGGATGTGCGTGCCGAGCTCGCGCTGGATGACCTGGCTGTTCTTGCTCGCGTGCACGAACTCGATCGGATCCTCGAGGCTGATGATATTGAGGCGCCGCGTCTGGTTCAGGTGATCGATCATCGCCGCCAGCGTGGTGGACTTGCCGGTGCCGGTGGAGCCGGTGACCAGCACCATGCCCTGGTGGAAGTCGCACAGTTTGGCGACGATCGGCGGCAGCGCGAGCTTCTCGAGCGTGGGGACTTCGGCCGGAATGGCGCGGAAGGTGGCGCCGACGCCGGTGTCCTTGCGATAGACGTTGACGCGAAAGCGGCCACCCTCGGTCGACACGTAGGAGAAGTCCAGGTCGCTGCCCTTGGAGAAGGTCTGGTTCTGCGCGTGGGTGAGAATCTCCGTGATGTAGCCTTCCAGCTCCACCGCCCGCAGCTCACGGAACTTGATCGGCAGCAGATCGCCGTGCATGCGCAGCATGGGGGGCACGCCCACCGCCAGGTGCACATCCGAGCACCCCTGCTGCGTGCCGAGCTTCAGAAACGCATCAATACGCGCCAAGCTTATTGCCCCCTTAAGTGTTTGAACCACCGTTGTTTAGCCCATGAGGGCGTTCAGGATCAACGGCTTGTGACCGGAAATTTGACGTAACGCACGAACTTTGGCAAGGCCAAGCCTGAGCGCAGTCTCGCGCCCCTTGCCCGGCGCCGCTAGTGCTTGAAACGCTCGAGCGCCGCGCTCAACTCGTTCATGGTCTGGAAGCGTTTGGTCTTGTCGACCGACATCGCCTTCATGACCAGGTCGGAGAGCCCGGGCGGAAGTGCGGGATTGAGGTCCTGGGGCACACGCGCCTTGCCCTGCACGTGCTGGTACATGACCGACATGTGATCGCCGCGGGAATAGGGCGGCACGCCGGTCACCATTTCGTACATCATGACACCCACCGCGTAGATGTCGGCGCGCTCGTCGACCTTCTTGCCGAGGATCTGCTCCGGGGCCATGTACTTCGGGGAACCAATGACATAGCCGGTCTTGGTGAGCTGGGTGTCGCCCTCACGGTGGGCGGCGGCCACGCCGAAGTCCACGATCTTGAGAAGCCCGTCCTGGTTGATGAGCACGTTGGCGGGCTTCAGATCGCGGTGCACGATGCCGACCTGGTGCGCGACCGTCATGCCGGTGCACATGTCGATGCCGAACTG
Organism: Steroidobacteraceae bacterium; assembly: GCA_041485725.1. GTDB lineage: Bacteria > Pseudomonadota > Gammaproteobacteria > Steroidobacterales > Steroidobacteraceae > 13-2-20CM-66-19. The sequence goes on from JBGPKC010000021.1 coordinate 8,524, forward strand.
TAAGGCGCGCTGCAGGTCGATCGGCTTGTCATTCACGACCTCGCTGCCGAGGGTATGCGAGGGGAAGTACTCCATCGAGATGGCATACAGCCCCTGGATGTACAGGAAGTCGTAGATGCGGATGACATTCTTGTGCGTGATCTTGCGCGAGTAGCGCAACTCGTGGACGAAGCGCTTCATCACTTCCTCGTCCTGCGAGACGTTCGGGTTCAGGAACTTCAGGATCAGGCGCTCGTCGACGACCGTATCCTCCATCAGCAGCACGGTGCCGAATGCGCCGCGGCCGATGCGGTCGATGTACTTGTAGCGGCCTTCGATGATGTCGCCCGGCTTGAGTGTCTGGATGTCGAGCCGCGCCGCGGCTTCCGCCTGCTTGGTGGCCTGGGCGAGCGCCTGGTCGGAGATCAGCAGCGTCCTGGCTGCCTCGGGCGGCGCGATCTGCGGCGGACGTACGCCGGCCTGCGCCGGCGTGGGCGTCGCCCCGGAGGCGAGCGGCGTGATACCGGCGATGCGGTTGTCGAGCTCGCTCACCGCCAACGCCGCCATGCGCGAGATGGTCTGATCGGGTGAAAGGACCTGCGCCTGCAGCTCCTCGCGCACCTGCCCGGCGCGGGCCTCGTCGGCGACGCGCGACAGTGCCTGGATCGCCTCGATGCGGATCTCGCGCTCCGGTCTGCCGATCAGCGGCAGCAGCGTGTCCACGAGCTTGCTGTCGCCGAGTTTGCCGAGCGCGCGCACCACGATCGGCATGGCCTTGCCGTTGGCCGGGGCCTGCAGCATCTCCATCAGGCGCGGCAAGGCGCGCTTGCTGCCGATCTCTGCCAGGGCGTCCACGGCGCGCTCGCTGACCCACCAGTCGCTGTCGCGCGTTGCCTGGATCAGCGAGTCGACCGCGCGCTCGTCCTTGGTCTGGTTGAGGATCTCGATGGCCGCCCGCCGGATGTCCTCGTCCTTGTCGCGCACCAGCTGCAACACCGCGTCGATCACCTTCGGGCCGCCGATCTTGCCGAGCGCGTCGGCAGCGCGGCTGCGCACCCACCAGTCGCTGTCCTTGAGCGCCTCGAGCAGGTACTTGACGGATTTGGCGTTGCCGATCTCGTTCAGCACCTCGACCGCGGCACGGCGCGCGTTCTCATTCTCGTCCTTCAGCACCTCGATCAGGTAGCGGATGGTTTCCGGGTGGTTGGCCTTGATGACCACATCGATGGCCCGGTTGAGAACGTCGATTTCCGGATCTCGCAGCAGCGCGCACACGCGCTCGATATCAATGGGTCCGTTCATGCGCTGCAGCGCCGACAGCGTGGCCCCACGGATCAGCTTGTTGGGATCCTTCAGCAGTCCCTGCAGCGCAGTCTGCACCTCGGGCGTGTTAAAGCGCGCCAGGGTGTTGATGATGTGCACGCGCGCGATGGGGTCCTTGCCCTGCACGCGGCCGATCAGCTCCGGAATGGACTGCTGGTCGGCGATCTCGCCGATGACGCGGAACAGCGCCGCCTTCTCGTTGGGCTCCTGCGTATACGCCGCGGCCAGCAGCTCGCGCACTGCGAAACGCGTCTTCTGCGCCGCGATCACTTCGAGCACCGTGGGCTTGGAGATTCCCGGTGTCGCGAGCGCTTCGAGCAGCATGTGCGGCGGATAGTTGCGGCTGCTGGTCAGTGCCCAGGAAATTCCGGAGATCACGCGCGGACTGCCTTCCACCAGTCCGCGCATGAATTGTGGAAATGTCTTCTGGTTGACGAGGCCCGTGAGCACCTCGACGAACGCCATGGTGGAGCCCTTGTCGGCATCGGGCAGGGCGGCTAACACGGCCTCGATGGCGCCCGGGCCGACATCCTTCAGCCGCGCGACCGCCTTCTGCGTAGCCACGCCCGTGGGATCGTTCGAAGACCGGATCTCGGTGACGAGCCGGTCGGCACGTATGTTCGTGAAAAAGCTCATTCATCCATTCCGTCGGGGACAGCTCCTGCGTCCAGCGCGTCCTCGCGACCAGAGCCAAGGATCCAAGGCAGACGCGGATCTATCCGGGGCGGGCGCCACGCTGCGGTGGTCGCGGGTCAACAAGAAGAGCGCCAGACCCCCCGGACCGTGCGGATTATGCCACAGCCTTGACAGCGGCCACGGTACCTGCGCCTTATGCGAGCCATCCTGGATTCGTCCGGTTTTCGTATGACTGAAGCCTCCGTGGATGCTGTACGCGCCGCGCTGGACGCGTACCTCGACCCGTACCTGCAGGACACCCTGGGCGCGGCGCAGGCGGTCCGCGAGGTGCGCGCGGCGGGCAAGGGGTTCACGGCGCGCATTGCGCTGGGCTTTCCGGTCGGTGGCTACCAGGCGGAGCTCACCGCCGCGCTGCGCGCGCAGCTGGCCGCCGCGGGGATTGGGGCGCCGCTCGCCGTGGAGCTCGAGTCCGACATTCGTGCTCATGCGGTGCAGCGCAATCTGAAACCGTTGGGCGACATCAGGAACATCGTGGCGGTGGCGTCCGGCAAGGGCGGAGTCGGCAAATCCACGGTCGCCGTGAATCTTGCGCTTGCCTGGGCCGCCCAGGGCGCGCGGGTCGGAGTCCTCGACGCCGACATCTACGGACCCAGCCAGCCGCTCATGCTGGGTCTTGCCGGCCAGCGCCCGGTTTCCAGCGATGGCAAGAGCCTGAGTCCCTTGGTCAGTCATGGCGTGAGCGCCATGTCGATCGGCTTCCTGGTCGATGCCGAGCAGCCGATGGTGTGGCGCGGCCCGATGGTGACGCAGGGCCTCACGCAGCTGCTCGAGCAGACGCAATGGGGAACGCTCGATTACCTGGTGGTCGACATGCCGCCCGGTACCGGTGACATCCAGCTCACCCTCGCGCAGCGTGTGCCGGTCGCGGGCGCCGTGATCGTGACCACTCCCCAGGACATCGCGCTGGCGGATGCCCGCAAGGGGCTGAAGATGTTCGAGAAGGTCGCGGTGCCGGTGCTCGGTATCGTCGAGAATATGAGCGTGCACGTCTGCTCGAACTGCGGGCACACCGAGCACATTTTCGGCGCCGGTGGCGGCGCCCGCATGGCACAGGAGTACGGCGTGAGGCTGCTCGGGGAGCTGCCGCTCGATACGCACATCCGCGAGGAAGCCGACGGCGGCCGGCCCACCGTCGTCGCGGCCCCCGAATCGGCGCGCGCCCGGGCGTACTTCGAGATGGCGCGGCGCACGGGCGCAGCGCTGGCGGCGCGCGCGCGCGACCGCAGCAGTGTGTTTCCGAAGATCGTGGTCGAAGAGACCTGATCCTTGACTCCTGCACGCCGATGAGCATCAAGTCCGACAACTGGATCCGTCGCATGGCGCGTGAGCACGCGATGATCGAGCCGTTCGAGCCGGGGCAGGTGCGCGAAGCGAACGGCCGCAAGATCGTGTCCTATGGCACCTCCAGCTACGGCTACGACGTACGCTGCGCGAGCGAGTTCAAGATCTTCACCAACATCAACTCCACCATCGTCGATCCGAAGAACTTCGACGAGAGGAGCTTCGTCGACTTTAGCGGCGATGTCTGCATCATCCCTCCCAACTCGTTCGCGCTGGCTCGCACGGTTGAGTACTTTCGCGTACCGCGCAACGTGCTCATCATTACTGTGGGGAAAAGCACGTTCGCGCGTTGCGGTGTAATAGTGAACGTAACGCCTTTGGAACCCGAGTGGGAAGGTCACGTCACGCTTGAGTTTTCCAACACAACACCGTTGCCGGCGAAAATCTACGCAAATGAAGGTGTCGCGCAGATGTTGTTCTTCGAGTCCGATGAAGTCTGCTCGACGTCCTATCGCGACCGTGGCGGAAAGTACATGGGCCAGAAAGGCGTGACGTTGCCCAAGACCTGAGCGCGTGCCGCGTCACTCGCGGCTGAGGCTGCGGATCTCCATGGTCCACTCGATGTCATCGCCGCGCTTCTGCTCGACGCGCATCGGCACGTAGCCGCGCCAGGGCGCGCACCAGAAGCGCGTCACGCGCGGCGATCCCTCGCGCTCGCTGCGGTAGATGACGGCCGCGATCTTGCCGAACGGCGTCTTCACGGTCGCCTCGCCCTCACGTACGTAGCGATACTCGCGCACCGCATTCTTGTTCAACAGCGAGAAGTGATCGGGTGTGTGGCCGCGCAGCAACTCGACCATCAGCGCCACCTGCACCGAGGCGTCGTCCTGCACCCCGGGCGTGAGCGGCAGATCCACTTGGGTGTCTTCGTAGACGCCGGTGACACGGCCGTGCTCCCAGTCGTACTTCACATCCACCGCACGCCGCGTGGAGCTGGTGCCGTCGCTCGCCTGGTAGCTCAGCGGCTGCGTGCCGGCGTCGGTCACCCGCAGCACGCTGCGCTGGATGGGTCGTTCCGGGAACACCTTGCCGATGCCGCGCGGCTCGCTCTTGGAACTGTACGTCCAGGTATCGCCGGTCTTTTCGAGCTTCAGGGTCGAGACCGCGACGTCCATGCCGTGCCAGATCCACGCGTAGCTGGCCTCGAAGGGCTTCAGCTCATCGGCGGCAGTCACGTTCACCAGCGCGACGCTCAGCAGCGCGGTTAGTGTCAATGTTCGGCACAGCGCCTGGCGCTTGGGGCGAGGCGGGTCAGTTGCGCGCTGCTGCATGGAAATCCTCCACGATGGGCGCGTCCAGGCGCCGCCCGTCAAGCCAGGCGGCGCCCTCGCGCCATGCGAGACGCCGCTGCGCGCACCACCCGAGCACGCGCGGATAAATGATGTGCTCGGTGGCCTGAACGCGCGCTGACAGTGTGGCTTCGGTGTCGCCGGGCTCCACCGCGACCTTGGACTGCAGCACGACCGGCCCGCCGTCGAGCTCCGCGGTCACGAAATGCACGCTTGCGCCATGCTCGGTGTCGCCTGCCTCGAGCACGCGGCGATGGGTGTGCAGGCCGCGGTAGGCAGGCAGGAGCGAGGGGTGGATGTTGAGCATTCTGCCGAGGTAGTGATCGACGAACCGCCCCGACAGGATACGCATGAAACCCGCGAGCGCGATCACATCCGGCTGATGCGTATCCAGCGCGGCCGCCAGCGAGCGCTCGAAGGCGATGCCGCCGGCGGCCTGCGGCTGCAGCACCGTGGCGGTTTCGATACCCAGCTCGGCGGCGCTGGCGAGACCTGCCGCGTCGGCACGATCGGAGATCACCACGGCGACCTGCGCGGCACTGCTGCCCGCGAGACAGGCGCGCGCGATAGCCATCATGTTCGAGCCGCGGCCGGAAATGAGGATGGCGAGCCTGAACGGCGTGCCGGCGCTCATTCGTGGATGAACACGCCACGCCCGCCGGCGCGCACTTCACCAATGACCTGGGCCGTTTCCCCGCGCGCCGCAAGGAATTCCACCGCGGCGGCGGCGCGCTCGGGCGCCACGATCGCGACCATGCCGACGCCGCAGTTGAACGTGCGGTACATCTGCGCAGGCTCGATGCGCCCGGCACGCTGCAGCCAATCGAACACCGGATCGCGGTGCCAGCTGCGGCGCTCCAGCACCGCCTCAAGCCCCGCGGGCAGTACCCGCGGCAGGTTGTCGCTCAAACCTCCGCCGGTGATGTGCGCCAGACCGTGCACGGGCATCGCCCGCAGCAGCGCCAGCAGCGGCTTCACGTAGATACGTGTCGGCGTGAGCAGCCGGTCGATGAGCTTATGCCCCTCGAGGGTGATCGTGGCAGTCGCGCCGGCGGCCGCCACCAGCTTGCGGATGAGCGAGTAGCCGTTGGCATGCGGCCCGGATGAGGCGAGGCCGATGATGGCATCCCCGGCGCTCACCCGCGAACCGTCGATGATCGCGTCCTTTTCCACCACGCCGACGCAGAATCCGGCGAGATCGTAGTCCTCGCCCTGGTACATGCCGGGCATTTCCGCAGTCTCGCCTCCGACCAGCGCGGCGCCCGCCTGCACACAGCCCTCCACGATCCCGCGCACCACCGCCTCGGCGACCGCCACCCGCAGCTTGCCGGTGGCGTAGTAGTCGAGGAAGAACAGCGGCTCGGCGCCTTGCACCACGACGTCGTTGGCGCACATCGCCACCAGATCGATGCCGATCGTGTCGTGGCGGCCGCTGTCGATCGCAAGCCGCAGCTTGGTGCCCACGCCGTCGGTGCCGGCGACCAGCACCGGGCGCTGGTAGCCGGGTGGCAGCTCGACCAGCGCACCGAAGCCGCCGATGCCGGCGAGCACTTCGCGGCGCTGCGCGCGGCGCACCAGCGGTTTGATGCGTTCAACGAGTTCATCGCCGGCGTCGATGTCGACGCCGGCATCGCGATAGGTGATGCCGGGGCCTTCTGTCATGAGTCTTCGGGCGCGTATGGTATTGTACCTGTCGCTTCGCGCCGTGGCGCGTGCGATCCAGACCATGTCGCGACCGGGCCCAAAATCAACCAGCGAGAACCGGCGCGTGCGCGCACTTCTTTCGAGCCTGTGCGCTCTGTGCTGTGTGCTGCCGCTGTCGTCGTGGGCGGGACGGGCGGTGCGGGTTTACGAAGTCGATGTCGACGGACAGTCCGGCGCCGCGGTGCAGGACGCGATGCGGCAGGCGCTGGTGCGCGCGACCGGCCGCCGCGAGTCCGCCGACGATCCGGCGCTCGCTGGCGTGCTGGCCGAGGCGACCCGGTACGTGAAGAGCTATGCGGTGGGGCCGCGCGGGGAATCGCAGGTCGTGTTCGACGGCGCCGCTGTCGAGCAGGCCATCACCGCGGCGGGCCGCAGTATCTGGGACCGCGAGCGCCCGTTCACTATCGTGGTGCTGTCTCCGCCCCGCAATCGCGCCGCCGAGGACGCTGCGCGGGCCGAGCTCGAGCGCGCGGCGGCGGAGCGCGGGCTGCCGATCAGTCTGTTGCCGCTTACGGTCGTCGATGGTGACGGTGGCCTGCTCACCGCCGCCGCGCTGCTGCAGTCCGCGCAGCGCTACGGTGGCGACGAGATCCTGGTGGGGCGGGGCGATGGCGCCGCTCCCGACAGCGAGTTGCAGTGGACGCTGTACACGCGCTCCGCCAGCGAGAGTTGGAATGGTCCGCTCGCCGCGGGCATCGACCACACGGTGGATCTGCTGGCGCCGCTGCAGGGCACCTCGCTCGCGCAGGCGGAGGTGGAGACGCGGGTGCGGATCGAGGGCGTCAGGGGGCTGGTCGACTACGCTGCGATCGAGCGGCTGCTGCAGAGCGTTCCGGGCGTGCGCCGCGCCAACATTGCCGCCGCCGAAGCCAACAGCGTCGCCTTCGATGTGACGGTGCGCGGCGGCGCTGCCGGGCTCGATCAGGCACTCAGCGGCTCGACACGGCTGGTGCGCACCAGCGCTGCCGGCGCAGCGGCCGTGTATCGCTACCAGCCCCAGGGGTGAGGCGCGCGTCACGCCTGCAGCCTCATCCGACCGTGCGCCACCTGCCCAACCTCATTTGCCTGATCCGTCTGGCGCTGATCTGGCCGGTCCTCGTGACGCTGCACGCCGGTGAGCACGTCGCCGTGCTCGGCCTGTTCGTGGCGGCGGCCGTCTCCGACGGCCTCGACGGCTACCTCGCGAAACGTTTCAGCTGGACATCGGAGCTCGGCAAGATCCTCGATCCACTGGCCGACAAACTGCTGCTGGTCACGGTGTTTGTCGAATCCGCGTGGCTCGGGCTGGTCCCCTGGTGGCTGACCGCCGCGGTGGTGGCGCGCGATGTGCTGATCGGGCTCGGCGCGTTGACCTTCCGCCTGTGGTGCGGCCCGTTGCGCGGGCGGCCGACGGTGCTCAGCAAGGTGAATACGGCCGCGCAACTGTTGTATGTGATGCTGGTGCTGCTGAATGCGGCAGCGGGTGTGCCGCCACGCGAGATACTCGATGCCTGCGCCGTGCTCACGCTCGCCACCACCGTCGTGTCCGGACTGCACTACGTCCTGACCTTCACGCGGCGCGCCTGGGTGCAACCCGTGCGCTCCTCGTAGCGCGCACGTGCGTCAGATTCCCCTGGGGCTGCGTCTGCCCGACCGTGCGGTTTTCGGCAGCTTCCTGCCGGCGCGCAACACCGAGGCAACCGAGCACGCGCGGCGCCTCGCGAGCGGGGAGATTGCCGGCATCACCTGGTTGTGCGGTCCCGGCGGCGCGGGCAAGACACACCTGTTGCAGGCGATCTGCGCCGCGGCGAGCGAGCGCATGCGCGCCGGTTACGTGCCGCTTGCGCAGGTGTCGGGCCTCGGTGTCGGCGTGCTCGAAGGCCTGCCGCAGCTGCAGTGCCTGTGTCTGGACGATATCGACCAGGTCGCGGGACAGCCGGACTGGGAGCGCGGGATCTTCGGTCTGCTGCGCGAGATGGAAGACGCCGGTGGTCGGCTGATCGCCTCCGCGCAGGCGCCCCCGGTACTGGCGAATTGGGCGCTGGCGGATCTCGGGTCCCGCTGCGCCGCGGGCGCGGTGTTTCAGCTGCGGGTGCTGGACGAGAACGAGCAGCAGGCGGCGCTGCAGCTGCGCGCACGGCTGCGCGGCTTCGAGTTGCCCGCAGAGACCTCACGCTGGCTGCAGCGGCGCTTTCCGCGCGACATGCGCAGCCTGTACGAACTGCTCGATACCCTCGATGAAGCCGCGCTCGCCGCGCAGCGGCGGCTGACGATACCGTTCATCCGCGAAGTCTTGCGCTCAGCCGCGCGCTCCCGCGGCGCATGAGGCCAGTTGCACCGCCAGGCTCGCGACCCGCTTGCCCAGCGCTCGCGCCAGCGACTTCTCGTGATCCGTGAGCGCCGTGACCGCGCCCGGGCCGCAGACATGGGAAGCGCCATAGGGAGTGCCGCCGCCGGTGGTCTCGTTGAGGGCGCGCTCGGTATAGGGCAGGCCCACCAGGTACATGCCGTGATGGAGCAGCGGCAGCATCATCGACAGCAGGGTCGTCTCCTGGCCGCCGTGCATGGTTTGCGTAGAGGTGAACACCGCGGCCGGTTTGCCCGCGAGCACGCCGGACAGCCACAGGCTTGCCGTGCCGTCGAGAAAGTATTTCAGCGGCGCGGCCATGTTGCCGAAGCGCGTGGGGCTGCCGAGCACCAGTGCGTGCGTCTCGCACAGATCGTCGAGTGTGGCGTAAGGCGCCCCGCTCGCCGGCACCGGCTTGGGCATGCCCGCGTTTTCCGCGTACACCGGCGGCACGGTTCGCAGTCGCGCGCTCGCCCCCGCAACGCCTTCCACGCCGCGGCACACCTGTCGCGCGAGCTCCGCGGTGGCGCCGCTGCGCGAGTAGTAGAGCACCAGTATCTCCGCCATGCTTATCTGTCTCCGCCCGCGCAACGAGTCGCGGTGCGCTTTTACGTAAGTTGCCACAAAACCATGGTGCGATCATCTGCGCAAGGCACGCGCGTGCGGATCTGAGTAGTATTCGGTGCGCATGATCTGCAAGAAGTGTCTGGTGGGCGGCCGCGTCCAGGGCGTGTTCTACCGCGCCACCGCCGCGCGGCGCGCACAGGACCTGGGGCTGAGCGGATACGCCCGCAATCTTGCGGACGGGCGTGTCGAGGTGCTGGCGTGCGGCGAGGACGCGGCGGTGTCCGCGTTCGTGAACTGGCTGTGGATCGGCTCCTCGGGCTGCAGGGTCACCTCGGTGGAAGTGACCGACGCGGCGGTGGATGCGGTACAGGCGTCTGCGGGTTTTCACACGACCTGAAGTGATCTTGGATGTTGCATAGAGTCTTGCCGCTCCCGCTCCTCGCTGCGCTGGCGCTGTTGGCATCGGCCGCCGAACCTGAGCCGCAGGCGCCCCCTGTGATCGAGGCGCCCCCGGCGGCGCAGCCGCCCGCTGCGGCACCCGCGCCGGCCGTGGCCGAAGCGCCGCCGCCGGCAACTCCCGTGGCACCACCGGCGGCCGCGCCGCCCCCTCGGGTTTCATTGTTCCATCGCCGCCCGCACGGCACGCAACCGGCCTGGGTCGCTGCCGCCAATCCGCTGGCGGTCGATGCCGGCCTTGAGATTCTGGGCAAGGGGGGCAACGCGATCGACGCGGCCGTTGCGGTGCAGGCGATGCTCGGACTCGTCGAGCCGCAGAGCTCCGGGATCGCCGGCGGCGCATTCCTGCTGTACTACGACGCGCACACGCATAAGGTGAGCGCCGTCGATGGCCGCGAGTGGGCGCCGGCGGGCGCGCAGCCCGACATGTTTCTGGACGAACACGGCAAGCCCCTGCCGTTTGTCGAGGCGGTGCGCAGCGGACGCTCCACGGGAGTGCCGGGCGCGATCGCCATGCTGTACGCCGCGCACGCCAAGCGCGGTGCGCTGCGTTGGAAGGAGCTCTTTCAGCCGGCGATTCGTGCCGCGTCCCAGGGCTTCAAGGTACCAGCGCGGCTCGCGCTGTTTCTCGGCGAGGGATCGCCCTTTCCGCCCACCAACGAGGTGCGCACGCTGTTCTCGCGGCCCGACGGCGAGACCATCCAGGAGGGCGACCTGTTTCGCAATCCCGAATACGCCCGGACACTGGAGCGCATCGCGCTCGACGGTCCGCGTGCGCTGTACCAGGGTGCGATTGCGAATGAGATCGTCGCCACCACCCACCAGGCGCCGTTTCCGGGGACCATGACGCTCAGGGACCTGACCTCGTATCGCGCGATCTGGGCCGAACCGCTGTGCCGGCCCTACCGCGGGTACTCGGTGTGCGTGCCGCCGCCGCCCTCGAGCGGCGTGTGTCTGCTGGAAATGCTCTCCATACTCGACAAGACCGATATCGCCGGGCGCCACCCCACGGACCCTCAGGCCTGGTTCCTGTTCGCGCAGGCGAGTCGTCTCATATACGCCGACCGCGACCGCTACGTCGCCGATCCGCGCTTCGTGCAGGTGCCGGTGGAGCGCTTACTCGATCCCGCCTACGTACGGCTGCGCCTGCAGCTGATCGGCCAACATGCCGGCGCGGCGCCGCCGCCGGGCGAGATCTCCATGCCGCGCGGCCGGGATGCGACCGCCGAGTCCGCGGGCACGAGCCACCTGGTGGTCGTGGATGCGGACGGTAATGCGGTCTCGATGACGACCACCGTGGAATCGGTCTTCGGCTCCGGACGCACGGTCCGTGGGTTCGTGCTCAACAATCAGCTCACCGACTTCTCGTTCGTACCCACGGACGGCGGCCGCCCGGTTGCCAATGCGGTGCACGGCGGCAAGCGTCCGCGCTCCTCGATGGCGCCGATCATCGTTCTCGATCGCTTCGGCAACTTCGTCGCCGCGCTCGGCTCTCCCGGCGGCTCGGCGATTCTCGAGTACAACGCCAAGGCACTGGTGGGATTGCTCGCCTGGAAACTGTCCCTCAAACAGGCGATCGAGCTGCCAAACCTCATCGCACGCGGCGACACCTTCAGCGGCGAGATCGGCAAGCTCTCTCCCGCGCTGCTCGCCGGGCTGCGCGAGCGCGGCATCGAGTTGAAACCCGGACATGCGGAAAACTCGGGATTGCACGGCGTGGTGCGCCTCGCCGACGGCAGCTATGAGGGGGCGGCCGACTCGCGCCGTGAAGGCGTGGCGCGCATGTTGCCGGCACAGACGAGAGCGAAGCACGCCGGCGCGAACTAGCGCTGCGCGGGTGGTGTCTTGCCGAACCCCAGATCATCCGCGCCGTTCCAGCGCGTCCACTGGCTGATCACCAGGTCCGGGTAGTTGCGCCGCCCGGGGCTGCCGTTGTAGCGCGCCAGCGCTTTGCGCACGTCGTTGCGCTCATAGCCGAGGTAAAAGCGCAGGATCGCGCAGCCCATGCGGATGTTGGGCGCGACGTGTATCAGCTCGTAGCGCCGCATGCCGAGGCGCTCGGGCCAGAACGGCATCACCTGCATGAGGCCCACCGCGCCCGCGGGGGATACCGCCCAGCGATCGAAGCGGCTCTCGACATCGATGACCGCCATGACCAGGCCCGGCGGCAAACGCGCCTCCCCCCGCCGGTGCGTTTCGCAATACACCTGCCTGAGGATATCGAGACGCTCGTCTTTCTCCCTGACGATGCGCCGCAGCCGCGGTTCCATCAGCGTGTACCAGACGGCGGAGTCGTACTGGTCGGTGAAGCATTGCGCCTGGGCGATCGCCTTCGCGATTACCGCCTGCAGCTGCGGGTCACGCTGCTGGTCGGCGCGCGCCGCATGCGCCAAGGCGGCGCCCAGGGCGGCGAGCGCGAAACCCACGAGCGGGCGCACGCGCGGCGCCCGCATTGCGGGCTCAGGTCCCGAGACGCGCGCGCATGAAGGCGAGCGCCTCATCCGCGGGGAACTCGGTGCTCGCGCTATCGCGTCGCTGGCGGTATTCGAGTCTGCCGGCCTCGAGGCCGCGATCCGCCACCACCAGGCGGTGCGGGATGCCCAGCAGCTCGGCATCGGCGAACTTGACGCCCGGGCGCGCGTCACGGTCGTCGTACAGGACCTCGATTCCGGCGGCGGTGAGCTCGGCATACAGGCGGTCGCTGACTTCGCGGACACGCGCGGATTTTTGCAGGTTCAGGGCTACCAGCACTATCTGGAAGGGCGCGATCGGTGCGGGCCAGATGATGCCGCGCTCATCGTGGTTCTGTTCGATGGCTGCGGCCACGATGCGCGTCACACCGATGCCGTAGCAACCCATGTACAGGGCGGTTTCGCGGCCCGCCTCATCCAGCACCAGCGCCTTCATGGGCTCGCTGTACTTGCGGCCCAGCTGGAAGATGTGACCCACCTCGATACCGCGCGCGATCTTCAGGCGCCCCTTGCCAGTCGGGCTGGGATCGCCCTCCACGACGTTGCGCAGGTCCGCAGCAATGGCGCCGGTCACATCCCGCTCCCAGTTCACGCCCGTCAGATGCATGTCCTTCTCGTTGGCGCCGCACACGAAGTCCGCGAGCGCGAGTGCGCTGTGATCGGCATACACGCGGCACTTCAGTCCCACCAGGCCGACGTACCCGGGCTCCGTGCCGGTGGCCTTGAGGACGCGCTCCGCGCTCGCCATCCGCAGCGGGCTCGCCACGCCCTCGAGCCTTTGCGCCTTGGGGGCGTTCAGCTCGTGATCGCCGCGCAGCACCAGGGCCACGACCTCGTCCCTGCCGCCCTCGACAATGAGGGTCTTCAGGCAGCGCGCGGGGTCCACCTGCAGGAAGCGCGCGAGCTCGGCGATGGTGCGCGCACCGGGAGTCGGCACCTTGCGCAGCGCCTGCTGCGGTGCGGGGCGCGCCTGGGCGGGCGGCGCCGCGACGGCGGCCTCCAGGTTCGCGGCGTAATCGTCCGTATCGGAGAACGCGATCGCATCCTCACCCGAGGCGGCGAGCACGTGGAACTCCTGCGAGACATCCCCGCCGATGGCGCCGGAGTAGGCGCGCACCGCGCGGAAGGTCAGCCCGGTGCGCGTGAAGATTCTCGTGTAGGCGTCGTACATCGCGCGGTAACCGCTCTGCAGCTCGCGTCGCGCAATGTCGGTGATCACCTCTTCGTGCGTAGGACCGGCCACGAAGTCGCGCTCGTGCCGGTCCTTGAGGCGCAGCAGCTCGGGCCCGTACTCGGTCCAGCGGCCCGACTCCTGCCACAGTTCCGCCGGCTGCACCACCGGCATCACCAGCTCCAGAGCTCCGGCGCGGTTCATTTCCTCGCGGATGATGCGTTCCACCTTCTGCAGCACCCGCAGTCCCAGCGGCAGCCAGCTGTACAGGCCCGCCGCCAGGCGCCGGATGAGCCCGGCCCGCAGCATGAGCTGGTGACTCACCACCTCCGCTTCCGCGGGGGTCTCTTTCATGGTGTTGATGGGGTATCGGGACAGCCTCATCGGCGCGCGCTTACCTGATAAGTTGACGTCGCTGGCATCTTAGCAGGAGGCCCCGATAAGATTGCCGTCGTGGCAAGCGACCCTCCGGATCCCGCAAGACCCCGCAGCAAGGGCATTTACCTGCTGCCGAATCTTCTGACCACGGCATGCCTGTTCTCGGGGTTCTACGCGGTCGTGGCCGCCATCGACAAGCACTTTGATAACGCCGGCATGGCGGTGTTTGCGGCCATGGTCTTCGACACGCTCGACGGGCGCATTGCGCGTATGACGCGCACCGAGACTTTCTTCGGCAAGGAATACGACAGTCTCGCCGACATGGTGGCCTTCGGGCTCGCGCCGGCCATCGTCGCCTACCAGTGGGGCGTGGTGCGCATCGCCGAGTTCGGTCACCACTGGGGCCGCTTTGGCTGGCTCGCCTGTTTCTTCTACGCGGTGGCGGCGGCGCTGCGGCTGGCGCGCTTCAATGCGCGCGCGGCCACCGCCGACAAGCGTTACTTCGAAGGCCTGCCGAGCCCGTCCGCGGCGGCGATCGTGGCGGCGTTCGTGTGGTTCGTCAGCGACTGGCACGAGCCGGGGCTGAGCGGACTGATCGCAGCTTTCGTCGTGACCGCGACCGCCGGCGCCTTGATGGTAAGCCGCTTCAGCTATCCGAGCTTCAAGCAGTTCGATCTCGACCGGCGCATCAGGTTCGTCTACATGCTGCTGGTGCCACTGGTGTTCGTGCTCATCGCCATCGATCCGCCCACCATGCTGCTGTCGCTGTTCGGCACTTATGCGCTGTCGGCGCCGCTGCTGTGGGCGGGGCGCCGCCTGCGGCGCGCCGTGCGGGGCGCGCCGACGGCCGGCGCTTGAGGGGCACATGCATCCGCAGCGGCGCATGCAGTACCTGGAGGCGATCGGTATCGACCTCTGGGTGGCCCGCCGGGACAGCGGCGCGAGGGCGGCGGCGCCTGATCCGTCGCCGCCGCCCGGCGAGACCGCGGCGCGCTGGGAAGCGCTGCGTTCCGAGGTCCTCAAGTGCACCAGGTGCCCGTTGCACATCACGCGCACGCAAGGGGTTTTCGGCGTGGGCCCCAGCCGCGCCGACTGGCTGGTGATCGGCGAGGCGCCCGGAGCGGAAGAGGATCGGCGCGGCGAGCCGTTCGTGGGCGCGGCCGGCCAGCTGCTGGATGCCATGCTGCGCGCCATCGGTCTCGATCGCAGGACCAACGTCTACATCGCCAACGTATTGAAGAGCCGGCCCCCTGGGAACCGCGACCCCAAACCTGAGGAAGTGGCCGCGTGCCTGCCGTACCTGGTACGGCAGATCGCGCTGTTGCAACCGAAGATCATGCTCGCGGTCGGGCGGATCGCCGCGCAGAACCTGCTAGCCACCGGCGTGCCGCTCGGCAGGCTGCGGGGCCAGGTGCATCGTTTCGGTGAACTGAACACCCCGCTGGTGGTGACGTATCATCCCGCTTATCTGCTGCGCACGCCGGCGGACAAGCGCAAGGCATGGGAAGACCTGAAATTTGCCCGCAGCGTGTACCAGCAACTGGGCCAAGCGCAGTGACTGATGGCAACCGCTCCTGAGCTGCTGAAGACCTCGCCCGAGGCCGTGATCCGACCCATGCGCGCCACCGACGTCGCGGAGGTGGCCGAGATCGAGCGCTCCTCTTACCAGTTCCCCTGGAGCGAGGGGATCTTCATCGATTGCCTGCGGGTGGGGTACGTCTGCCGCGTGGTGACCATTAGCCGGCGCGTGATGGGTTACGGAGTCATGAGTGTCGGTGCGGGCGAGGCCCACATTCTGAATCTGTGTGTGGGCGAGGCGTTCCGCTGCCATGGCGTGGGCAAGCGCCTGCTCACCTCCCTGATCGAGCGCGCGACCGCCACCGGCATGGGAGCCGCGTTTCTCGAGGTGCGGCCCTCCAACACCGCAGCGATCCGTCTGTACCTGTCGATGGGCTTCGAGCACGTCGGCAGCCGGCGCGGCTACTATCAGGCGCCGAGCGGTCGCGAGGATGCCGCCGTGCTCAAGCTCGCTTTGCGCGCTCCCCACGCCCCCTCGCCCTGAGTCCCAAAAGCGACATGACTGATCTGGCTGCCGAAATCGCTCGGCGACGCACGTTCGCGATCATCTCGCACCCCGACGCCGGCAAGACCACTCTCACGGAGAAACTGCTGCTGTTCGGCGGTGCGATACAGATGGCCGGCACCGTCAAGGGCCGCAAGGCCGCGCGCCATGCGACTTCCGACTGGATGCGGCTCGAGCAGCAGCGCGGCATTTCCGTGACCTCCTCGGTGATGCAGTTTCCCTATCGCGACTGCATCGTGAACCTGCTCGACACGCCCGGTCACGAGGATTTCTCCGAGGACACCTACCGCACGCTGACCGCCGTGGACTCGGCGCTCATGGTCATCGACTGCGCCAAGGGCGTCGAGGAGCGCACCATCAAGCTCATGGAGGTCTGTCGCCTGCGCGACACGCCGATCATGACCTTCATCAACAAGCTCGACCGCGATGGCCGCCCGCCCATCGAGCTGCTGGATGAGATCGAGAGCGTGCTGCGCATCGACACCGCGCCGATCACCTGGCCCATCGGCATGGGACGCGAGCTGCGTGGCATCTACCACCTGCCCGAGGATCGCATCTATGTGTACGCCGCGGGCGAGCGCGGTCGTGTCGGCGAGAACCGCATCATCGACGGCCTGGGCAGCCGCGCGGCGCGCGACTTCCTCGGTGATCAGGCGCCCGCCTTCGGCGAGGAGATCGAGCTGGTGAAGGGCGCCACGCAGAGCTTCGATGCGCACGCTTACCGGGCCGGCCGGCAGACGCCGGTGTTCTTCGGCTCCGCCATCAACAACTTCGGCGTCGAGGAGCTGCTCGCGGCGTTCATCCGGCACGCCCCCGGGCCGCTGCCGCGCAGCGCACGCGAACGCACGGTGGAGCCGGGCGAAGCGGCGCTGGCGGGCTTCGTGTTCAAGATCCAGGCGAACATGGACCCTGCGCACCGCGACCGGGTCGCCTTCCTGCGCCTGTGTGCCGGCAAGTACGTGCGTGGCATGCGCCTGTTTCACGTGCGTCTCGACAAGGAGGTGCGCGTCGCCGATGCGCTCACCTTCATGGCGGCGGAGCGCGCGCAGGCCGAAGAAGCTTACGCGGGCGACATCATCGGCCTGCACAACCACGGCACCATCAACATCGGCGACACCTTCACCCAGGGCGAGCGGCTCACTTTCACCGGTGTCCCGAATTTCGCGCCGGAGATATTCCGCCGTGCGGTGCTCAAGGAGCCGCTGAGGATGAAGGCGCTGCAGAAGGGCCTGTCGCAGCTGTGCGAGGAGGGCGCCACGCAGCTGTTCAGGCCCTTGCGCAGCAACGATCTGATCCTGGGCGCGGTGGGGCCGCTGCAGTTCGAAGTGGTGGCGTTCCGGCTGCAGGACGAGTACGGCGTGCAGTGCGTGTTCGATCCCGTCGCCATCTACACCGCGCGCTGGATCGAGAGCGCCGATGCCGGCAAGCTGGAGGAGTTCCGCAGCCGGGCGCAGCAGCACCTGGCCCTCGATCACAGCGGCGCACTGGTGTACCTCGCGCCCTCGCGCGTGAATCTCGAGCTGACGCTCGAACGCTGGCCCGGCATCATTTTCCGCAAGACGCGCGAACACGCCGCAACCTGAGGCCCCGTTCGGGGTATGGTGCGCCGCGCGGATTTGTGCGACATAGGCGCACGATGGAGGCCATATGAACGACGTTTCCCTGCCCGCCGCCCTCGCGCAGCGCGAAGTTCTCATTCACGCGCTTTACGAGGCTGCCGAGCTCGAGCACAACCTCATGTGCACCTACCTCTACGCCGCCGTCAGCCTGAAGGACGGGGAAGCGGAGGGGCTCAGTGCCGAGGAGGCGGCGGCGGTCAAGCGCTGGCGCCAGGTGTTGCTCGGCGTGGCGATCGAGGAGATGGGGCACCTGGCCGCCGTGTGGAACATCACCGCGGCGCTCGGCGGCAGCCCGCGCTTCGGGCGCACGAACTTTCCGCTCGATCCGGGCTACCTGCCCGCATGCGTGGTCGTGAAGCTCGCGCCCTTCACCGCGGACACCCTGCAGCATTTCGTGTTTCTCGAGCGCCCGCACGGGTCCACCGAGCAGGACGGCGCCGGTTTTGCCTACGAGCGCACTTACGTACGCGGCGGCGGCGGCGCCCGCCTCACCCCGATGGCCGTCGACTACAGCACGGTCGGTGACTTCTACGCCGCCCTCGGAGAGGGCCTGCGTGCGCTGGTGGCGCGCTACGGCGAAAGCAACGCGTTCGACGGCGATCCGGCGCTGCAGCTCTCGCCCGAGGAGGTGGGTCTGGCGGGCGCGAAGCAGGTGAGATGCCTGAAGACCGCGCTCGCCGCGTTCGCGGCCATCGTCGAGCAGGGAGAAGGTGCGCCGCGCGATACGGTCGGCTCCCACTACCAGAAGTTCCTCGGAATCCGCACTGAGCTGCGCGCGCTCATGGCGAAGAACCCGGACTTCGCGCCGGCGCATCCCGCGGCCACCAACCCGGTGCTGCGCCGTCCACCGCGACCCGAGGGGCGCGTGTGGCTCGAGAACCCGGACGCGGTGGCCAGCGTGGATCTCGCCAACGCCTGCTACGGTCTGATGCTGCGGCTGCTCGCCTATGCCTACGTCGTGCGCGGCCCGAGTGCGGAAAAATCCCTGGCGGTGGATCTTGCGATCGGTCTCATGCAGGCGGTCATGCCGCTCGCCGAGCGCGCGGCGCGGTTGCCGGCGGGGCCGTCGAACCCGCAATGCAACGCCGGTATGTCGTTCATCACGCTGCGGGACTCCGCCGCGCTGCCGCCGGGACCTGCCGCGCGGCGCCTGTTTGTCGAGCGTTTCGAACAGCTGGCGGAAGGGGCCGCGGCGGTGCGCGCCAGCGGCGATGCCCGCGCGGTGGCGGCTGCGGACCAGCTGGCCGCGCTCGCCTCGAGGGCCAGCCGCGGCTTTGATCTCACGGCCGCCGCCACGCCCGATGGCGCAGCGGCTGCGGCGGCGCCTGAGGCGGCGGCGGCCGGCGCGGCACCACCCTCGAGCGTGAGCGCGGGTGTGGAGACGGTGCAGGGGCGGCATCTCGAGCTTCAGTTCGAGGCAAAGCGCTGCATTCACTCGCGCTTCTGTGTCACCTGGGCGCCCAGGGTGTTCCTCGCCAACGTGCAGGGACCCTGGATCCATCCGGATGCCGTGTCGGTGGAACGCCTGGTCGAGGTCGCACACGCCTGCCCCTCGGGCGCGATTCGCTATCGGCGCAAGGATGGCGCACCGGACGAGCCCGTGCCGGAGGTGAATCTCGCCACCGTGCGTGAGGCGGGACCCTACGCGTTTCGCGCCGCGCTGCAGATCGATGGGGTGCCGGCCGGCTTTCGCGCCACGTTATGCCGCTGCGGGGCGTCCAGGAACAAGCCGTACTGCGACGGCTCGCATCACGAGATCGGGTTCAGCGCCACCGGCGAGCCGCCGAGTGGCAAGACCGACGTGCTGCCGCTGCGGGATGGCGCATTGGCGATTGATCCGCAGGCCAACGGACCCTTGAAGGTGCGCGGTAACCTCGAGATCATCAGCGGCACCGGCCGCGTGGTCGCGCGGGTGACTTCAGCCTCCCTGTGCCGCTGCGGCGGCAGCGCCAACAAGCCCTTCTGCGACGGCACGCACACGAAAATCGGCTTCAGGTCCGGTGAGACTAGCCGCTGACGGCGCGTGACAGCGACAGTCGCGCCACCGCCCGCCGGAACTCCTCGATGTCCTGCGCCCGGGTGCCGGGCGCCGCAGGTCCATAGCGCAGCTGCGCATAGCGTGCCAGCAGGGCGTGGACGCTGTGCCGGAGGTCCGGTCGCTGCGCGGTCACCGTTGCGGCGAAACTCAACGGACCCTGGTGGGGGGCGCGCGGCGGACCAATGCGCTCGAGCTTGTGGCACAGGCGTGTGTAGGCGCGCGCCAGCGCATCGGGTGAGGCGGGGCGCGCGCTGCGGCCGATGTGCCAGGCGATGACCGCGAGCCACCCGAGCAGCGCGAGCGTGAAGGCCCACCCGAGGTCACGCACGTCGGGCGAACGGATCCCGAAGCGGGCGAGCAGATCGAGCTGCGCGGAATAATCGAACTTCACGACGTGATCGCTCCACCAGGCGTTGGCGGCATCCCATCGCTGCAGCAGGCGCGTGAGCCAGGCGGAGCCGCGCAGCAGCCGCTCGGGCGTCGTCAGCGCATCGGGCAGCAGGTCGAAAACCCCGCGGCGCAGCCGCTCGGGCGCGACCACCGCGGTCGGATCGATGCGCGTCCAGCCGCGTCCATCCAGCCAGACTTCCGCCCACGCATGGGCGTCCGCTTGGCGTACCACGAAGTAGCCGCCGATCGGATTCCATTCCCCGCCGAGATAGCCGGTCACTACCCGTGCCGGGACGTCCGCGGCGCGCATCAGCGTGACGAAGGCGGATGCGTAGTGACCACAGAAACCCGCGCGCGTGTTGAACAGCAAGTCGTCCACCGGGTCGGCGCCGAGCGGCTCGGGTGTGAGGGTGTACTCGAAGCCGCCGGTGCGCAGGTACTCCAGAGTCGCCTGCACGAAGCCGGCATCGGAGCCGGCGCGCTGCCGCAGCGTGTGCGCCAGCGCGACCGAGCGCGGATTCATTCCCGGCGGCAGGGGGGCCGTGTCCTGCTGCCGGGCGAAGGCGCCCAGCGGCTCCAGCGCGCGTGTGCGGGTGTACGAGACGGCGTCGAAACTGACCGGCTCGGTGAGCGGCTCGCTGCCGAGCAGCTGGTTGTCATACGTGAGGAGCACGTTGGTGTCGGGGGATTGCGCGGGCGTGTCGAGCGCGAACCACCAGCGCTGCCGCGTGGGTTCCAGCGCTACACGGTAGCGGTACGGCGTGCCCAGATACTGCAGCCGCTGGCGCAGGTGAAACACCCCGGGCGTGCGCCGCCACGTGTAACCGTCGAAGTCGTGCAGCACCGGGCCGCGCCAGTAGCGTTCCTCGGCCGGCGGAGCGCGACCCGCAAACTGCACGCGGAAGGCGGGGTCGTAGCTGGCGACGAGTTTCACGATGCTGCCGGGGCTCAGGGTGTCGGACAGCCCCGTCACCGCCTGTCCCCCGCGCTGGATGGCCCAGAAGGCGCCCGGCAGGCGCGGGAAGAACAGGAACAGCAGCACCGCCAGCGGCAA
Source organism: Steroidobacteraceae bacterium (assembly GCA_041485725.1). Classification (GTDB taxonomy): domain Bacteria; phylum Pseudomonadota; class Gammaproteobacteria; order Steroidobacterales; family Steroidobacteraceae; genus 13-2-20CM-66-19. The sequence continues at coordinate 29,409 of JBGPKC010000021.1, forward strand.
AGCGAACAGCAGCGCCCGTCCCGCGAGCTGCAGCGCCGCGCGCCCGCCGAAGCCTGCGGAAGCGACCACGGCGAGCGCGCTGCAGCACAACCACGCCTGCAGCGCATACAGCGGCACCCGCACCAGGCTCTGCCGGTCGAGGCACGCCGCCAGCAGCAGAAACAGCCCGGCGCCCACCATGACGAACTGGTCGCGCCGCGCGCGCGTCTCGAGGAGCTTCAGTGCCGACATCAGCATCAGCAGTGCGGTGCCGGCGGCGAGTCCGTTGAGCGTGTGAAATCTCAACAGCACCACCACCACCACCACCAGCGCGAGCAGCGCGCGCGCCACGGTCCCCGGCAGCCTCGCGCTGGTGCGCTCGGTGGTGAGGCGCCACGCGATGAGCAGCAGCGCGGCGGCCGTCGTCCAGGCCGGCACGCGATCGAAGTTCAACAGCACCCCGCCCGCGAAGGCCGCGCACGCCCACGCGAGCGCCCGCCGCGCCTCGTTGTCAGCGGCGCTCATCGATTCCAAACACCGCGAGCGCCGCGAGACACCGATGCCGGTGCTCGGGACCGCGGTCGGGACGCAGCAGCACGCCGGGAAGCACCACTCCATAGCGCTCGCCGTGCGCCTCGGCGTCGACCACCCAGCGCGCCAGCTGCGAGAGGCGCGCCTCGGTGTCGGGATCGGTCAGTTGCGCGAAGTCGAACAGGTGCAACTCCGATCCCGCCGGGCTGTACTCCTTCACCAGCAGCGGCGCCTCGCGCGCGTAGGCCTTCCAGTCGACCTGGCGCGGCGAGTCCCCGTCGCGAAACGGCCGCAGCCCCACCCACTCGTCCGCGTCCGACCCACCCCGGGCGCGCGCGCCGCTCTTGGACCCGCTGTGCGCGGGCATGGGCAGCGATCCGCGGGGCCGTGGATAGATCATCATTTCAATCGGCGTGTGTACCCAGGTCCAGGCGCGGAACAAACCGAAGGGATGCGCGGTCGCGACGCGCAGCCGCTCGATGCGTACGATGCCGCGCCTGGCCGCGGGCAGCGGCAGCTCGATGCGCTGCCGTTCCCGGGCCGGCAGATCCGCGGCGACCGCCGCCACCTCCGGCAGGGCGGCCTCGACGCACGCCCGGGCGAGGTCCGCCGGGTTGGCGAGCGTGAGGTGCACGGCGCCGGTAGTGCGCGCGAACACCGCCGGCGCGCTGGCGCTGATCACCGCGATCCCGAGCAGATTACGGTGGCACTGCTGCATCGCTACCAGCGCAAACGCGGCCAGCGAAAACGTCAGGAACAGGGCCAGGCTGTTGCCGTAGTTGAGTCCGGCGATCAGCATGAGGAACAGCAGCATCCCGAACGCCACTCCGGCGCCGGTCGGCAGGATATAGAGCCTGCGGCGCTCGAGCGTGACCGGCAGCACATCCAGGCCCTGGCGGCGGCGCATCCACTCGCCCACGCGTGCGCGCACCAGGGCCGGCAGCGCCGCGAGCGGGTTCCAGCGAGCCGGCATCTTACGGCGGCACGGGCACTGCCCGAATGATCTCGCGGGCGACCTCGTCACCGTCACTGCCGCCCGCGGGGTCGCGCCTCTCGAGCCGGTGCGCGACCACTGCCGGCAGCACGGCCTGCACGTCCTCCGGTAGCACGGCCGGGCGGTCCGACAGGTAGGCCCACGCCTGCGCTGCACGCAGCAGACCCTGGCCGGCGCGCGGCGAGAGTCCGAGTTTCAGATCCGAGCGCTCGCGGGTGCGCGCGATCAGCGCCTGGGTGTAATCGAGCAGCGCATCGGCGACGTGCACGGCGCGCACCGCGCCCTGCACGCGCAGCACGGCCGCAGCGGACAGCGCGGGCGCAATGCGCGACAACAGCTCGCGGCGCTCCCCGCCGCGCAGCAGCTCGCGCTCATGCGCGGCGTCCGGATATCCGAGCGTCACCCGCATGAGAAAGCGGTCGAGCTGCGATTCGGGCAGGGCGAAGGTGCCGAGCTGCTCATGCGGATTCTGCGTCGCCACCACGAAGAACGGCTCGGGCAGCCGGTAGGTGGTGCCGTCGGCGCTCACCTGGCGCTCCTCCATCGCTTCCAGCAGCGCGCTTTGAGTGCGCGGGCTGGCGCGGTTCACCTCATCCGCGAGCAGCAGCTGGGTGAAGATCGGACCCTGGCGGAAGTTGAATCGCTGGCTGGCACGATCGAAGATCGACACGCCGATGATGTCGGCCGGCAGCAGATCGCTGGTGAACTGCACACGCTGCCAGACAAGTCCCAGTACGTGGGCGAGCGCGTGCGCGAGCGTGGTCTTGCCAACTCCCGGCACGTCCTCGATCAACAGGTGCCCGCGCGCCATCAGGCAGGCGAGACACAGGCGGATCTGCCCGGGCTTCCCCAGAATGACGGTCTCGAGCGTGCCGAGCACTGCCCCTAAGGTCGCGGCGTCGGCATCGGCTGCGCTCACGGCGTTCACGGCGCCAGCAGTCCCCGCACCCGCTCGAGCTGCGAGCTCAAGGCGCTTGCGGTGCGCTCGAGCTCTGCGGCGCGCTCGCGCTCGGCGGTTACGACCGCCGTGGGCGCGTTGCGCACGAAGCTCTCGTTGGCGAGCCGGGCGCGCGCCTTGGCGAGCTCGTCCTGCGCCTTGGCGAGGAGCCGGCCGAGGCGCTCGGCTTCCGCGCCGGCGTCGATGAGTCCGGCCATGGGCACGAGGATGGTGAGCGTGCCCACCAGCGCCGCGGCGGACTGCGGGGCGGCGGCGCCGGGCGGCAGCACCGTGATGCTCGCCAGTCCCGCCAGGCGTTCGAGCCAGGCGCGGTGGCGCGCGCCGAGGGCCCGATCCTGCGCGCTGGCGTCCTTGAATAACACCTCGATGCGCCTGGCGGGGTTGATGTTCATCTCGCCGCGGATCTGGCGCACGCCCAGAACGACCGCCTGGATCCAGGCCACTTCGCGTTCCGCTTCCTCATCGGCCGCGAAGTCGCTTGCGGCCGGATAGGCCTGCAGCATGACGCTCTCCCCGCTGCGTGCCGCGAGCGGCGCCACGCGCTGCCAGATCTCCTCGGTAATGAAGGGCATCAGCGGATGCAGCGCGCGCTGCAGTGCTTCCAGCACCTGCACGAGCGTGCGCTGCGTGCCGCGCCTGGCTGCCGCGCCGATCCCTTCCCCCTGCAGTACCGGCTTCGTCAGCTCCAGATACCAGTCGCAGAAGTCGTACCAGGTGAACTCGTACAGGGCGCTGGCCGCGTAATCGAAGCGGTAGTCGCGCAATGCGCTCTCGAGCGTGCCGAGCAGGCGACCGAAGCGCGAGCGGATCCAGCGGTCGGCGATCGACAGCTCGTGCGTCTCCCCGCCCGCTGCCGGTGCGCTCTCACCCACAGCCATGGTGACGAAGCGCGCCGCATTCCACAGCTTGTTACAGAAGTTGCGGTAACCGGCGACGCGCGCCAGGTCGAAACGGATGTCGCGGCTCGGGGAGGCGAGCGCGGCAAAGGTGAAGCGCAGCGCGTCCGTGCCGTGGGGCGCGATGCCCTGCGGGTACTGCTTGCGGGTCGCCCGCTCGATCGCGGGCGCGAGCTGCGGCTGCATGAGCCCGGCGGTGCGCTTGGCCACCAGCGCCTCGAGCGAGATGCCGTCGACGATGTCGAGCGGATCGATCACGTTGCCCTTGGACTTCGACATCTTTTCGCCGTGCTCGTCGAGGATGAGCCCGGTGATGTAGACGTCGCGGAACGGCACCTCTCCCATGAACTTCAGGCCCATCATCATCATGCGGGCGACCCAGAAGAAGATGATGTCGAAGCCGGTGACCAGCACGCTCCCCGGGTAGAACCTGCCGAGCTCCGCGGTGGCATCCGGCCAGCCGAGCGTCGAAAACGGCCACAGCGCCGAGGAGAACCAGGTATCGAGCACGTCTTCGTCCTGGCGCAGCGCGACCCCGGCGGCAAGCCGGTGGCGCGCGCGTACCTCGGCTTCGTTGCGGCCGACGTAGATGTTGTTGTCGCTCCCGTACCAGGCCGGGATGCGATGTCCCCACCACAGCTGGCGGCTCACGCACCAGTCCTTGATGTTGCGCATCCATTCGAAGTAGGTCCGCGCCCAGCCCTCCGGCACGAAGCGGGTGCGGCCCTGCTCGACAGCCGCGATCGCCGCCGCGGCGAGCGGCGCGATCTTCACGTACCACTGGTCGGTGAGATAGGGCTCGAGCACCGCGCCGCTGCGATCGCCGCGCGGCACCACCAGCCGGTGCTTCTCGACGCGCTCGATGAGGCCGGCCGCCTGCAGCTCCGCCACCACGCGTTTGCGGGCCTCGAAGCGTTCCAGACCCCGGAAGCGCTCCGGCACCGTGTCGGCGAGCGTGGCGCGCGGCGTGAAGATGTTGATCAGCGGGAGGTGATGGCGCTGCCCGATCTCGTAGTCGTTGAAATCGTGCGCCGGCGTGACTTTGAGGCACCCGGTACCGAAGGCTGGATCGACGTACGCATCGGCGATGATCGGGATGGCTCGCTCGGCGAGCGGCAGCTGCACGAGCTTGCCGATGAGGGGCTGGTAACGAGTGTCGTCGGGATGCACCGCGACCGCAGCGTCGCCCAGCATGGTTTCCGGACGGGTGGTCGCCACCACGACATGACCCGCGCCGGCGGCGAGCGGGTAGCGCAGGTGCCAGAGCTGTCCGTCCTCCTCGTGCGCCTGCACCTCCAGGTCCGACAGCGCCGTGAGCAGCACCGGGTCCCAGTTGACCAGGCGCTTGCCGCGGTAGATGAGGCCCTCCTCATGCAGCCGCACGAACACCTCGATCACGGCGCGCGACAACCCCGGGTCCATGGTGAAGCGATCGCGCGACCAGTCGACCGAGTCGCCCAGCCGGCGCATCTGTGCGCTGATGGTGCCGCCGGACTGTTCCTTCCACTGCCACACGCGCTCGAGGAAGGCCTCGCGGGTGAGGTCGGTGCGTTTCACGCCCTGCGCGTTCAGCTGCCGCTCCACCACCATCTGCGTGGCGATGCCCGCGTGGTCGGTGCCGGGCTGCCACAGGACATCGCGGCCGCGCATGCGCTGATAGCGGGTGAGGGCGTCCATGAGCGTGTGCTGGAACGCGTGCCCCATGTGCAGCGTGCCGGTCACGTTCGGCGGCGGGATCATGATGCAATAGGGCTCGCCCCGACCGCTCGGCGCGAACCAGCCGTGAGACTCCCAGCGCTCGTAGATACGCCGCTCGATAGCCTGCGGCGCGTACACCTTTTCCATCGGGGGATTATAGCGGCTCGAGGCGCGCCGCCTTCGGGCCCCCGGGTGTTATGTGGCGTGGCGGCGCCGGCGCGTCGGCTGCCGCCGCGGACGGCAGAAGCGCACGTGACGCAGTTTGCGGTGGTGGCTTGCGCCGTGGCGTGTCAGCGAGCCGCGCGCTGCAGTAGAAAGTCCGCGAGCAGCGGCGTCGGCCGGCCCGTACTGCCCTTCTGCGCACCGGCCTGGTAGGCGGTGCCCGCGACGTCGAGGTGCGCCCATTTGAGTCCCTGTGTGAACTTGCTGAGGAAAGTCGCGGCGGTGATGGCGCCGCCGTCACGCCCGCCGACATTGGCAAAGTCGGCGAAGTTGCTCTTCAGCTGCTCCGCGTATTCCTCGGTCAGCGGCAATTGCCAGCAGCGGTCGTCCGCGCGTACCCCGGCCTCCAGCAGCTCGCGCACCAGCGGCTCGTCGTTTCCCATGACACCGGAGTGATGATGCCCCAGGGCGATGACGCACGCGCCGGTCAGCGTGGCGATGTCGATCACCGCGGCGGGATGGAAGCGGCGCGCGTAGTGCAGAGCGTCGCACAGAATGAGCCGCCCTTCGGCATCGGTGTTGAGAATCTCCACGGTCTGTCCGGAAGCGCTGGTGGCGATGTCCCCCGGTTTGACGGCCTTGCCGCCCGGCATGTTCTCCACCGCGGCGATCAGGCCGACCAGATTCAGGCCGAGGCGCAGCTGCGCCGCCAGGGTAAGCGCGGCGATCACCGCCGCCGCGCCGCTCATGTCGAACTTCATCTCATCCATGCCGGGGGGATCTTTCAGCGAGATGCCCCCGCTATCGAAGGTGACGCCCTTGCCGACCAGCACGACCGGCGGCTGCGCTTTGCGCGCGCCGCGGTGTTCCAGCACGATGAAACGCGGCGCTTGATGGCTGCCCTGCGCAACGGCGAGCAGGCAGCCCATCTTTTCGCGCCGGATAGCGGCTGTGTCGAGCACCCGCACGCTGAGGGCGCCAGAGCGCTTGGCGAGTGCACGCGCCTGCTCGGCGAGAAACGTCGGCGTGCAGACGTTGGCGGGAAGATTCGCCAGATCACGCTGCACCTGGGCGGCGGCTGCCACCGCCGCGCCGTGGGCCAGGCCGCGCTCGGCGGCGGCGGCCTTGCGCGCCGGCCCGGCCAGTACCTTGGCAAGGGCGGGCGCGGGCGCCTTCTTGCCGGTCTTCAGATCGTTGACGCGATACAGCGCAGCGCCGGCGAGTTCCGCGACCGCCCGGCCGAAATAGTAGTCATCCAGCTGCTTCGCCTCCGGGCGGTCGATGGCCACGGCGCAACTGGCGATGCGCGTGCGCGCCAGCGCTGCCGCTGCGGCCGCCCAGGCCTTGCGCCAGCTCCTGCGGTGAAAGCTTTTTTTCGCTCCCAGCCCCGTGAGTAGCACGCGCGAGGCCTTGATGCCCGGCAGATCGCCAATCAGCAGCGTGTCGCCGCCGCGGCCGGCGAAGTCTCCGCGGTCGAGAAAGTGCTTCAGCCGGCCTGCGCAGGCCGCATCTACACTGCGCGCCTCGCCGCTGAGCTCTCCTTCCTCGAACACGCCGAGGACCAGGCAGTCCACCCCGAGTGTTGCCAAGCCCTTCGTCCAGACCCCGAATTCCATGCCATATCCCCCTGCCGTTGAGGCGCGCGTGCGTTACGATTTACCTTGGTCGCGCCTCTCGAGCGCCTCGCTCCGTTTGGTGCTTTATGAGCGCGCGAGGCGCCGCTACGGCTGCAAGCGCCGGCAAGTGTAACTCAAGAGCCCGCCGGGTTTCCGGTAGGCAAGCGAGTAGTGCGTTGGGGAATACCCTCGGTCGCTACGTTCTGCGCGAAGTGGTGACGGCCTGGCTGGTCGTGACCGGCGTGCTGCTCGTCATTCTGCTGGCGAACCAGGTGGTGGGGGTGCTGGAGCGCGCCGCAGCCAACCAGTACCCGCAGGGTGTCGTGCTGGAACTGATCGGCCTGGGCGCGCTGCAGAACCTCTCGCTCCTGCTGCCCGTCGGGCTGCTGCTCGGTGTGGTACTGGCGTTCGGCCGGCTGTACCACGACAGCGAGATGGCGGCGGCGCTGGCGTGCGGGGTCGGGCCTGCGAATCTGTATCTGCCCGTGGCGCTGCTCGCGGCGCTCGGCACTGCGGGGCTGGCCTGGCTCACCCTGGTGCTGGCGCCGGATGCCACCGCGCGCGCGCTCAGTCTGCGCAGCGCGGCGTTGCGCGCCGGGCAGTTTGCTCCGGTTGCGCCCGGGAAGTTTCGCATCTTCAGCGGCGGCAGCGCCGTGGTGTACGCGCAGGACATCAATCCCGACGGCACACTCGCCGACGTGTTCGTGGAGCGCAATCGCGGCGCGCTGGTCGAGGTGGCGCTCGCCGAACGGGCGCGGCACACCGTCACGGCGGATGGCATGACGCACATTCTCACTCTCTATAACGGTGAGCGCTTCGAAGGCGTGCCCGGCGGGGCCGAGTTTCGCATCGTGCGCTTCGCCGAGCATGTGGTGCCGGTGCAGGCGCCGGTGATCAGCGAGGGCGTCAGGAGTCTCGAAGCCCGACCCACCGCGAGCCTGCTCGACTCGCGCGATGCCAGCGAGCGCGCCGAATTGCACTCGCGCATCGCCATGCCGCTCATGTGCGCGGTGCTGGCGTTGCTGGCGGTGCCGCTCGCGCGCCTCAAGCCGCGCCAGGGCCGCTACGCGCGCGTGTGGCTCGCGGTCGTGATCTTCTTCCTGTATGTCAATCTCATCTCCGTGGGCAAGGTGTGGATCGCGCGTGGCACGATTCCGGAATTCCTCGGGCTATGGTGGACACACGCGGTGGTGGTGCTGCTCGCGCTCATGGTGATCGTGGGGCCGGGGCTGGGTAACCGGCTGCGCTACCGGATGCGCGGACTATGAGTGTGCTGGACCGCTACATCGTGCGCGCCATCCTGGGCTCGGTGGTGCTGGTGATGCTGGTGATACTGGTGCTCGGCGCGCTGTTCGTGTTCATCGATCAGCAGGAAGACATCGGCACCGGCCACTACACCGCGCTCGGCGCCTTCTGGTACACGCTGCTCAATCTGCCGCAGCTGGCCTACGAACTGCTGCCGATTACCGCGCTCATCGGCTCGCTCCTGGGCCTGGGCGCGTTGGCGCGCGGCAGCGAACTGACGGTGGTTCGCGCCAGCGGCGTGTCGATCGCGCGCCTGGCGGGTATGGCGCTGCTTGCCGGGCTGCTGCTGATCTTCGTCGAGCTGCTGCTGGGCGAATTGCTCGCCCCGCCGCTGCAGCAGGCAGCCCGTGAGCAGAAGGCCTTCAGCAAGCTGAGCAACGTCAGCTTCGGTGGCGGCGGCGGCGCCTGGGTGCGCGACGGCGACCTGATCCTCAACGTGGCCGGGCAGTACAGCCAACGCCAGTTCGGCAGCATGCAGATCTTCGAGCTGTCGCCGCAGCATCGGCTGCTCGCCCTGGGGCACGCCACGCACGCCACCGCCGGCTCCAGGGGCAGGTGGCTGCTGAGCGACTACACCGAGTCGCGCTTCGCGGACGATACGGTGACGACCCGCCCGCCCGGGCAGCGCCTGCTCGCATCGAACGTCACCGCGGGGTTCCTCGGTCTCGCCGTCGAGGATCCGAAGCAGCTCACCAGCCGCGCCCTGTGGAGGCTGATCAGCTACTACCGTACCAATGCGCTCGATAGCCGCGAGTACCTGTTCGCGTTCTGGTCGCGCATCGCGCGCACACTCGCCATCGCCTTCTCGGTGCTGCTGGCGATTCCGTTCGTGCTCGGCTCGCTGCGCTCCGCGGGCGCGGGCACGCGCATGATGCTGGGGCTGATTCTCGGCATCGGCTTCTTTCTGCTGCAGCGGCTGATCGAGAGCGGCACGATCGTGTTCGATCTCAACCCGGTGGTGCTCGCCTGGCTGCCCACCGCGCTGCTCGCGACCGTGACAGTGACGCTGTTGGCGCGCGCGCGCTGATCATGGGGGTCCTGCGGAAATGCCGGCCGTGAATTGCGGCCGGCCGTCCTCGATCGACATCCACGGCAGCTTGTCGCCGACCCACAGGTGCATTTGCGGCGCGAGCAGCGTCGGGTCATCCAGGGTCGCGAGCGTCACGTCGATCTCGGCGGCGCGGGCGTCGTTGCGGTAGGTCAGCGAGGTGCCGCACGCCGCGCACAATCCGCGCGTGACCGCCGCCGATGAGCGATATTCGGTGAGGCTCCCCCGCGTGAGTCGGAAGTTCTCCCGCGCAAAGGTCCCCCAGGCAACCATGGGGGCGCCGCTGGCCCGCCGGCAGCTGGCGCAGTGGCAGAAGCACGGGTTGCTCACCGTCCCCGACACCCGGTAGCGCACGCCACCGCACAGGCAGCCGCCGAGGTAACAGGTCTCGCCCATGGAGCGACGTTACCACTCGTTGCCTGGCGGAGCCATTCAGTCAACAATCGCGCCCCTGTTGTATCCGGCGCGAGGTCCGAAGATGAAAGCGGCATCGTTCAATGGCGTGCTGGTCGCGGCGCTCATGCTCGCGACCGCGGTGGGGCAGGCCGCGGATCTGAGGGTGCGCGTCGATGCACGCGAGGTCACGCGCAAGCGCGTGCATACCGATCTGACACTGGCCGTGCGAGAGGGTCCGCTTACGCTGGTGTTTCCGAAATGGATTCCGGGAGAACACGGACCGACCGGGCCGCTCGAGTCCATCATCGGGCTGGTGATCCGCGCGAACGGCGCGCCGCTCGCGTGGCGGCGCGACCCGCGCGACATGTACGCGATCAGCCTGACGGTGCCGCGCGCGGCCGCGCACCTCGATATCGCGCTCGATACGGGGCTGGCAACCGAAGGCGGCCACTTCAGCACCGGGGCGACCAGCAGCGCAGCTCTCGCAGTCCTGCCGTGGAACGAATTGGTCCTGCTGCCCAAGGGGCGCGACGCCGGCGGCCTCAGCACCGAGGCCACGGTATTCGCGCCGCCGGGTTGGCAGCTCAGCTGCGCGCTCGAGCTGCGCCCGCAGGCGGACGGGAGCGTGCAGCTCGAGCCGGCCTCACTCGAGCGCCTGATCGACTCGCCGCTGCAGATGGGCCGCTACGCCAAGCGTATAGAGGTGCAGGGGGCGGCTCCGTTTCCCGAGCTGAAGCACAGCATTTCGCTGGTCGCCGACAGCGCCGCGGCGCTGTCGGTGCCCGGGGACTTTGCCAGCGGCTACGGCCGCCTGGTGGAGCAGGCCGGGGCGGTGTTCGGGACCCGCATGTACCGCCACTACACCTGGCTCCTGTCGCTCTCGGATCACGTGGCACACTTCGGGCTCGAGCACCACGAGTCCAGCGACGACCGCACGGACGAGAACGCGCTTTCGGAAGCACCGCTCCGTGAAGGCGTCGCGGAGCTTCTCGCCCACGAGTACGTGCACAGCTGGAACGGCAAGTACCGCCGTCCGGCGGGCCTGCTGAGCCCCGATTACCAGCAGCCGATGGATGGATCGCTCCTGTGGGTGTACGAGGGCCTCACCCAGTTCTGGGGCACGGCGCTGCCGGTGCGCGCCGGCCTGGTCACCCCCGAGAGCTACCGCGAAATGCTCGCCAGCCTGGCGGGGACCTTCGACATACAGCCTGGGAACCGCTGGCGGCCCATGGCCGACACCGCGGTGGAGGCGCAGATTCTCTACGACGCTCCGGATGCCTGGACGCTCAGCCGCCGCAGCGTCGATTTCTACGAGGCGTCGGTGTTCCTGTGGCTCAACGTCGACGCCGAGCTGCGCGCCCACAGCGCCGGGCGCGCCTCGCTGGATGATTTCGTCAAGCGCTTCTACGCCGGAACGGGCGGGGCACCGGCGCTGAAGCCGTACGGGGAAGCGGACGTCTACGCCACGCTGGCCGCGGTCGCACCCGGGGACTGGCGCGCGCTCATTCGCCGCCATCTCGACACGACCGGTACGCAGGCGCTGCTCGCGGGGCTGCAGAGCGCCGGCTGGCAGCTGAGCTATTCGCCTGAAAAGAACTCCTACCTCGAGACCCGGCAGAAGCGCAGGAAAACCGTCGAGCGGCAGTGGTCCATCGGCGTCACGATCAATGACAAGGACGATGACAAAGGCACGATCATCGACACCGTCGAGGACCGCGCCGCCGCGCAAGCCGGCGCCGGCCCCGGCATGAAGCTCATCGCCGTGAACGGTCGCAAGTACTCGGCCGAAGTGCTGGATGCGGCCATTGCCGCGGCGCACGAGACCCGCAAGCCCATCGAGCTCATGGTGGAAAGCGGTGATTACTACCGCACGCTCAGCGTGGCTTACTTCGACGGCGCGCGCTACCCACACCTCGCACGCATTGACGCTCGCCCCGACATCCTGGCGCAGGTGTTGAAGGCGCGCAGCAACTGAGTCTCGGACTCGGCTGTTGGTGAATCCGGCTCACGAGCTTATAATGGTCGGCTCGCAGAGCGTCGCACAGCGCGACCGCTCTCAAACCAACTGGGGGACTCTCATGAGGATCTTAATTTCAGCGCTGCTGCTGGTGCCGGCGGCTGCGCTCGCGAGTAGTGCGTTTGACGGCACGTGGAAGACGCGTACGGATTCGATGAAAATCACTGGCAAGCCGGACGTGTTCGCCATCGTGGACGGTACCTACACCTGCTCGAGCTGTGTTCCGGCAGTCAAGATCCAAGCGGACGGCGTGGATCACAAGGTCGCCGGACATGATAACTACGATTCGAAGGCGGTGAAGGTCGTGGACCCCAAGACCGTGGAGGTCACCAACAAGCTCGCGGGCAAGGTAATTGCCACAAACACGATCACGGTTTCCGCGGACGGGTTGACGCTGAGCGGCAAGTTCACGGACTACTCGGGAGCGAAACCCGCCACCGGCGCCTACACGGAGAAACGCGTGGCCGCGGCCGCGCCGGGCGCACATGCGATCTCCGGCTCCTGGCAGGTGGACCAGATGGGCGAGGCGAACGATGCGTTGCGCACCGTCAGCTACGAGATGAAGGGCGATCATTTCAGCATGCACTGGAACGGCCAGAGCTATGACGCGAAGTTCGACGGCAAGGAGTACCCGGTCACGGGTGATCCGACTCATACCGTCGTGACGCTGAAGAGGATCGACGCCAACACCGTCGAAGAGACCGATCACCGCATGGGCAAGGTCACCGACGAGATTCGCATCGCGGCCTCCAAGGACGGCAAGACGGTAGAGGTTACCGACAAGGACTCGCAGCACGGACAGACGACGTCATACACGCTCGAGAAGCAGTGAGCATGCTGCGCGCCGCGAGCCGCGAGGCTTCCGGCGCGCGTTCTCGCGGCGTGTCACTCCCTCAGTGGCGGTGCCCGGGAAACAGCCGGCAGTAGATGCAGTCAGCGCCGGTCGGATTGTCGAGCATGAAGTGGCGCACCCAGTAGCCATCGCCCGGGGAAGCTGCGTACTCGAAGGTCTGGTTCTCGAGGTCGTGTCCGACCACTTCCACCGCCCCCTCCGTTTCGAGGATCTCGGCCGCGCGCGCCGTTTCGATCGCGCCGCGCGGGTGAACGGTGATGGTGGCCGCGCCGTCCTCGACACGCGCGGCCAGCAGTTCCACGTACGGCCACTCGTGGTCCTCGCTCAGCAGGGTGCGGAAATACTGCAGGAATTTCGCGCGCGCTGAGGCTGCGGGATGTAATCCCGCGCGCCCCGGCTCGCACGACGCTGTCAGCTCGACACGGTCGGTCGGAAACCCGTCGCCCACCAGCCGGGTGCGCACGCGGTCCGCGACCCCGTACTCGTCGAACACGGCGAGTAACACAGCGCTCATGTCGGTCTCCTTGCCCCCCTTGTTTCCAAAAAATTCTACGCCCCGGCCCCAAGCGCGGACATGCGCTGTTCACCTGGTGCCCCTGGGGTTTCTGCCCTAGTTGTTGCATTGCGGCATACTGCCAGGGGAGGGTAATTCGGCCCCCCGCAGCTTAGGATCTGAGCCATGTCCGGCAGCAGCCGCAGAGGACGACCTCCTCACGACGATGTGCTGACTCCCACCGAGTGGCGCGTCGTACACGCCGTGCAGCACGGCATGAGCAATCGCGAAATCGCCGCACGCCGCGGCGTCAGCCTCGATGCGGTGAAGTATCACGTGGCGAACGCAGTGGCGAAGCTGGGGCTCGCGAACCGGCAGGCGCTGCGGCGCTGGTTTCGGGTGCCGGGAACGAGCGCCCTGCGCCGGCAGGAGAGACCCATCATGACTACGCTGACGCTCGGGCCGCTGGCCCAGATCTCACGGACAGTCCGGGACATCAAGGAGTCCGAGGCCTGGTACGGCACGACGCTCGGTTTGCCGCACCTGTACACCTTCGGCTCGCTGGCGTTCTTCGACTGCGGCGGCACGCGGCTGTATCTGAGTGCGCAGGAAAAGCCCGGCCCGGAATCCATTCTTTACCTGCGCGTCGAGGACATCCGTACGGCGTACGAGCTGCTGCGCTCGCGCGGCGTCGAGTTTGCGGACGCGCCCCACCTGATTCACCGTCACGCGGACGGAACCGAGGAGTGGATGGCGCACTTTCATGACCCGGAGGGACGACCCCTTGCGATCATGTCGCAGGTGAAGCCCTGAAGCCGTGCGGACCTGGATCGGCCTGTTTCGCGGCATCAACGTGGGCGGCCACAACAAGGTGCCCATGAAGGATCTGGTGACGCTGCTTTGCGGGCCTGGATGCGAAGCAACTCGCTCAGGCGGCGGCGGCCAATCCCTTTCCCGGGGCGCAGGCGCGGCCGCAGTCGCTGCACCTGTGGTTTCTCGAGAAAGCCCCGGGGTCCGCGAGTCTCAAGCGACTGGAAGCCCTGCGGGCG
>JBGPKC010000022.1:0-40877 GCA_041485725.1 Steroidobacteraceae bacterium
GACCGGCGAGCGGCTGGATGAGCTCGAAGACCCCTTCCGGCTCTACCGCTGCCACACGATCATGAACTGCACCGATGTGTGCCCGAAGGATCTGAACCCCGCCCGGGCGATTGCCGAAATCAAGAAGATGCTGGTGCAGCGGCAGGGCTGAACATGATCGCCCCGGGCCACCCCGTGAATGCCACCCCCGCCGCGGCGCTGGACGCGCAGGCACGGCGCCTGCTGTGGCGCTGCCGCCGGGGAATGAAGGAGCTGGATGTGATGCTCGAGCGTTTTGTGCGCGACGCTCTGGCGCACGCCTCGCCGCAGGAGCGCGGGGCACTCGAAGAGCTGCTGGCGCTGCCTGACCCCTTGCTGGCGGGGTACCTGCTGGGTGAAAACACCCCGCCCGAGCCCCAATTGGCGCGCCTGGCGGGGGCGATTCGGACTTATGTCGCTATGCAAGGCGGGTCGGCGCTATTCTCACCACAGCAACCGGCAAACCCGCCGACGCATGCTGAACTTTCACGTGAAGTCACAGTCTACTCAGCGCACGGCACGGCGGCCCTCTGATTGGGAGTAGCGGGCGCGCATGAGCGCCGATGCAAGTGATCTGAGCCTGGTACGCCGCGTGCAGCGCGGGGACAAGGGGGCATTCGATGCGCTGGTGCTCAAGTACCAGCACAAACTCGTCAAGCTGGTCATGCGCTACGTGCGTAACCCGGCGGAAGCAGAGGATATCGCCCAGGAAGCCTTCATCAAGGCCTATCGAGCTTTGCCGCAGTTTCGCGGCGACAGCGCTTTCTACACCTGGCTGTATCGCATCGCTATCAACACCGCCAAGAACGCCGTGGTCTCCCGTGACCGCAGCCCCATCGAATATGACCTCGACCGCAACAACGAAGAGTCCTACGACATGCAAGGCCGGCTGAAAGATTCCGAGACCCCCGAGGGTCTCGTGCTGACGGACGAGATCCGCTCGACCGTCAACGCAGCGATTGACGCCCTGCCCGAGGACCTGCGCACCGCCATCGTGCTGCGCGAGCTCGAGGGGCTTTCTTACGAGGAGATCGCCGCGGCCATGGCCTGCCCCGTGGGGACCGTACGCTCGCGCATCTTCAGAGCGCGCGAGGCCATCGACCGCCGCCTGCGGGAGGTGTTCGAGGGTGGCCTCGGCCGCGCGGAGGAACTCGGATGAACGAGGAGCTCGACAGTCAGTTATCGGCCATGTTCGACGACGAGCTGGCGCCGGGGGAGTGCGAGCTGCTCGCGCGGCGCCTGTCGCGCGATGAGCAACTGAAGGCGCGCTGGGGTCGCTATGCGGTGGTCGGGGCGGCAATCCGGTCCGAGCGTGGCGTGCGGCTCAACGCGCCGCTGGCAGGCCTCGTCAGTGCCGTCATCCTGGCCGAGCCGGCGCTCGCCGCGGCGCACGGCGCGCGGCGCACCGGGGTGCGCTGGTGGCAGCCGGTTGCGGCGGCCGCGGTCGCCGCGGGGGTCGCCGCGGTCTCGGTTCTGTGGTTGCGCGCCCAGGCCCCGCTTGCCGGGGCTCCCCTGAGCGCGCACCTGACTGCCCCGACAGCGACCGTGCCGGGTGCAGCGGTGGTCCCCGCCGCTGCCGCGGGCGCCCCCGACAGTTATGTCGTGCCGCGCGCACCCGCGGTGCGCGCCGTCGTGCCGAGCACCGAGCTCGCCAACTACGTCGTGGCGCACAGCGTGTTTTCCTCGCCGGTCACGCGCCGTAATCTGCTGTCGGCCTTCATGACCGGCGAATCGGGCACCGCCGCCGAGGAACCACGGGACGATGCTCAGGGCAATGTCCAGTAGCGAGCGGTTCGTCGCCCTGACGCTCGCCTGGGCGGTCGCAGGGGCCGCGCTGGCCGAGGAGCCGGCGCGGCAGACGGCGCCGGCGCAGTGGCTCGAGCGCATGAACCAGGCGCTCACCACGCGCAACTATGACGGTACGTTCTCCCACTGGCACGGCGGTCGCGTGGAAATGCTGCGCATCATCCACCGCGTGCAGGACGGGACGGTTTCGGAGCGGCTGGCGTCACTCGACGGTTCGGGCCGGGAGTTCATCCGCACCGGCGCGAGCCTCACCTGCTACCTGCCGGACCAACGCACGGTGCTGGTCGAACAGCGACCGCCGGATGAATCCCTGGTGGGCTTTCCCGCCCTCAACGATCAGACCGCGAGCTCTTACGACATCCGCGAAGTCAGCCGCACGCGCCTGAACCGCCGCAACACTCACGTCATCACGGTCTCGCCCAAGGATGAGTATCGCTACGGCTACCGGCTGTGGATCGACGATTCCACCGCCATGCCGCTCAAGACTCAGCTGTGCGACACGCGTGGGCACGTCATCGAGCAGATCGTGTTCGCGAGCCTCACGCTCTCCGCGCATATCCCCGATTCGGCGTTCAAGCCCGAGGTCTCGACCGTAGGCTTCAAATGGCTGCGCAACGAATCGGCGCCGCCGGCGCTCGCGGCGGCGACGCAGGCCTGGAATGCGATGCGCCTGCCGCCGGGCTTCAGGATGAGCGCGCGCTCGGCCCAGACCCTGCCCGGCTCGACCGACCCCGTGGACCATCTGGTGTTTAGCGACGGGCTGGCTTCGGTCTCGGTGTTCGTCGAAACGCAGCGGCGCGAGCAAGCCGACCAGCCTTCGGTGCCCGAGTCAGCCACGGTGGGCTCATCGTCCGCCTTCTCGACGGTGATCGACGGCCACAAGATCACGGCGGTGGGCGAGGTTCCGCCGGACACGGTGCGATTCATCGCCAACCAGCTCAAGGCCCAGGAACCCCCGTCGGTCGGCGCACGGCGCCCCTGACGCATGACGGCGCCGCGCCTGACGCTCGTGCATCGCCGCGACTGCGCACTGTGCGAGGAGATGTTGGCGCAGCTGGAAGCCCTCGGCAGGACGGTCGCGCTTCCCCCGATCGACCTGCTGGACGTCGACTCCGACCCGCTGCTTCGCCGCCGCCACGGACTCGACGTCCCGGTGCTGTTACTCGATGGCGCGGTGGTCTGTCGCCACCGCCTCGATCGGCACGAGCTCGCGCGGCTGCTGCGCCCGGGCCGAGGCGCGCACGCCTGAGAGCAGCGCGCTACTCCGGAGGCCAAACTTCCCTATAATCCGCCGGCCGCTTGGCTCTGGCGCGGCAGCACGCGACAGCACTTCGGCGGTTCATGCGGCACATACGTAACTTTTCCATCATCGCGCACGTTGACCACGGCAAATCGACCCTCGCCGACCGGATCATCCAGTTGTGCGGCGGCCTGGCCGACCGCGAAATGCACGAGCAGGTGCTCGACTCCATGGAGCTCGAGCGCGAACGCGGGATCACGATCAAGGCGCAGAGCGTCACGCTCTACTACACCGCTCGCGACGGCGAGCGCTTCCAGCTGAACATGATCGACACCCCGGGGCACGTGGATTTCTCCTACGAGGTGTCGCGCTCGCTGGCCGCCTGCGACGGGGCACTGCTGGTGGTGGATGCCTCCCAGGGTGTCGAGGCGCAGAGCGTCGCCAACTGCTACACCGCTACTGAACAGGGTCTGGAGGTGCTGCCGGTCATCAACAAGATCGACCTGCCCTCGGCCGATGCCGACCGTGTGAGCCGCGAAATCGAGGAGATCATCGGCATCCAGGCCACCGATGCCGCGCGGGTGAGCGCCAAGACCGGCGAGGGAGTCCCGGAGCTTCTGGAAACTCTCATCCGGCGCATTCCCGCGCCCCGCGGCTCCGAGGACGCGCCGCTGCAGGCCCTGATCATCGACTCCTGGTTCGACAACTACGTCGGCGTCGTGTCGCTGGTGCGGGTGATGAACGGCCGCCTGAAGACCGGCGACAGGATCCGCGTGGTGTCCACCGGCCGCAGTCACGTCGTCGACCGGCTCGGACGCTTTACGCCCAAGCCGGTGGTGGAGCGCGAACTCCCCGCCGGCGACGTGGGCTTCGTGGTCGCGGGCATCAAGGAGATCGACGGCGCCCCCGTCGGCGACACCATCACGCTGGAGAACCGGCCGGCGGCGGCACCGCTGCCCGGATTCAAGCAGATCAAGCCGCGGGTGTTCGCCGGGCTGTTCCCGGTCAACTCGGAGGATTATGAGAAATTCCGCGACGCGCTCGCCAAACTGCGCCTCAACGACTCGGCCCTGCACTACGAGCCGGAGGTGTCAGGGGCCCTCGGCTTCGGCTTTCGCTGCGGGTTTCTGGGGCTGCTGCACATGGACATCGTCCAGGAGCGCCTCGAGCGCGAGTACGAGCTCACGCTCGTGTCCAGCGCACCCACGGTGATCTACGAGGTGGCGCGCCGCGACTCAGGTGTCGTGTACGTCGACAACCCGGCCAAGCTCCCCCCTGTCAACGAGGTCGACGAGATCCGCGAGCCGATCATCGTGGCGAACATCCTGGTGCCGCCGGATCACGTGGGCGCGGTGCTGAAACTGTGCAACGACAAGCGCGGCACGCAGAACAAGATGCAGTACCTGGGGACCCAGGTGTCGCTGCAGTACCAGCTGCCGCTCGGGGAAGTGGTGCTGGATTTCTTCGATCGCCTTAAGTCGGCGAGCCGCGGCTACGCCTCGTTCGACTACGAGTTCAGCCACTTCGAAGCCGCGCCGCTGGTGAAACTCGACATCCTGATCAACGGCGACAAGGTGGATGCGCTGTCGATCATTGTGCACCGCGACAGCGCCTACCAGCGCGGCCGCGAACTGGTGGACAAGATGCACGAGCTCATCCCGCGGCAGATGTTCGAAGTGGCGGTGCAGGCAGCCATCGGCAGCGCCGTCATCGCCCGCGCCACGGTCAAGGCGCTGCGCAAGAACGTGCTCGCGAAATGCTATGGCGGCGACGTGACCCGCAAACGCAAGCTGCTCGAGAAACAGAAAGAAGGCAAGAAACGCATGAAACAGCTGGGACATGTCGAGATTCCGCAGGAAGCGTTCCTGGCGGTTCTGCAGGTTGGCCGCAAACACTAGAACGAAGGGTTGCCATGTTACAGACGCTGATGCCGTTGATCGTTCTTCTGTCCTGGCTGGCGCTGCCGGTGACGCTGGTATGTATCGTCGATGACTGGCTGCTGCGCCCACGGCGGGTGATAGCCGCCGGCGCGCCGGCCAGGCGCGACGCGCCACTGATGAGAGTGCTGTACGGCGCGTTGCCGGTGCTGATCGCCTGTGCGGTGCTGCGCCTGCTGCTCGCGGAGCGGCTGGATTTCAGCGCGGTGCTGCTGGCGATCACGCTCCTCACGGGTCTGGTGTGGGCGTTGGACGTGTGGCTGCTGGGCCCGCGGCGCGCGGCCGCCGCGCGCGCAGCCGGCAAGGACCCAAGCGCTGTGCCCGAGCCGGGGACGGTCGACTACGCGCGCAGCTTCTTTCCGGTCGCCCTGGTGGTGCTGCTGCTGCGCTCCTTCATCTTCGAGCCGTTCCGCATTCCCTCCGATTCCATGATGCCCACGCTCCTCGACGGCGACTTCATCATCGTCAACAAGTACGCCTACGGGCTGCGCCTGCCGGTGATCAATCGCAAGATCCTCGACGTCGGCGAGCCGCAGCGCGGCGACGTGGTGGTGTTCCGCTGGCCGGTGGACCCTTCGACCAACTTCATCAAGCGCCTGGTGGGCCTGCCGGGCGATCACGTCGAAGTGCAGGACAACCGCATCACCATCAACGGCAAGCCGGTGGACTTCACCATCGAGAAACACAGGTACACCGACGGCTGTTATGTGAACCTGGCGCTGGCCGGGGAGCGGCTCGGCAGCCATGAACACGAGACCATATTCTGCCCGGTGGCGCTGGATCGTCAGCCGGTGCTGCCGGCGTGCAACCGCCGCGGCGTGCGCGGCTACGTCTGCGGGGACGAGGACGCCCCCGCAAGCAGCCGCATGGAGCCGTTTGTCGGCGACGTGCCGCCGGGGCAATATCTGATGATGGGCGATAACCGTGACAACAGCGACGACGGGCGCCGCTGGGGCTATGTGCCCGAGGAGAACCTGGTCGGCAGGGCGACCCGGATCTGGTTCAATTGGGATGTGCGCCGCTCCGGCGGTCCCATCTGGAGCCGCATCGGCTCCGTCATTCCATGACCGAAGCGCGGCGCACGCTTTGCTCTGCAGGCAGCAGTTGGGGGGTTAGCATCGATGCGTAACAGGCAGCAGGGTGTCACCGCAATCGGCTGGTTGTTTCTGCTCACGCCGTTGGCGATCGTGGGCTACGCCGGCATCCGCCTGGCGCCGTTGTATCTGAATTACATGAAGGTCGTACGGGCGATAGACCAGGCGGCGAGCACCGCCAAGGGCGGCGGCCCCGGCGATGTGACGGCGATCCGTACCGCGATCGACAGGCATTTTGAGGTCGACATGGTCGAGTTTCCCACCGCCAAGGACGTCCAGGTCAGGCGCGAGGGGGGGGCGTGGGTGATCGAGGCGAAGTACGACGATGAAGCGCCGCTGTTCGGAAACGTGTCGCTGCACGTGACTTTCGACAAGACTGTGCGCAGCGGTGGCGGCAGCGGCGAGTAGCGGCGCACCCATCTTCAAGGGCATGCCGAGCGGCGGGAGTGTTGACTGGCCGGGGCGCTGGATGCAGGCCCGGCTGGGCTACGAGCCGCGCGACCTGTCGCTGTTTCGCGCGGCCCTGACCCACCGCAGCGCTTCAGGCGCCAACAACGAGCGGCTCGAGTTTCTCGGCGACGCCGTCCTCAATCTCGTCATCGCGCACCATCTGTATGCAGCCTTCCCGCTTGCAGCGGAAGGGGACCTGAGCCGCCTGCGTGCCAAGGTGGTGAGCCGCGAGCCGCTCGCCGAGGTAGCCGCAGGATTGGGCCTGGGTGAGACCCTGCAACTCGGGCCCGGGGAGCTCAGGAGCGGTGGCTTTCGCCGCCAGTCGATCCTGGCCGACGCACTGGAAGCGGTGTGCGGCGCGGTTTTTCTCGATGGCGGACTCGCTGCCGTGGAGCCGGTGATCACGCGGCTATTCGCGGCACGCATCGCTGCGCTCCCCGAGCCGGCCGCGCTCAAGGACGCCAAGACACGCTTGCAGGAGTACCTGCAGTCGCGCAGTCTTGCGCTGCCGCGCTACGCCGTCCTCAACATAGGAGGCGAGGACCACGCGCAGACCTTCCAGGTGAGCTGCGAGGTGCCCGACCTCGGGCGTTGCGTACAGGGGCACGGCTCGAGCCGCCGCCGCGCGGAGCAGGAAGCGGCCGAGCGCATGCTCAACGAGATCGAAACACACCCCGAACCGGACAGGCCCGCTTGACTGCCGCTGCCTCATCGCCGCAATTTCGCTGCGGATACGCTGCGCTGGTGGGACGGCCGAACGTCGGCAAGTCGACGCTTCTCAATGCGCTCGTCGGGCACAAGCTGAGCATCGTCACGCCGCGTCCGCAGACCACGCGCCACCGCATTCTGGGCGTGCTCACCTTGCCCCAGGCGCAGATCGCGTTCGTGGACACGCCCGGCCTGCATGCCCGGGCGAGCCGCGCACTCAACAAGGCGATGAACCGTACCGCGAGCGCCGCACTCGAGGCTGCGGACGTCGCGGTGCTGGTGGTGGAAGCGCCGAAGTGGATGCCGGACGATGAGCTCGTGCTGCGGCGCATTGCGCGCACCGCGCACCCGGCGATTGTGGCCGTCAACAAGATCGATCGCGTGCGCCCGCGCGAACGGCTGCTGCCGTATCTGGGCGAGCTCGCCGCGCGGCATGCGTTTCTCGCCCTGGTGCCGGTCTCGGCGCTCAAGGCCGACAACATCGAGGCTCTCAGGGACACCATTGCGGCGCACTTGCCGCTGTCGCCGGCACTGTTCCCGGATGGCGAACTGACGGACCGCGGCCTGCCTTTCCGCATTGCGGAAATGATCCGCGAGAAACTGACGCTGGAACTGAACCAGGAGGTGCCCTACGGCATCGCCGTGGAGGTGGAACGCCTGACGGAAGAAGACGGGCGGCTTGAGGTGGACGCGGCGATATGGGTGGATCGCGAGGGCCAGAAGCCGATCGTCATCGGCGCCCGCGGTGAACGGCTCAAGCGCGTGGGTCGATCGGCACGGCTGGCGCTGAACGAAATCCTCAAGCAGCGCCTGCACCTGAACCTGTGGGTCAAGGTGCGGGAGAACTGGGCGGACAACGCCCGCGCTCTGCGGGAGCTGGGATTGGAATGACCCGCAGCACCCGCCGCATCGATCTCACTCCGGGATACCTGCTGCACCACTGGCCGTGGCGCGATACCAGCCGCATCCTCGAGGTGCTCACGCGCGACCACGGGCGCCTCACGCTGTTCGCGCGCGGGGTGCGCGGGCCGAGCGCGAAACTCGCGCCGGTGCTGCAGCCTTTCCAGCTGCTGCTGTTGTCATGGAGCGGGCGGGGCGAGGCGCCGCAGCTCACCGGTGCGGAGCGCGCCCAGCACGACCCGGGGCTGCCGCCCGAGTGCCTGCTGGCCGCGTTCTACCTGAATGAGCTCCTCATCAGGCTCACGACGCGCCACGATCCGCTGCCCGAACTGTTCGATCACTATCACGGCACGCTTGCCGAGCTGCGCGCCGGGGCGCCGCTCGAGCCGGCGCTGCGCGTCTTTGAGAAGCGGCTGCTCGAAGTACTCGGCTACGGCCTGGATCTGGCCACCGAGGCGCACACCGGCAAGCGCATCGAACCGCAGGGGTACTATCATTTCCGTGCCAGGCAGGGGCTGGTTCCCGCGGCGGCGGAAAGCGCCGGCGCGCTCGCCGGCCGCTCCCTGCTGAGCCTGGCGCGCGAGCACCTGAACAGCGCGCGGGCGCTCGAGGATGCGCGGCGGGTGTTGCAGGCGGCGCTCGGCGACTGCCTCGAGGGCCGCCCCCTCGCCACCCGCGCCGTGGCAAAGTCGATGGCGCGAAAGGCGGCGCGATGACGGGTGGCGGCATTTCACTCGGGGTCAACATCGATCACGTGGCGACGCTGCGCCAGGCGCGTCGCGGCCGCTATCCGGACCCGGTGCACGCGGCGCTCGCCGCCGAGACCGCGGGCGCCGACAGCATCACGCTGCACTTGCGCGAGGACCGCCGCCACATCCAGGATCGAGACGTACGCTCGCTGCGCGGCCTGCTGCAGACGCGCATGAATCTGGAGCTGGCGGTGACCGACGAAATGCTCGCCATCACCGCCGAGGTACGCCCGGCGGACTGCTGCCTGGTGCCCGAACGGCGCCAGGAGATCACCACCGAGGGGGGGCTGGACGTGGCGGCCCAGGCCGCGCGCATACGCGATGCGACCACCTACCTGCGCCAGGCAGGGGTGCGCGTGGCGTTGTTCATCGATCCCGACCCACGGCAGGTCGAGGCGGCCGCGCAGGCCGGCGCACCGGTGGTCGAGCTGCACACCGGAGCGTACGCGGAGGCCGCCGGCGCGACTGCGGCCACCGAGCTCGAGCGCCTGCGCGCGGCCGCGCGCCTGGGCGCCAGTCTCGGGCTCGAAGTCCATGCCGGCCACGGTCTGAACTACCGCAACGTGCACCCCGTGGCCGCGTTGCGCGAGATCGTCGAGCTCAACATCGGTCACGCCCTGATCGCGCACGCCCTGTTCGTGGGCCTGCCCGCCGCGGTGCGTGAAATGAAGGCGCTGATGGCGGCGGCGCGCGCATGATCTTCGGCATCGGGGTCGACGTGCTGGAGAGCGGGCGCATCGCGCGCACGCTCGAGCGCTTCGGCACGCGCTTCATCGAGCATCTGCTCATGCCCGAGGAGCACGCGCAGCTCGCGCGCACCCAGCGCCGCGAGCGCTTTCTGGCCATGCGTTTCGCCGCCAAGGAGGCCATCGTCAAAGCCATGGGTACCGGCTTTGCCCACGGCATGTGGATCCGCGACGTGGGCGTGGTGCAGAACGCGTGGGGCAAGCCCGAAGTGATCTTCTCGGCGCGCGGCGAGCGCGTGCGCCGCGCCTTGCGGATCGGGGAAGCACACGTGACGCTCACCGATGAGGCGGGCCTGGTGGTGGCGGTGGCGGTGCTCATGAGAGCCTCATGAACACCCTGGTGTTCGATATCGAGACCGTGCCGGACGTCGCCCTCGGACGGCGGCTCTACGGCCTGGACGGTCTCACCGACGGGCAGGTGGCGAAGGCCATGTTTGCACTGCGCCGCCAGGACACGGGCGGGGATTTCCTGTCCCTGGAGCAGCACCGCGTGGTGGCGATCTCGTGCGCGCTGCGCACGCCCGAGGGCTTGCGGCTGTGGAGTCTCGGGGACTGCGGCACCCCTGAAGGGGAGCTGGTGCAGCGCTTCTTCGACGGCATCGAGAAGTTCTCGCCGGATCTGGTGTCCTGGAACGGCTCGGCATTCGATCTGCCGGTGCTGACCTACCGCGCGCTGCTCGCCGGGGTGCAGGCGCCGCGCTTCTGGGAGACCGGCGCGGAGGATCGCGAGTTCCGCTACAACAACTACCTCAGCCGTTACCACTGGCGGCACACCGATCTCATGGACGTACTGTCGGGCTTCCAGAGCCGCGGCCGGGTGTCGCTCGCCACCATGGCGTGCCTGCTGGGGCTGCCGGGCAAGCTCGGCTTCGAGGGCAGCCAGGTGTGGGACGCCTGGCAGGGCGGCAACCTCGCGGGCATCCGGCGCTACTGCGAGACCGATGTGCTCAACACCTGGCTCATTTACCTGCGCTTCGGGCAGTTGCGCGGGCAGCTCTCGCGCGAGCAGTACCTCGAGGAAGTCGAGCGCGTGAAGACGCTGTTGCAGGCCGCGGCGGAACCCCACTTCGCCGAGTTCCTGCGCGCCTGGGAGGCCGCTTAAGTGAGCGCCGCCGCCGCCGAGACCGCGCTCGTCACCGGACTCACCCGCGATGGCGAGGGAGTGGTGCGCGGCGGCAAGACCGCATTCGTCGCGGGCGCGCTGCCGGGCGAGCGCATCCGCTTGCGGCGTACGCGGCGCCACCGCCAGCACGATGACGCTGAGCTGCTCGAGGTGCTGGAACCGTCCGGCGCGCGGGTCGCGCCACGCTGCGCGCACTTCGGCGTCTGCGGCGGCTGCGCCCTGCAGCACCTGGCGCCCGCGGCGCAGCTGGAGGCCAAACAGACCGAGCTCGCCGAGACACTCGCGCGGGTGGCTCGCGTCCAGCCCGCCAGATGGCTGGCGCCGCTTGCGGGGCCGGTCTGGGCCTACCGCCGCCGGGCGCGCCTGGGCGTGAAGTTCGTGCGCAAGAAGGGCTGCGTGGTGGTTGGATTTCGCGAGCGCGCCGCACCCTACGTGGCACAGCTGACGCGCTGCGAGGTGCTGGCAGCACCCGTAGGGGAGCTGATCGCGCCGCTCGCGGCCATGCTGACCGAGCTCAGCATCCGCGAGCAGGTGCCGCAGATCGAAGTGGCGGTCGCGGACCACGCGACCGCGCTGGTGCTGCGGGTGCTGAGCGCGCCCTCGGAGACGGATGCGGCGCGGCTGCGGCAGTTCGGCGCCGCATACGGGGTGCGCCTGTACCTGCAGCCTGCGGGCCTGGAATCCGTGGTGCCGCTCGATCCGCCGGTCGAGCCGTTGCGCTACACGCTGGCGCGCTCCGGGGTGGAGTTGGAATTCGGGCCGGTCGACTTCATCCAGGTGAACGGCGCGGTCAACGAGGCCCTGGTGGAGCGCGCGGCGCAGCTCCTGGAGCTCGATGGCGCATCAAGGCTGCTCGATCTGTACTGCGGCCTGGGAAACTTCACCCTGGCACTGGCGCGCTCGGCCGGGTGTGCAGTGGGAGTGGAGGGCGAAGGCGCGCTCATCGAGCGTGCCCGCGGCAACGCCGCTCGCAACGGCATCGCCAACGCCGAATTCCACCTCGCCAACCTCGCGACACCGCCCGACGCGACGCTCTCCTGGATGCGCCAGGCGTATACACACGTGCTGCTCGATCCGCCGCGCACCGGGGGGCCCGCGGTGTTGGCGGCGATCGCGGCGCTGGCGCCGCAGCGGGTGTTGTATATTTCCTGTCACCCGGGGAGTCTCGCGCGCGATCTGGGGGTACTGGTGCACGAGCACGGCTTCGCGCTCCAGGCGGCGGGTATAGTCGACATGTTTCCGCACACCACGCATGTTGAATCGCTGGCGCTGTTGACGGCAGGCGGCCGGCGCGCTCAACCCACGGCGTCCCCGGCATGAGTCTCGGCCCCCTGATGATCGATCTCGCCGGCAGCGCCGTCACCGCGGAGGAGCGCGAGCTGCTGCGCCATCCGCTGGTGGGCGGGGTCATCCTCTTCACGCGCAACTACACCGATCCGGAGCAGCTGACCACACTGGTCAGCGCCATCCATGCCGAGCGCTCACCGCCGCTCATCGTGGCCGTGGATCACGAGGGCGGGCGGGTGCAGCGTTTCCGCCAGGGATTCTCACCGCTGCCGGCCGCGCGGCGTATCGGCCACGAATTTGACCTGGACGCGCGCGCCGGCCTGGCGCTGGCGCGCGCCATGGGCTGGCTGATGGCGGCGGAGCTGCGCGCGCACGGGGTCGACATCTCCTTTGCCCCGTGCGTGGACCTCGATCACGGCGTGAGCTTCATCGGGGACCGTGCGTTCCATGCGCTGCCGGATGCCGTGGGCCAGCTGGCCGTCGCCTGGATGCACGGGATGCGGGATGCGGGCATGGCGGCCACGGCCAAGCACTTTCCCGGACACGGGGCGGTGGTGGCCGACTCCCACCTCACCCTGCCCGTCGACCGCCGCCCCCTCCCGGACCTGGCCCCCGACCTGGCCCCCTACCGGCGGCTGATGGCCAACGCTCTGCCGGCCGTCATGGTGGCCCACGTGCTGTTTCCGGCGGTGGATTCGGCCCCGGCAAGCCTCTCCAGCCGCTGGATTCGCGACGTGCTGCGCGGAGACCTCAGGTTTCAGGGGGTAGTGTTTGCCGATGATCTGTCCATGGGAGGGGCCGCCGCTGCCTACGGGGACGTTGTGACCCGGGCACGGCAGGCACTGTCGGCAGGTTGCGACATGCTACCGGTCTGTAACAATCGAGCCAGCGTTATCGAGCTGCTCGAGCACCTGGATGCCGAGCCGCAGCCGGCCTCGAGCCTGCGCCTGGTGCGCCTGCACGGGCGCGCCGGTACCGTGCGTTCCGCGCTCGAGGCCTCGCCTGAGTGGACACGCGCGCGCGAGTTGCTGGCGCGCACCGCAGCCGCTCCTGCCCTGACGCTGGACGCCGGACGCGACACATGAACAACAACTGGTCGGCCGAGGCCTGGCGCCGCGTGGTCGAGAGCTCGCCCGAAGGCATCGTGATCTGCGATGCCGCCGCAAAGGACCGCCCGGTGTTGTTCGTCAACGCCGCGTTCGAGGAGATGTGCGGCTATCCGGCGGCGGCGCTGGTGGGCACGAACCTGCGCATGCTGCAGGGCACGGACCGCGACCAGGAGGCGCGCACGCGCCTGCGCGAGGCGCTCGACAAGGGCGAGCCGGCGCGCGTGCTGGTGCGCAACTATCGTCCCGATGGCTCGTTGTTCTGGAACGAGATGCTGGTGCAGCCGGTGCGCAGCCCGGCCGGAGTGCTCACTCATTTCATCGGCTACCACCGCGATGCCAGCGAGCGCCTGAAGGCCGCGGAGCGCTCCCCTGGAGGGCTGCCGACCTGGCTGCGGGAGGACCGCCTCACCGGCCTGCACTCACGCGCCTACTTCGAGGAGCTGTTGCAGCGTGACTGGGTGCTCGCGGCGCGCGACTCGCACGAGATCGGCCTCACCCTGTTCGACATCGATGATCTCGGCGCCTACAACGAGAAGTTCGACCGCGCGGCGGGCGATGCCTGCATCCGGCGCGTCGCGCGCCTGATCGGCGCCGCGTACAAGCGGCGCGGGGATCTCGTCGGCCGCTGGGAGGGCGGAACATTCGCGGTATTGACCCAGGGCGAGGCCGCGGACAAGGCCACTCACTACGCCACGGTGGTGTCGCAGCGCGTACGCGACCTGCTCATGCATCACCCCACCGCGGGCGCCGGGCGCTACGTCACCGTGAGCGCCGGGATCGCGAGTCTCGTGCCGCCGCGCGCACTGCCTCTCGAGGGACTGCTGAAGGCCTGCCGGGCGGCCCTGAAGCGAGCCAAGAAGAACGGCAAGGATGGGATCGTGAACGCGGAGGCGGGGGATTTTCACTGAGCGCCTGAGCCGTCGGGGCTCAGTTGATGGCGCAGTCGAGCAACGCGGAAACCGGTGAGCCGAGCGAACCGTCGGCGCGCTGCGGGGTGTACTGCACGTCCACCTTGGTCGGTCTCAACACCAGGGTCTCGGTACGCGCGGACGTGTTCGTGTCGCCGGCGAACGCCACCGATGAGATCATCACGTTCGACAGAGTGAAGCGCAGGAACTCTTCCGGCGCACCATTCGAAGAGCGCACCGCCACCAGCTCTATCTTGCCGAACACGCGGCCGGTTGCCACTGCGAGTGCCAGCTCCGGGCTGGTCACGTCCAGGGGTTTGATGACGTGCAGGTTCTGGCAACTGGTGCGTCCCGTCGCACCGCCCGCGCCGGAGCGGTTCGCGGCGGCGTTCGAAAATCCCTCCGTAAACGACGTGACAGAGATCCAGCCCAGGTAGCCCCGCGTCGTGACGTCCCCGGCGACCCCCGGGACATTCAGAAAGAACAGCTCGTCCGCGGCCGCTGGCGCCGCTGCGTTGACCAGCGCCAGACCCAGGAACAGGACAGTCATGCGTCGCATGGATTTCGTGCCTCCCGTGAACGCCGCGTCGCGGCGCCGCTTATGTAGCGCTGCGCGGCTTCGACCTCAACAGAGGGAGTGTTGAATCGTGAGATGCGTCGCATTCACGAATCCCTCGCAGGCCGCGTGGCAGTGCCCGGGCGCTTGTTTGCTATTGAAACAAACTGATGGTAATATTTCTACCGAAATGACCAGCATCCAGTCCGTCAAGACCCGCCCGGCGCCCGATCCGCGCGTCACCCTGTCGCGGGCCACGGTGCGTGCGGCGCGCTTCCTGGCCGTGGCGCAGGCGGACCTGGCGCAGGTCATCGGCGTGAGCGGGGCGACCTTATCGCGCATCGCCAACGGCCGGAAGGCACTCGAGCCGGGCTCCAAGCCCTGGCAGCTCGCCGCGCTGTTCGTGCGGCTGTTCCGCTCCCTCGATGCCATCGTGGGCTCGGATGATGCGGCTGCGCGTGCCTGGTTGCGCAGTGATAACCATGCCCTGGGCGGCGTGCCCCTGAAGCTCATCCGCGAACCCGCCGGCCTGGTGCGCACGGTTGACTACCTGGACGCCGCCCGCGCTCGCATCTGAGGCGCGCCCCTACACCCACGAGCTGTGGCGTGTCGTCGAGGCGCAGCACACGGCCTCGACCATGCGACTGGTCGACTCGCTCGAGGAGCAGGCGACCCTGGAGCTCATTCTCGAGGCGAGCAAGCCGCCGCTGCCGGCTGAGGCGCGCAGGCTTCACTATCTGCTGGCGACACCGTTTCGCTACCGGCCGCACGCCGGCTCGCGCTTCCGCGCGGGGTTCGATGCCGGAGTCTGGTATGGCGCGGAGGTGCTGCGCACGGCATTGGCGGAGAAGAGCTACTGGCGGCTGCGTTTTCTGCTGGACTCTCCCGCGACGCCCGACCTGAAGCCGGTGCCGCACACGGCGTTTCGCGCCGCGGTGCGCACGGCAGCGGCCCTGGATCTGACGGTTGAACCGTTGCTGCGCGATCGTCCCGTGTGGACGCACCGCGTGAGCTACCAGGGCACGCAGGCCTTTGGTGCCATGGCGCGCGCGGCGCAGATTCAGCTCATCCGCTACGAATCCGTGCGCGATCCCGAACACGCCGCCTGCGCCGCGGTGCTCAGCGCCGTGGCATTCGGCCGCGGCAAGCCGCACTCCCAGCACACCTGGTTCATCGCCGCCTCGCGCGAGCGGGTGCGCTGCGCCAAGGATGAGCGTGGCGGGGCGACCTGGGAATTTACCAGCGAGCAACTCGTTTGAGGCTCGCCGCCGGCCCGCGCGCCGCCTCTAACGCCCCGGCGCTCTCGCCCCCTGGGCAGGCGTCACCAGCGCAATCACGCCGAACGCCGGATGGTCGAAGTAGCTGCGCTCGTAGAAGCGCACGCGGCGGCTCTCGTTGAGCGTGAACGGCGTATCCGGCGCGGCACCCAGGCCCGGCGGCGGGGACGGCATGGCGTAGGTGAGCGACACCCCTAAGTGCAGGAACTGACCGCGCTCGAGAAACACCGTGCCGCTGAGACCCTGGACGTTGAGCCCCAGGCGTTGCACGGTAAAGCCGGCGCGCGTTCCCCAGGAGCTCGCCGTCTGCGACCACGCGGCGTGTGCCACCGGCACGTAAGCGCCGCTCGCGCGCAGGCGGTTCTCGAGTTCCGTCAGCTGCCACACGGAGGCGGGCAGCAGGGCGACGAAATGCCCCACCTGCGCCGAGCCGCTGGTGGAGTCATCGCCGGCGATGATGCTGCGGGCGCCGGCCTCCGCGCTCCAGGTCTCGGCGCCACCAAGCGCAGCGGCGGCGCGAAACACGATGATCTCGATGTTGTAGACCGTGCCGCCGGCGCCCGCCGGCGCCGGCGTCTCCTGCGCGGCCGCCGGCAGGCCGGCGAGCAGTGCGCTCGCGGCGAGGCCGAGAGTCAGGCGCAACAGCGCGATGCGGGCGTCCATGCGCGGCATTCTAATGGACCCGGGGCGCTTCGCCGAGGCGCCGCAGGAGATCCGCGGCAAACTCGAAACGGGCGTTCTCGGTGGGCAGTTGTCGCGACACGCGAAGCTTCAGCGGTCCTTCGAGGCGGTACTCGCGTGCGCCTGTCTGGATCATGCGTACCACGGTGGCCGGATCGATGCGTGAGCGCTCCTCGAACAGCACCGAGCCGCCCTGCGCTCCCAGATCGAGCCGGCGCACTCCCAGGGCGCGCGCCGTGAGTTTGAGTTTGGCGATGCGCAGCAGGCTTTGCGCCACGGGCGGCAGCGGGCCAAAACGATCGTGGATTTCCGCGCTGAGATCATCGAGCGCTGCGTCGCTGTCGGCGGCGGCGATGCGCTTGTAAAGCGACAGGCGCATGTGTACGTCGCCGACGTAGACCTCCGGCAGGAACGCCGGCAGGCGCAGCTCGACCTCGGTGGCGGCGGCCAGCGGCTGGTCGAGCACCGGCTCGCGGCCGGCCTTGAGCGCCTGCACCGCGTGCTCGAGCATGTCCAGATACAGGGACAGCCCGATCTCGGTCACCTGGCCGCTTTGCTGCTCACCGAGCAATTCACCGGCGCCGCGGATCTCGAGGTCATGGGTCGCAAGGATGAATCCCGCTCCCAGCTCCTCCATCGACTCGATCGCCTCCAGACGCTTGACGGCGTCGCGCGCCAGCGCCTGGCGCGGCGGCGCGATCAGATAGGCGTAGGCGCGGTGGTGCGAGCGTCCGACACGGCCGCGCAGCTGGTGCAGCTGCGCCAGGCCCATGTGATCGGCACGATTGATCATGATGGTGTTGGCGGTGGGCACGTCGATGCCACTCTCGATGATGGTGGTGCACACCAGCAGGCTGAAGCGGCGGTGATAGAAATCCACCATCAACTGCTCCAGATCGCGTTCGCGCATCTGCCCGTGGCCGATGCGCACGCTCGCTTCCGGCACCAGCGCCTGCAGTTCGGCGGCGATTTTTTCGATGCTGCGCACTTCGTTGTGTATGAAATAAATCTGCCCGCCGCGGCGCAGCTCGCGCAGCGCCGCCTCACGCAGGGTCGGCGCGTGCCACTCGATGAGGAAGGTCTTGATCGTCAGCCGCCCCGCCGGGGCAGTGGTGATCAGCGACAGGTCGCGCAAGCCGCCGAGCGCCATGTTGAGAGTGCGCGGAATCGGGGTCGCGGTGAGGGTGAGCACGTGCACGTTGGCGCGCAGTGCCTGCAGTCGCTGCTTGTCGCGCACCCCGAAGCGATGTTCCTCATCGATGATGAGCAGGCCCAGCTCCCGGAAGCGCGCGTGCGCATGCAGCAGCCGGTGGGTAGCGATGACGATGTCGACCTTGCCCTGCTCGAGCCCCTCGAGCACCGCCTGGGTTTCCGTCGAGGTGCCGAAACGCGACAGCGCCTCGACCCGCACCGGCCAGTCGGCGAAGCGGTCGCGAAAGTTCGTCAGGTGCTGCTGCACCAGCAGTGTGGTCGGGGCGAGCACCGCGACTTGCTTGCCGGCCTGTGCGGCAACGAACGCCGCGCGCATTGCGACTTCGGTTTTGCCGAAGCCGACATCGCCGCACACGATGCGATCCATGGGGCGCTCGCTCCTGAGGTCGGCGAGCACCTGTTCGATCGCCTGCGCCTGATCCTCGGTCTCCTCGAACGGGAAGGCGTTGGCGAAGGACTGGTAGTCGGACTCGCTGACCGCCAATGCGAGTCCCTGCTGGGCCTTGCGGCGCGCGTACAGATCGAGGAGTTCGGCTGCGACGTCGCGGATCTGCTCGGCGGCGCGCTTGCGGGCCCTGGCCCATTGATCGGTGCCGAGTTTGTGCAGCGGGGCGCTCTCGGGCGCGGCGCCCGTGTAGCGGCTCACCAGGTGCAGCGCGTGAACCGGCACATAAATGCGGTCGCCGTCCTGATACTCGAGCACCAGGAACTCCCCGGGCTGCCCGCCGATGTCCATCGGCATGAGGCCCGCGTAGCGGCCGACCCCGTACTCCTCGTGCACCACCGGCGCGCCTGGATTGAGGTCCTTGAGGTCGCGCAGGATCGCTTCCGGATCCGCGGCACGCTTGCGCCGCCGCTCCTGGCGGGCGCGTGCCCCAAACAGCTGCGCTTCCGCGATCACCGCGATCGGCGGCGCGGTGAGCGTGAGGCCCTCCAGGTCGGGCGCCACCGTCAGTGCGAGCCGCGCCGTGCCCGCGGCAAACGCCTCCCAGCCGGGCACGATGCTCACCTCGTGGCCATGCTCGCGCAGCATCTCCTGCAGTACCTCACGGCGCCCGGCCGAGTCAGCCGCCAGCAGCACGCGGCCCTCGAAGTCACTCAGGAACGCATCCAGCGGTGCGAACGGCTCCTCGGCGCGCACGTCGATGCGCAGCTCGCGCGGCGCGGTGGTGGGAAAATTGCGCACCTCGGCGGGGGCGCCGTGCAGCTCGGTCTCCGCCTTGAAGGCATCGAGGGTGATCGATGCGAAGCCGGCGAGCGCCGCGTCGAGCTCGGCGGGCTCGAGAAACAGCTCCGCGGGCCTGAGCACCGGACGCTCGATGTCGTGGCGGCGGTCCTCGTAGCGCGCCTCGATGTCCCGCCAGGCCTTGATGAGAGTCTGCGGCAGCGCGGCGTCGTGGACGATCACCGCATCCGCGGGCAGGTAGTCGAACAATGTCGCGGTCGAGGCGAAGAACAGCGGCTGATAAAACTCCACCCCCGCGGGCGCGAGTCCCTCGCTCACGCCGCGATAAATGCTCGTACGGGTCGGATCCCCCTCGAAGCGCGTGCGGTAGCGGCGGCGGAAATCCTTGACCGCTTCCGCATCCAGCGGCACCTCGCGCGCCGGCAGCAAGCGCACGCTCGGCAGCGCATCGAGCGAGCGCTGCGTCTCCGGATCAAAGCGGCGGATCGCCTCGATCTCCTCGTCGAAGAGATCGATGCGCAGCGGCGCCGCGCTGCCCATGGGGAACACGTCCAGCAGCGAGCCGCGCACCGCGAACTCTCCGGGACTCACCACCTGGCTGACGCTCGCATAGCCTGCTTCGGCGAGTCGTTGCCGGAACGGCTCGATGGCGAGCGCCTGTCCCTTGGTGAGCTCGAACGCACGGCCCTGCACGTAACTGCGCGGCGCCAGGCGCTGCATGAGCGTGTCGGCCGACACGATCAGGCAGCCGTGCCGCAGCTGTGGCAGCTCGAACAGAGTTTTCAGCCGCTCGGAGGTGATGTCCGGATGGGGAGAGAACAGGTCGTACGGCAGCACTTCCCAGTCCGGCAGCCGCAGCAGCGGCAGCGCCTGTGCGCCGAAGAAGCGCAGCTCCGCCGTGAGCCGCTCGAGCTCGCGCGCCGCGTCCACGATGACCACGTACAGCCGCCGGTCGGCGCGCGTGGCTTCGGCCAGCGCCAGTGCCGCGGCGCTGCCGTACAGCTGATGCCAGTGCAGACGCCGGTGGGCCCCGGCCGGCAGCGGCGGGTTGAGCAATGCGGGCATCTTCGGTGCGCGGTGACGCGAAAACCCGGCAGCTTACCTAAGCCTTGGGGCCGCGAGGGGACTGTCGGGGGAGACGGGCGCGCGAGTGCGTGCCGCTGCGGTGCTCAGGGGCCGACCGACCCCGCACTCATCTGCATGCGCGATTCAAGCGGCACGCAGAAGATGTCGATGGGGTGGGAGCGCCCGCGCAGCTGCAGGGGCGGCAGCGGGGTTGCTCCGACGTCCATCCCGTGCGCATCGAGCGAGTGCTTGAGCGTGCTGGAGAACAGCATCTCGCCGGCGCGCGCCCGCTGGCACAGACGCGAGGCGATGTTCACCGTGTCACCGATGATGGTGTAGTTCATGTAGGAGGAGGAGCCGATGTTGCCGGCCACCACGTCCCCCTCGCTGATGCCGATGCCAAGCCCGGCTTCGATCCGGTAGCGCTCCTTCCAGGAGCGCGCCAGGGCGCCGAAGCTGGCGAGCATCTCCCGGGCGGCGCACACGGCGCGCTCCGCACTGTCGGCTTGTTCCAGCGGCACGCCGAAGCCGAGCATCAGGCAGTCACCCGCCATGTGAAACACGGTGCCCTCGTGGCGGAAGGTGATCTCCGTCAGCAGCGAGAAGAACTCATTCAGCAGCGGCACGACACAGTGCGGCTCGAGCTGCTCGGAAATGCCGGTGAAGCCGCGCAGGTCGGCGAACAACACCACCGCGTGGGTGCGCACGTCGGCCGTGGACAGCATCGTGTCGAGCAGTTGCGGGTCCTCGAGGATCTTGTCGGCGACCCGGGGAGACACATAGCGGCGGAACGTCTGCCGCAGCACTGCTTCGCGTCGCCGGAACTCAGCTTCCAGCTGAACCGCCGCCGTTCTCTTGCGCACCACTCCGGAGCGCACAAGGGCCTCGCCATGGGCCCTGAAAGGCTCATCGGCCAACACAGGCTCCCCAAGGAAATTATTCTGTTAAAGAGAGAATATCACATCTACATTAATGTCGGCGTCTGGCGACAAGCAAACTGTTGGCGACGTGTTGGTTGCTCAGGCGATCGACGCCTCAGCCCCCAGTCACCACCGCGTGAATCACGCGGTCGTGCTCGAAGAACACCGAAAAGGCGTTGTAGTCCCAGCGCGTGATCGGCGGCTGGTGCGGGGCGCCGCCCACCGTGGGATGGCGGGCGACCGGCGCGCCGAAGTGCTTCTCGACTTCGCCCATGGTGCTGCCGCGCTTGGGGCGATCGAGCTGGGATTCACGCACCTGCACCTGGTCGTTCACCACCAGGGTATCGGCGACCGCGGCGCCGGCGGCAGCGCAACCGCACAGGAGCGCTGCGAGAATTCGGGTCTGCATGCCACTGTCCTCCCAACTGCCGCACGACTATAGCACCGGGAAGAATCTGTCAAAGCGGGCAGGGCGGGCGGCGCGTGCTGTTTTGTGACGCACGTCTGAAAAGCCTGCAACTGTGGTTAAATCGCGACGATGTTTCACCCGTTGTCGGTCTACGTGGGCCTGCGCTACGTGCGCGCCCGCTCTTACACGTTTTTTGTTTCCTTCATCACCTGGGCGTCGCTCGTCGGGGTGTGTGTGGGCGTCGCGGCTCTCATTGTGATTCTGTCGGTGATGAACGGCTTCGAGGGCGAGTTGCGCGACCGGCTCCTCTCTCTGAGTGCCCAGGTGCGCGTGACTGCGGCCGCTGCTGCGCCGGCAGGCTCGCAGGCCGGGCCCGGGGTCGCGGACTGGCAGGACGCCGCGCGCATCGCGCAGGGCGCCGCGGGGGTTGTCAGCGTGGCTCCGTACGCGGAGCTGCAGGCACTCGCCGTGCGCCGCCCCGAGATGCTGCCGGTGCTGCTGCGCGGTATCGACCCACGCTCTGCGGTGAGCGTGAGCGAGCTTGCGCACGCAATCACCCAGGGACACCTCGCGGATCTGACTCCCGGCTCCGGGCGCGTCATCGTGGGCGAGGTGATCGCCGAGCGGCTGGGGCTGGCGCCCGGGGATTCGCTGACCGTGCTGGTGCCGACGGTGAGCGCCGGTGGCGCGCCGGCGCCGAAACTGCGCGAATTCACGGTGGCGGGTACGTTCGAAGTCGGCCTGCAGGATCACGACGGCACGCTGGTGTTTGCGCACCTGGATGACGTACGGGCGCTCGCCCCGCAGGGCGCCGCCGGCGAGGGCTTGCGGGTACGCGTGCACGATGTGCTCACCGCTCCCGCGGTGGCGGCGCGGCTGCGGGCGCTGTTGCCGGGGGACTTCGAGGTCAGCGACTGGACCCAGGACAACGCCAACTACTTCCGTGCGATCCGCATCGAGAAGACCATGATGTCGCTCATCCTGCTGCTGATCGTCGCGGTCGCCGCCTTCAACATCGTCGCCATGCTGGTGATGGTAGTCACCGACAAACGCACCGACATCGCCATCCTGCGCACCCTGGGCGCAGCGCCGCGGCGCGTGATGGGCATATTCATCACCCAGGGACTGGTGATCGGCTGGCTGGGCGTGGCGCTCGGGGTGGTGCTGGGAGTCGCGCTCGCGCTGCACGTTGATACCATCGTGCCGTTTCTCGAGCGCACCTTGCGCTTCCAGATCCTGGACGCCGATGTGTACTACATCACCGCGATCCCCGCCGAGGTGCACTGGAGGAACGTCGTCACCATCGCGTTGCTGGCGCTGCTGCTGACGGCACTCGCCACCGTGTATCCGGCGATCCGCGCGGCACGCACTGCGCCGGCCGAAGCGCTGCGTTACGAGTAGTCCATGGGCGCCTACGAATGGCTGATCGGCACGCGCTACCTGCGCTCGACACACCGCCGCGGCTTCGTGTCGTTCGTCGCGCTCATGTCGGTGTGCGGGCTGACACTCGGGGTCGCGACGCTCATCGTCGTGCTGTCCGTCATGAACGGCTTCGAGCGCGAGCTGCGCAGCCGTATTCTCGCGGTCACCTCGCACGCCACCATCATGGGGCTCAGCGGCGCGCTGCCGGACTGGCGTGACCTGCAGCAACAGGTGCGCCGCCAGAGCGGCGTGCAGGCCGCGGTCCCCTACGTCGAAAGCCAGGCGATGCTCGCCAACGGACTGCGCCTGGCGGGGGCGAGCGTGCGCGGCGTCCTGCCCGAGGAGGAACGCGTCGCCACCGGTCTGGCACAGCATGTGACTTCCGGCAGCCTCGATGACCTCAAGGCCGGCGCCTACGGAACCATTCTCGGCAGCGCGCTCGCGCACGAGCTCAACGCGCGCGTGGGCGATTCGGTGGTGCTGATCGCGCCCGCGGGCACGGCAACGCCCACCGGGGTCGTGCCGCGCATGCGCCGCTTCCGGGTGGTGGGCCTGTTTCAGTCCGGCATGTACGAGTTCGACCGGGGACTCGCGCTGGTGCACATGGCGGACGCCGCGCGCCTGTTTCAGCTCGGCGAGGCGGTTACCGGCCTGCGGCTGGCGTTCAATGATCCGCTGCGCGCCCCCGCGATGGTGCGCCGCGTGGCGCTGGCTCTCGGCGGTCCGGGCTTCTACGTCACCGACTGGACCCAGGATCACGCCAACTTCTTCCGCTCCATCGAGATCACCAAGTCGATGATGTTCGTCATCCTGCTGATGATCGTCGCGGTGGCCGCCTTCAACATCGTCGCCACGCTGGTCATGATCGTGAAAGAGAAACAGACCGACATCGCCATCCTGCGCACCCTGGGTGCCGGTCCACCCAATGTGCTGCTCACGTTCGCGGTGCAGGGCGTGCTGATCGGACTCGCCGGCACCCTGCTCGGAGCGGCGCTCGGCACGCTGCTCGCCGACAACCTGCAGTCGCTGGTGGGCGCGCTCGAGCATCTGCTCGGTACGCAGTTCCTCGACGCGCGGGTGTACTACATGAGCGATCTGCCCGCGTACGTCGAAGGCATCGATGTGCTCCGGGTCTGCGGGGTGGCGTTCGTGCTGTGCGCGCTGGCGACGGTCTACCCGGCGTGGCGCGCGGCACGCACCGCGCCTGCACAGGCTTTGCGCCATGAGTGACAACGTTCTGGAAGCCCGCGGCGTTTACAAGAGCTTCCGTCAGGGGCCGGTGCTGCTGCCGGTGCTGCAGGGTGTGGCGCTCGCGGTGTCCGCCGGTGAGCGGGTCGCAATCGTCGGCGCCTCCGGTTCCGGCAAGACCACGCTGCTGCAGATTCTCGGTGGTCTCGACCGTCCCAGCGCCGGCGAGGTGTTGGTCGCCGGCCGCGACATTCATTCCCTGGCCGAGAGCGAGCGCGGCAGGCTGCGCAACCAGGCGCTCGGTTTCGTGTATCAGTTTCATCACCTGCTGCCGGAATTCTCGGCCCTGGAGAACGTGGCCATGCCGCTGTTGGTGCGGCGCATGAAAGTCGCCGCCGCGCGTGCCGAGGCGCAGCGGCTGCTCGAACGCGTGGGTCTTGGCGAGCGGCTGCAGCACCGGCCGCACCAGCTCTCCGGCGGCGAGCGGCAGCGCGCGGCGGTCGCGCGCGCTCTGGTGACGCAGCCGCGTATCGTGCTGGCCGATGAGCCGACCGGCAATCTGGACGGCGGCAACGCCGACAGCGTGCTGGCGCTGATGCTGGAGCTCAATCGCGAGCGCGGGACGAGCCTGGTGGTGGTGACTCATGACCTGAAGCTCGCCACGCGCATGGAGCGCGTGTATGAGCTCGAGCGCGGCACGCTCAGCGCGCGTGCCTAGCGGAGCGCGCGCGGCGCGCCAGCCCCAAGCTTCAGGCCGCCTGGGTGCCGTGTCGGGTGCGGTAGCGGCTGGTCACCTGCCAGCGCCACAGCAGGTCGAGCGACAGCCAGCCGATGAGGCCGGCGAGCAGCGCGCAGGTGATGCATCCGGCGATGAACGGCTGCCACACCGGCGCCAGGCTGTGGCCGAACCAGTGCCAGCTGGGGACGAACTTGAAGTGCTGGCGCGGCACGTGCAGCAGCGCCGCTCCCACCCGGTAGGCGAGGTAGTACGCGGGCACCGCGGTGAAGGGATTGAGCAGGAAGGTGGTGCCGCAGATCACGGGAATGTTGAGGCGCCAGATGACCGCAACGCTGGTTGCCAGGAGCAGGTGCACCGGCAAGGGCACGAAGCAGATCGCAAGTCCGGCCCCGAAAGCGTGCGTCACGCCGCGCCGATGCAGCGTCCACAGGTGCGGGTCAATGATCCGCGCGCCGAAGGGCCGCAGGAACCAGCGCTCGCGCAGCGTGTCCGGGTCGGGGAACAGTCTTTTTAGCAGCCGGCGTGGCATCGAGCCGAAGACTGTACCAGAAGGCCGCCAGCGGGGATGTGCGGCGCGCCGCAGCGGCGGCGCTGCCTTGAGCGGCCCCGCCCCGGTATGATGCCGCCTTTGCAGTCACCGCTCCCTGGGGTCGCGTAGAATGTGGGAAATAGTGCGGGCCGGCGGCCCGCTGATGTGGCCGATCATTCTGTGCTCGATCACCGCGGCGGCCATCATTCTGGAGCGCCTGTGGACCCTGCAGGACAAGCGGGTGCTGCCGCAGGAGCTGCCACAGCGCGTGTGGCAGCTGATCGAAGCGAACCAGATCAATGACAAGGTGATCGCGGCGCTCGAGCAGAACTCACCGCTCGGCAAGCTCCTGGCCACCGGACTCGCCAACCGTCACCGGCCGCGCGAGATCCTGATGGAGCGTCTCGAGGACACCGGGCGGCACGTGGTGCACGAACTCGAGCGCTTTCTCAACACGCTCGGCACGATCGCCGGCGTGTCGCCACTGCTCGGCCTGCTCGGCACCGTGACCGGCATCATCCGCGCCTTCAACGCCATTCAGGCCGGCGGCATGGGCGACCCGCGCGCGCTTTCGGGCGGCATCGCCGAGGCGCTGATCTGTACCGTCGCCGGCCTGTGCGTCGCGATTCCCGCCCTGATCTTCTACCGCTACCTGCGTGGCAGGGTCGATGGCATCGTGGTGCAGATGGAGAAGCATGCAATCCGCATGGCGGACGCACTGGAAGCGGCGCGGCTGCGCGAGCGCGCCTCGCCGGCGGCCGCGGCGTAGCGGGCCTCACTTGCCGTGAACCTCAAGCCGCGCCGCCACGAGGAGCCGGAGATCAACGTCGTGTCGCTGATCGACGTGGTGCTGCTGCTGGTGGTGTTCTTCATTCTGTCGAGCAGGTTCAGCGACGAGGGGCGACTGCACGTGCACCTGCCGCATGCGAGCGCCGTGCCGACCGAGAAGGTCAGCGGCGAGCCGCTGGTCGTGAGCGTGACCCAGCAGGGCGGTTATCTCGTGAACGGGCGCGAGCTCATCAACGCCAGTCCCGAGACGCTGCGTGCCGCGCTGCTCAAGGAAGCGGGCGCCAACCGCGACATGCGCATCACGCTGCGCGCGGACGCGCGCGCGACTCACCAGTCCGTCATCACCGCCATGGACGTGCTCGGGCGCCTCGGGTTTTCCGAGGTCAATGTCGCGACGGTCAAGGAAGACACGGCGGGCAAGCCTTGAACGACGCAGGCCGTGCGGTGATCGGAACGAGGAGCGCGCCGCCCCCCGGTGGCGGCGCGCTGCGGGCCTACCGGCGTCTGCTCGGCTACCTGCGCCCCTATCGTGGGCGCTTCATTCTCGGGATCCTGGGCGGGGTGTTGTTTTCCGCCACCATGGCGAGCTTCGCGCTGCTCGCCAAGAAATTCGGCGACGGCACCTTTACCCACCAGGACCCGCGCACCATCGTGTGGGTGCCGCTCGCCCTGGTCGGACTGTTCATCCTGCGGGGCCTGGGCGACTTCATCCAGACCTACTTCATGGGCTACGTCGGCCGCCAGATCGTCAGCCAGCTGCGGCGCGAGGTGTTCCGGCGCATCCTGCAACTGCCGATCGGCTACTTCGATCGCAGTTCCTCGGGCGCGCTGCTCTCACGCCTCACCTACAACACCGAACAGATCGGCCAGGCGACCACCGACTCGGTGATCATCGTCGTGCGCACGACGCTCACCATCCTCGCCTCGGTCGGCTTCCTGCTGTGGCTCAACGTGCGCCTCACGCTCATTGCGCTCACCATGGGGCCGCTGGTGGGCTGGCTGGTGTCGGTCATCAACCGGCATTTCCGCCGCTACAGCCGCCGTATCCAGGACTCGATGGGCGACGTCACGCGCGGTGCCAAGGAAAGCTTCGAAGCGCCGCGCCTGATCAAGGTCTACAACGCCCAGGAGCATCTCGGTCGCCAGTTCGACGCCGTGAACGATCACAACCTGCGCTCGAACATGAAGCTGATCCTGACCAAGGGAGTGTCCAATCCCATCGTGCAGCTGGTGACCGTGGTGGGTCTCGCGTTCGTGCTCTCGATCGCGATAGCCGATGCCATACACGGCCGCATGAGCATGGGGGACCTGTTCGGCTTCCTGACCGCGCTGGTGAGCATCGCGCAGCCGCTGCGCGAGCTGGTCGGCGTGGCCGGCCCCCTGCAGCAGGGGATCGCCGCGGGGCAGAGCCTGTTCGAGCTGCTGGATCAGCCGGTGGAGCCGCAGGGCGGCGCCTGGCGGGTCGCGCGCGCACGCGGTGCGGTGCAGTTCGATCACGTGTGGTTCAGTTATGCGGGCGGCGTGACGGCGGCGGATCCGCAGGGCGCGCCGGCGCGCGAGCGGGCGGCGGCGCTTGCCGACGTGTCGCTGCAAGTCGCGGCGGGTGAGAGTCTCGCGATCGTCGGGCGTTCCGGCAGCGGCAAGTCAACGCTGGTCAATCTGCTGCCGCGCTTCTACGACGCCGGCGCAGGCAGCGTGCGCATCGATGGTCGCGATGTGCGCGATTACGAGCTGCGCAACCTGCGCGAGCAGATCGCGGTCGTCAGCCAGGATGTGGTGCTGTTCGATGACACCATCCGCAACAACATCGCCTTCGGCCGCGAGCTGCCGGATGCGGCCATCGAGCGCGCGGCGGAGGCCGCACACGTGCTCGAGTTCGCGCGCAGCCAGCCCGCGGGGCTCGATGCGCTGGTGGGTGATCGCGGCGTGCTGCTCTCCGGCGGGCAGCGCCAGCGCATCGCCATCGCGCGGGCGCTGCTGAAGGACGCGCCGATTCTGATCCTGGACGAGGCGACCTCCGCGCTCGACACCGAGGCCGAGCGGCACATCCAGGCGGCGCTGGCGCAGCTGGTGCGCAACCGCACCACCCTCATCATCGCCCACCGCCTGTCCACCGTGGAGCAGGCCGACCGGATCATCGTCCTCGATGCGGGCGCGATCGCCGAGAGCGGCACGCACGTGCAACTGCTGGCGCACGGCGGCCTGTACGCCCAGCTGCACCGCCTGCAGTTCTCGACCTGAGGGGCCAGAGGCGATGGAGCAGCGGCTCACCGAGCTCTGGTATCGCGAGCGCTCGCGCCCCTCGCTGTTAGGGCCGCTGGCCTGGTTGTATGGCGCGCTGATGCGCGCGCGCCGCCGCGCCTATGTCTCGGGTTGGGTGCGCACCGAGCGTGCCGGCAAGCCGGTGGTGGTGGTGGGCAATCTCACGGTCGGCGGCACCGGCAAGACGCCGCTCACCATCTGGCTCGCGCGGCAGCTGATCGCCCAGGGACTGAAGGTGGGCATCGTGTCACGCGGTTACGGGCGCCGCGGCGCCGGGCCGCGCGCCGTGCAGTCGACTTCCGACTGGCGGCAGGTCGGCGACGAGCCGCTGATCCTCGCGCGCCGCACCGCCTGTCCGACCATCGTCGCCAGGGATCGCGTCGCCGGCGCGCGCGCGCTGGTCGCAGGAGGCGCCGATGTCATCCTCGCGGACGACGGATTGCAGCATCTGCGCCTGGGTCGTGATTGCGAGATCGTGGTGATCGACGGCGCGCGCGGCTTTGGCAATGGCCGGGTGTTGCCGGCGGGCCCGCTGCGTGAGCCGCTCGCGCGTTTGCCGCAACCCGACGCGGTGGTGATGAACGGCGCGCCCGAGCACGGTTCGCTCACCGCCGCGTTGCCGACCTCCCCGGCACTGGCCATGCGGCTGGTAGCGCAAGAGGCCGTGAGGCTCGACGGACAGGAGAGCCCGCGCGCGCTGCAGCGGTTCGGCGGACAGCGCGTGCACGCAGTTGCCGGGATCGGCAATCCGGCGCGTTTCTTTGGCGAGCTGCGCGCGCACGGCATCGAGGTCATCGAACACGCCTTTGGCGACCACCATCGCTTCGCGCCCGCGGAGCTGGCGTTCGCCGATGGCCTGCCGGTGCTCATGACCGAGAAAGATGCCGTAAAATGCGTGGCGTTCGCCGACCCGCGGCTGTGGTATGTCCCGGTCGCCGCGCAGTTCAGCGCGCCCGAGGCGCACGAGTTGCTGGCGCGTGTGCTGGCGAAGGTGCGCCCCACCAGCGTCGCCGGAGGTCAGATCTGATGGATGCACGCCTGCTCGAGATACTCGCCTGTCCAGTGTGTAAGGGGCCGCTCAAGTTCCAGCGCGAGGCGCAGGTGCTGGTATGCCGCATGGATCGTCTCGCCTATCCGATCCGCGACGCGGTGCCCGTGATGCTGGAGGAAGAGGCACGCCAGCTCGCCGCCGACGATCCTCTGCTCGAGCGTTGAGCGAAGGGCGACGCGTGTTCCGGGTGGTCATACCAGCGCGTCATGCCTCGGCGCGCCTTGCGGGCAAGGTGC
The DNA here is from genome assembly GCA_041485725.1 of Steroidobacteraceae bacterium. Taxonomy (GTDB): domain Bacteria; phylum Pseudomonadota; class Gammaproteobacteria; order Steroidobacterales; family Steroidobacteraceae; genus 13-2-20CM-66-19. The sequence continues at coordinate 29,598 of JBGPKC010000022.1, forward strand.
TGCGGCCGATCGGCGGCAAGCCCATGCTGCAGTGGGTCTACGAACGTGCCTGCGCGGCGGGGGCGCGCGAAGTGCTGATCGCCGCCGACGATGAGCGCATCATCAGCGCCGCGCGCGCTTTCGGTGCCGAGGCGGTGCCGACCGCCCGCAGCCACGCCTCAGGCACCGATCGCATCGCCGAAGTCGCGCGCGCGCGCCGTTGGCCGCAGGAAGACATCGTGGTGAACGTGCAGGGCGATGAACCGCTGATTCCCCCGGCGCTTATCGGCCAGGTGGCAGCCCTCCTGCAGGCGCACCCGCAGGCCGATGTCGGCACGCTCGCAACCGTGATCACTTCGGTGGAAGAGCTGCTGGATCCTAACGCGGTGAAAGTCGTGACCGATGCATCGGGGCGGGCACTGTACTTCAGCCGCGCGCCGATTCCCTGGAATCGCGACGGCGCGCCCTCAGGTCCCGCCAGTCAGCGCGACTGCGGCGGCGCGCGCCGCCACGTCGGCATCTACGCCTATCGCGTGGGCTCGCTCCTGCGCCTCGCGCAGCTTCCCCGCGGTGCGCTCGAGGCGCGCGAGAAACTCGAGCAGTTGCGCGCGCTCGAACACGGCCTGGTGGTGTGCGTCGCCGAGGCCCTCGAAGCCCCCGGTCCGGACGTGAACACGCTCGCAGATCTCGAACGTGTCACGGCGCTGATGACTGCGCCGGTGCGCTGAAGCGCTACACTCGAGAGGTGTGTGCAGGCGCTGAGGCGCCTTAACAATTGTTCACAGTCAGTGCCGGCGGCGGCCGCAGTTCCCCGCGCGCGGCACTTGGGCCGGCCGAAGGCCGGAACTTGCAAGTTGCGGTGGCGTCAAATTGACGTGTTTGCGGAAGTCTGGAACTGTCAACCGCGAACCCGCAAGCAGCGTTTCATGCACTGGTGCGCTTTCATGGAACACAACCGATGAAGAACCGAACCGAAACGATCATTCGCGCGGCACTCGGCTGCGTGGCGCTCGCATCCGTGGCCGGCATCCTGGCCGGTTGTGTCGCAGCGCCGCCGCCGCGCCCGGCGCCGCCCCCCCAGGTGCAGGCGCCGCCGCCGCCGAACACCGATGTCTATGCGTATCCCCTGCACGGCCAGGCACCGGCGCAGCAGGATCGCGACCACTACGAGTGCAGCCAGTGGGCCACTCAGCAGACCGGCTTCGATCCGAGTGCCCCGGGTGTGCCGCCGCACCAGCGCGTGCGTGTCGTGTCAGCCGGACCGCCTCCGGGAACCGGCACCGCGGTGGGCGCGGTGACCGGCGCCATCATCGGCGCGGCGATCTCCAGGCCCTGGGAGAGCGCCACCGGTGCGCTGGCGGGCGCGGTGGTCGGCGGCGCGATCGGCAGCGTCAGTGACGCTGCCAACGCCCAGGAGACACGCACCGTGGTCGTCAACGACCGGCGCCAGGCCGCGATGCAGGAGCAGAAGGCGGCCAATTACCGGCGCGCCATCGGCGCCTGCCTGGATGCGCGCGGCTATAGCGTACGGTGAGATATGCAGAGAGTTGTCGCAGGGGCGTGCGGTGTGGCAATGGCGCTGGCGCTGGCGCTGGGCGCGACGGCTGCGCGGGCGGATGAGCGTCACGGCGGTGCGCGTCCCGAGCATCATGCCGAGCATTTCGACGAGCGCTACAGCCACAACCACTACTATCCCGGCCGTGGCGGCTATGTGCGCGGGGTGCCCGGCAGACCTTTCATCGTCGAGCGCGGGGGCGGGCGCTACTTTTACTCGGGCGGCGTCTGGTACGCACCGTACGGACCGAGCTTCGTCGTTGTGGGGGCGCCCATTGGCGTCTTCGTGCCGGTGCTGCCGCCGTTTTACACCACGGTGTGGATCGGCGGATTCCCGTACTACTACGCCAACGAGACCTACTATGCGTGGCGCGACGCAGAAGATGGTTATGAAGTCGTAGAGCCGCCGAATGATCAGGGTGCGAGCACCCAGGCACCGCCGAGCGATGATCTGTTTATCTATCCGAAGAACAGTCAGCCCGCGGATCAGCAGGCGAACGACAAGTACGAGTGTCACAAGTGGGCGTCGTCGCAGACCGGGTTCGACCCGACCCAGTCCGCCGGCGGCGTGCCGCCGGAGCAGACGGGCGGCAAGCGCGCGGACTATCAGCGCGCGATGCGCGCCTGTCTTGAGGGCCGCGGCTACAGCGTAAGATAGGGGGGTGCGAATCCTGTTCGTCTGTCTCGGCAACATTTATTTTGCCGATCAGGATCAATGAGATAAGTGATCCGGGATACACCCCGGGATACACGACTCCTGAGTCAGTGGTCGGTCGCCCCGACTGCCACTGAAGCGGCAAGCTCGGCAGCGGCGTCTGCAGCCTTTGCAGCTGAGGTAGCGGCAGTCTTTTGCGCTGCCGGATCAGGCGGACCCGGCTTTTGCACCGCCGCGTTCTGCCGCGGGCTTGCTCTGCGCAAAGCCTCCTGATGTGCGCGCTCAGCGGAGTGCGGGAGCGCGGTGTCCCCGGAAGTCGCGCTCCCCTTCCAAGGGCGAACAGCCACAGCGGTGCCGATTATTCCTGCCGTCAGCAAGCACAGCAGCAAGACCCAGCGCCGTGCCTTCGGATTCGTCCACTGGAGCAGCACAGGTCCGGTCATGCGGGCTTGATATCGGCGTCGTCGAGATCAGCTGGGGAGTCGCACGTCTAACCCAGTCGTCGCACAGACGCAAGGTGCGCGGGCGGAGGCGAACACCGATTTCAAGCCCCTATCTGTCTTGGCGCGGGCATTGATCTCACCCGCTCCGTCAAATTATTTGCGAGTGCGAAGATTTTGTGACGCCTCTTGCATCGCTCGAGCTGGGCGAGGATCTTCCACGATCCGCGACGGCGGGTCCGAACGGTCTTCAGGGAGTCTCATGATCCACGCACTCAATCGTTCCACGGCCTCTCGCAGCCAAAAACGGCTCGGACTCAAGGGCCGAATGTTCTGGTTTTCGTTCCATTGCGGCGCTGTGGCTGATCGCGCCGTCGCCCGCTCAGGCGCAGTCCCACACGATTTACGTCGAACCGACATTTCTCTGGAATTTCTACAACGTTCAGGGTTGTGGGTACTGCAACGACGTCCCGGGGCCTTATGAGACCTCCTTGGCGCAGGCGTGGAGCGACGCGCAGGCAGTTGTAGACCAAACCAGCGCTGGCTACATCTGGACCGCACAGAATTTGATTGCCACGCCGGGTTCCATCACCTTCAACGGATATCCTTATCAGAACGAATTTGGCGTCCAGTCTTGCCCGAGCGAAGGAGGAAGCTGCAGCTATTATCCGAACACCGGCTACATTCAGACGAGTTACACCTGTCCCGTCGGATCCCATCTTGTAAACAATACGCCACCGGGGTCGAACGACCGCATCTACGCGTGCGCAATCACGATCCCCGATATCTTGCCGCCTAAGTCCTGCGTGAGTTGTTTGGGGAACCCCATTTTTGCGTCCGTCGGCCAGAAGATGCAGGCCGAGACAGACTACTCGGGTTTGCCGGGACTGAATTTCACCCGCACTTATCGAAGTAATAACGGCTTTTTTACCTCGGTGCTTACAGAGAGTTTCATCAATAACTCCTCATCCTCCGTGGCCATGCAAGGCTGCTATCCGGGCTACTGGACTTACTCGAGTGCGAGCGGAGTCCATTGCTCCACCTATGTCAGCACCTATCCGTATCTGAGCGCCCAATATCAGCTGCAGACCGAGGATGGTCGCTCGCTCGAGTTTACGGGTCCGAATGACGCGGTGACAGCGAGCGCGGACATCAACGAGCGCGTGATTATGCTTAGCGTCAGTGGTGCCACCGAATGGCAGGTGCAGCGCGAGGACGACACGATCGAGATCTACAATGCCGCCGGTGCGCTGATTCAAAAAACGCTGCGCGGTGGACAAGTCTTTACGTATACGTATTCGACGGCGAGCACGCCGGTGACTATTGCGCCCCGCGCCGGATTGCTACTCACGCAATCCGATGCCTTCGGCCACACACTCTCCTGGTCCTACAACGCGCTTGGCCAGATGTCACAGATGACCGACCCGGCAGGCGGCATCACTCAATACAGCTACGATGCGAGTGGCAACTTGACGGGCGTCATTTATCCGGACACGTCGAGCAAGACCTATTGGTACAACGAACCGGCCAATACCGGCGGGGACAGTATACCCGGCGCGCTGACAGGCATTACAGACGAGAACGGTGTGCGGTACGCGACGTTTCAGTACATGAGTTCGCCGTACACGAGCGGCCCCTTCGCAGTGAACACGCAGCATGCCGGCGGCGTGGACAATTATACCTTTACCTACAATGCCTCTTCTTTTTATGGCAGTCCGATCACGAGCACTATCGTCACAGATCCGTTGGGCACGAGTAGGACCTATCATTTTCAAAATAACTTAAGCTACAACAATGATTCGAGCCAGACCCAACCCGCCGCTTCGGGCACCGGCACCGTGACGCAGTCTGAGACCTATGACGCCAACGGGAATCCGCGATCTGTTACCGACTACAAAGGCAACGTCACCAACACCGTCTATGACCTGACCCGAAACCTTGAGACTTCCAGTACGGGAGCCTACGGTACCGCTCAGGCGCGCACGATCACGACGAGCTGGAACCCAAACTATCGCGTGCCCTCGTTGATCACGGAGCCGAACCGCACGACCGCCTTTACCTACGATTCGTCGGGAAATGCACTGACGAAGACCGTCACCGATAATACGGTGACACCGAACGTGTCGAGGACGTGGACCTACACGTATGACGGTTACGGCCGGATGCTCACGGCACAGGGCCCACGGACGGACGTGAACTCGACGACGACCTACACGTATTACACCTGCACGACGGGATATCAGTGCGGGGAATTGCATACGGTGACCGATGCGGTCGGGAACGTGACGACGTACAATACCTACAACGCCCACGGACGGCCTTTGACGATCACCGATCCGAACGGTGTGGTCACGACGCTGACCTATGACACCCGCCAGCGCCTGACCTCACGCCAGGTGGGCAGCGAGACGACGGGCTTTAGCTACTACGCGACAGGACTTCTCAAAAAGGTGACGCTGCCTGATGGCAGTTATATCCAGTACTCCTACGATGGCGCCCATCGACTCACGCAGATCAGCGATGGAGTGGGCAACTCGATCCACTACACGCTCGATGCGATGGGCAATCGCTCCGCGGAGAACATCTACGATCCCTCGAGCACCCTGCATCGCACGCACACACGTGCCTTCAACGCCCTGAATCACCTCTATCAGGACATCAACGCCGCGAACACCTCTGCGGTGACCACAACGTATGGCTACGACAGCAACGGCAATCAGACGACCATCAACGCGCCGCTGACCCGGAACGCGACCAATGCTTACGATCCGCTCAATCGCCTGACGCAGATCACCGACCCGGCGAACGGCAATACCTACTTCGGCTACGACGCTGAAGATGATCTGACCTCGGTCAAGGACCCGAGAAGCCTGACCACGAGTTACGGCTATAACGGTTTTGGGGACTTGACGACGCAAACAAGCCCGGACACAGGCTCGACGACGAACACATTCGATTCCGGCGGCAATCTCGCGACTTCAACCGATGCGCGAGGCGCGGTATCGACTTACGCGTACGACGCGCAGAACCGGGTAACTTCAATCGTCTACGAGCTGGACGGAGTGGCCGATCAGACGATCGTATTCGGCTACGACTCAGGCACCAATGGTAAGGGGCGGCTCACGAGCGCCTCGGATGCCAATCACTCTCTGTCCTGGACTTATGATGGCTTAGGCCGGGTGACCGGCAAGGGACTGACCGTCGGCGCGGTGTCCAAATCGGTGGGCTACGGCTATACGAATGCAGATCTCACCTCACTCGTCACCCCCTCTGGTCAGGCCGTGACCTACGGCTATAACAGTAACCACCAGATCACCAGCATCGCGGTGAATGGCACTACCCTGCTCTCGGGGGCGACCTATGAGCCCTTCGGAGGAGTAAACGGCTGGACTTGGGGCAACGGCAGCAGCACGACCCGAAGCTTCAACTCCGACGGACTGATCAGCCAGATCGTGACCGCGGGAACCACCCTCGGATACAGCTACGACAACGCCAACCGCATCAGCGGTATTACGGACTCCTCGAGCAGCGCTCTGTCCTGGAGTTATGGCTACGATGCCCTGGATCGGCTCACCAGCGCGACAACCACCAGCATCACTGATGGGTGGACTTACGATGCCAATGGCAACCGCTTGACCCAGACAGGCACAACTGCGACGACGTTCTCTGTCAACTCGACCAACAATCAGCTGAGCTCAACCTCGGGGAGCCTGGTTCGCCCAATCTACGTCTATGACGCCGCGGGGCATACCCAGGCCTACGGCAGTTACGTGTTTACCTACAACAACCGCGGTCGTCTGATGGCCACGAACGCCGGACCGACCAACTACCTGTACAACGCGCTCGGTCAGATGATCGAGAAGTCGGGCACAGCCGGAACGACGCTCTTCATGCAGGATGAGGCCGGGCACCTGATCGGTGAATACGATGGTATCGGCAACCTGATCGAGGAAACGATTTGGTTGGGCGACATCCCGGTAGCGACCTTGCAATTTGGAACGAGCGCTCTGAAAACCTACTACGTGCATACCGATCATCTCAATACGCCGCGGCGCATCACCAACCGCAACACCAACATCATTGTGTGGCGCTGGGACTCCGATCCCTTCGGCAATGGGGCTGCGGTTCAGAACCCGCAGGGAACCGTCACCGTGACCTACAACTTACGTTTTCCCGGGCAGTACTACCAGGCAGAGAGCGGGCTCTCGCAGAACGTGCAGCGTGACTTCGATCCGCTCACTGGAAAATACATCGAGAGTGATCCGATCGGCCTGAACGGCGGCATCAACACGTACGCCTATGTCGGAAGCAACCCTTTAAGCCGCTCCGACGTCTACGGGCTCTCTAGCCTCAGTTTCAATCGTGCTACAGGCTCTCTCGATGTGTTCGATCATGATGGCAATTTCCTATTCTCTTGTGCGGCCGGAAATAACGTGACAAGAAGCAGTAAGGGACCGTTTCCAAGAGGCACCTTCCCTTACTCTTGGTACAACCCGCATCCGGAAAGCGGTCCAACAGGTCAGTACGGGTCACACGGTATCTTCATTTTCAATGTGTCCGGACGCACAGGTATGGGTGTGCATTCGGGCCGTAGCGGCCCCCAGTCGCCTACGCAAGGTTGCATCAGAACTGATGATCCATGTATGCGCGAGTTGTTCCAGCTTCACCAAGACGATCCAATCGAGTCGATAACTGTGCAATAGTTTCCTTATGTACATTGTCACGAACACGCTATTGGGGATGATGATTCTTTTATCGTCGATCTCCTCGGGTGCGAAGGAAATGCCTTGCCCCGAGCAGACAGCCATGCAAGCAGAGAAAGCTGTCGCCGCGGCGCGGGATTGGAAAAGCTTGCATGGCGTCTACAGACGCTATAGACAGTGTGATGACGGATCGATCGCCGAGGGTTTCACCGAGAGCGTCATGAGGGTGTTGGTAGATAAATGGAGCACGTTGAATGATTTTTCGATGCTCGCGAAGAAAGATAAGGTATTTGCCGACTTTGTCTATAGGCATATTGACGAATCAGCGGGCAAGGCGGATCTTTTGAAAGTCCTCGAAAACGTCAAGACGAACTGTGGAGTTGGAAAAGATGTGTGCAATCGCATTCGCGGGAGCGCGGAAAGCGCGATAAAAGCGCTTTGAATTGAGCTCGTCGGTTACCTACAACTTACGTTTTCCGGGACAGTACTACCAAGCGGAGACAGGACTCTCGCAGAACTGGAATCGGGACTACGATCCGCTCACTGGGAAGTACTTGCAGAGTGATCCGATCGGGTTACTAGGCGGGTTGAATACGTATGCGTACGTTGATGGAGATCCGCTGCTCGCTGACGATCCCTCGGGACTAGTCAAGTGCATCTTGTTCAACAGACGCTCTATCTGGACCGCCAATATTGTGCTGGGTGCTGCGGCGAGCCAGTTTCCCGACCGTATGGGCGAAGTCTTGGTGTTTGCTCATGCGAACAACAGGGTGGTTGCGGATGACAGGCGCGGAGACAGAATCGTCAACAATCGGCAACTGTTGACTCCCGAGGAGCTGGCGAAGCTGCTCAGAACCGAGTGCAACTGGAAGCCTGGCATGCCGGTTACGATTTACGGTTGCGAGACAGCAAAAGGTGATGATTCATTTGCCGAGAAGCTAAGTCGAATCCTTAACACACAGGTGACGGGATACCCGGATAAGATCATGATCGACGTGAAAGGAGCCCAGGCCATTCCTTCCTATCCGCGGACATTTGGCCCATGATCAGACGCGCCACTTCTATATCGAGATATGTGATGATCGCTGGGTTCAGCGCCTTGGGGCTCTCCGGTTGTCACGAACGCACAACGATGCTCCAAGTGGATTCGGCGGGAGTGTATCCGGATGGGGGTTCTATTGAAGTCCGGGCCCGCGATGACCGCGGCGCGACTGTGATCTTCCGCGCGGACAATTCTCTTGATCGAGACTCCACCAAAGGCATTTTGGCCATTCAAGTAGGTCAAAAGTCGATTGACACCGCCGGAAGTGAGGCGGGTATGTTGCTCGCCGATCTGGCTTCCTGGCTGGACCGGGAGCTTAAAGAGGCAAGCAAATCGATGCCCCCGAGCTCGCCTTCGCACTCGACAGCATTACCGAATGGTACAGACACGAAGGCGGAGCTGGTAAGGGGCCTATTCCAGCTTATATGCGCTGATCCGAAGGGAGTTCGAGTGGAAGTAGGGGTCTGCGACAAGTACAAAGTCCGTTCGACACCCGACGGCGCGCCGCGAGGATCGAACGCAGGCAACTAACAGTGATGAGAAACGGCACCTTGGGCTCGAGCGGGTAACCTACAACATGCGCTTCCCGGGTCAGTACTTCGACAGCGAGACGGGACTCTTCTACAACTGGCAGCGCGACTATGACCCGATGGTTGGACGGTACGTTGAGTCAGACCCCATCGGGCTCTACGCCGGCGTTAACACCTATTCCTACGCGCATGGAAATCCGATCATCTTTACTGATGCGCTCGGACTCTGCTGGGTCTACAGTCAGTCGACGGGGCAACTGATCCATGTCGGCGACGCGGATGGAATTATCGACTTTGTTGGAACCGCCTACGCAGGCTACGGAGCAGGTCTCAACAACCCGTTGATGCAAGACGTCCCGTTCATTGGCCCCCTTCCTTTGGGGGGCTATACGATCGGGCCGCAGCAGGATTACTACACTTCCGACGGACGTTTGTTGCGTTGGGCATTACCTCTCACTCCAGATCCGAGCAATCGAATGTTCAAGCGCCGTGGTTTCTTGATTCACGGACCCCACACTAATGATCGCAAGGACTCCTCAAACGGATGCCCGGTTACCGACCGAGGGACTCGGGATCGAATTGCTAACAGTCAGGACACCTGCCTTCAGGTGCTGCCGTGAAAACTGCGCTTGCGTTAGCACTTGCAGTGACCTCGGTATCTGCGCTCGCGGACACTAGCGCCACGTTTTCCTTGCCGAGCGGGGTGACGGTCCGGATTACTGAGGCGCCATTCGACAAGACCCTGTTTAAGATTTCGGGCTGCACAACGGTCAGCAAGGCTTGCTTCATCAACGGGCGCGTTCCCATGGGATTGCAAGGCGGCACCTTGCCCCAGACGTACGTCAAAAGCATCTCGGTCTCGTACAGAGGCCGATCATATTCACTGCAAGTATCGGATATGTACGATGCTTGGGGCCAGCGACCGCTTGAATACAAGGGCATCCGATACTTCGGTGGAAAGTGCTTCGACGCGAAGAACTGCCAGTTTCGAGGTCTCTTTTCTGATGCGGCGGCTGGGTACAGCGCTGAATGGCGAGTCGTTGATGGAATGCCGATTCGGAGCGTACTGAGCGGTAGCGACGATATTGTGCACTTGTTCATGAAGGACATTGACCCGCCAGAATTCGACTGACGCTCGTGAATCGTGGGCGGGCTAAGAGGGTTACATCAGAACTACTTCAGAGACTTCGATCCGCAAGTCGGCCGGTATGTCGAGTCCGATCGCATTGGACTCGGTGGTGGCAGCTTCTCGACCTACGCATATGCGAATGGAAGCCCGATCAACCTCTACGATCCTCTCGGTTTGTGGTGGATTGGCGATCCATTGCCGCAGGGCTTAGTGAATTATTCGGCAGGTTTCGGCGACACACTCAGTTTCGGGCTTACGAATCAGATCAGGAATTGGAACGATACCAATGATGTGGTGAATAAGTGTTCCAATGCCTACACAGGGGGCCAGATATCTGGAGTCGCGCTCTTTGCGGCAATCGGCGGAGCCGCCGGCCTAGAAGCTTCCGAAGCAAATGCCGGCAGGGAGGGCTACGAATTTTCGCACTGGATACCGAGTCGGTTCGGCGGTCCGCGCTCTCCCTGGAATGGCAACTACGTGTCCCAAGAGTTGCATTACTTGACGGACCCCTATCGCTTCCCTCCGGGTTGGCAGAACTACGGTGACAAGCTGCCCGCCGTTCTTCAGCAGCTTCTGAGGTGGCCCTGGGTCTATCCGGGCGCGGCCGCTGGCGCGGCGGTCGGAGGAGCATCAGCAGTTGGGAGCTGTGGGTGCCAGCAATGACGCGGGGAGGCGGCGAGCTCGGTGACTCGATGATGGTCGAGACGGACCTCTTTGAACATCGGAGCGTGAAGCCACACTTCATCAATCCCTGCTGTTTCGGAGAGGATTTTGCAGCATGGTTGAAGCAGGAGATCTCACGGTACCCAGAGCTAGGTGTAGAACTCTCGGAGCCGATTCAGGAGGATTATGGGTGGGGGTTTTGGGCAACGCATGGCAAAGATCGATTCTGGGTTGCCCTGTCGTACGTTGGCGATGGACCTCAGGAACCACCTGCCCAGTGGGTCATTTCTGTCGCCCATGATCCAGGGTTGAATCTTGCCAAACGGCTCTTCCACAAATCCGACCAGCACGCTCTAGAGCAGCTACGAGATCGGGTTCGGCAGATCATTGCGTCAAACGGCGCGATCAAAATACTTGAGCCGTGAATGCGTGTGACAAGAGCTGCCAAAAACGCAGGATAGTTCTCACCGGGCCAATCCCGACCCCGAAGGATGAAGCGCCGCGATGCGCGTGCACAAAGGTGTCAGTTTTTGAGGTCGGTTGGTAGGTGAATGCAGGATAGCCTCGCGGCTGCTCTTGTTATAC
>JBGPKC010000023.1:0-39467 GCA_041485725.1 Steroidobacteraceae bacterium
CTGATGACCGTGCGCGCACGCTCGGGCTCGAGCGTCGTGGCGAGGCTGTCGGGTGCCTCCTCGAGGTACCAGCCATCATCCACCGCCTCGAGCTTCTGGAGATCGAAGCGCCCGGCCGGGTTGGACAGGGCGCCCCTGCCTGTGAACGACTGGCGGCCGGTGATCGTGCGGCGCATGGCGGTACTGTATATATATACATACAACCCGTAAAGCCGCCTGCGGCAGTCCAAAAAACCCAGCATCGACGGGCACTTAGCGCCCCGCGCAACGCGCTCGGCTTGCCCGCGTCAGCTCACCAGCCGCAGCGAGAACGGATAGCGATACGCCGCGCCCTCGCTCGCCTTGATGGCGGCGATGAGTGTCATGACCAGCCACGCGATGAACAGCGCGCTGCCCAGCAGGAAGCCGACGAACACCAGCATCAGGAGCGTACAGAGGAGCGCGGCGAGCGTGACCGAGATATTGAAGTTGAGCGCTTCCTTTGCGTGCGCGGCAACAAAGGCCGACTGATCAGACCGGGCGATCGAGACCACCAGCGGCCCCAACACGTTGCCGATCAGTGGAATGAGAAGTCCCACCAGCGCCGACAGGTGCGCGAGCATGCCCCAGGTGCGCTCGTTCTCCGTGGGTGCGGCTCCGGAGGCAGGACTGGTGTGCGGCTCGCTCATGGCAGACCTAAGATTATCACTTCGGCGTGGAACTACAGCTTCGCCGTGATACCCGCAAATACTCCGATGCCCGGCTGCAGAAACCCGACCGGATTCTGATAGTGCCGGTCAAAAAGATTGTCGATGCGCCCAAACACGACAAACTGCTGACTGAGATCGAAACTCGCCGCGAGATTCACTGTTGTATACCCAGGCGCCTCGAGGCGCGGGATCGAAAAGTCGCGGTTGCCGTCGACCCATGCACTGACCGTGAGAACGCTGGCGTTCAGCAGCAGCGCGTGCGTCGCCTGCCAGGTCGCGTTCAGGTTGCCCTTGTGCTTCGGGCGACGCAGCAGCTCTTCATGCAGCACGTCGTCGGTCGCCTCCGTATAGGTGTAGTCCAGCCGCAAGGTCAGCTGCTTCACCGGTTGGTACACCACGAAACTCTCGATCCCGTCCGTGCTCGCGCGCCCGACGTTGGCATAACTGGTTCCGGTGACGTCGGTCGTTATCAGGTCGCGAATGCGATTGTAGAAATAGGTGACCCCGACGCGCACCGTGTCGCCGCCGAATCCCTGTTCGATTCCCAGATCGTAGCCGACGCTGCTCTCGGGCTTGAGATTCGGGTTGGCAAAGAAGAACGGCGGAAAATCCTGGAACAGCTCGCTGAGGGTGGGCGCCTTGAATCCGGTCCCCAGGCTGGCCTTCAGCTTCGTGCCCGATGCCGAGCTCACCCACGCCGGTGCGATGCGGTAGGTAAGTTTGCTTCCGAAGCGATTGTTATCGTCGTAGCGCGCGTTGAAAACCGAAAACCAGTGATCGCCGAGTTGCGACTGCAGCTCGGCGTAAGCCGCAGCGATACGGATGCTCGCGGAGATCGGCGCGCTGATCTCGTCACGCGCATCCTCGAGACCGAGCAGTACCGTGTGCGCCCTCGAGACCTTGACGGCCCCCTGCCAGTCAACCTTGACCCGCTCTCCGGTATTGAGACTCTCCGGCAGCTGCGGTTGCAGCGTCGCCGTCTGGTTGCGGGTGAGTGCGACGCCCAGGGTCTGATTCAGCGCACCATCCAGGGAAATGAGCTGCCCGGTTGCGCGCGCGTAGTACTGGTCGGTGTTACTGGCGCTCTGCTGTGCCGCCGGCAAGGCCGGAAAGGTGCTGAAGTCCTCGCCCGTATACCGCAGGTGCGTGTTGGTATACCGCGCCACCAGGCCCAGGTCGAAGTCCGGCGTGACATCGAATCCGAGCTTGCTGGAGACCGTGAAGTTGTCGTAGTAGTCGGCATTGCGATGCTCACCCGGCGCCAACACGTCAAGCGGGGTGACCGGCGTCGCGCCGGAGTGCAGGTGGGCGACATTCGCGCTGTAATGAAAGGCGTTTTGCGATCCACTGACACCGGCGGTCTGGTTGAAGCTGTCGAAGGTGCCACCTTCGACCGACGCCGAGAGTTTCATCGGTCCCGAGCCCGCCTTGGTGATCACACTGATCACTCCGCCGATGGCATCCGAGCCATACAGCCCGCTTTGCGGGCCGCGCAGCACCTCGACTCGTTCGATGTCCTGCGTCAGCAGCTGTCCGAAATCAAACGCCGCGTTGGCGTTGCTCGGATCGCTGACATCGATGCCGTCCACCAGCACCTTGGTGTGATTGGAATTGGTGCCACGCATGAACACCGAAGTCTCGGCGCCCGGGCCGCCTTGCTGCACCACGTTGAGGCCCGGAATGTTCTTGAGCACCTCGGCAAACGTGCGCTCCTGGCGGGCGGCAATCTCTTCCGCCGTGACGACGGTGACGCTGCTGGCGAGGTCCAGCTCCGGGGTGGGAATGCGGGTCGCGGTGATGACGATGGTCTGCAGCGCATCCGCGTCGGATGTGCGATCCAGGCCAGTGTCGGACCAGGCGGGAAAAGCTACGTACACCAACAGCGCGGCGCTGCCGAGCGCGCGGCGCACAGTGAGACCTGTTGTCATGGGCAAGCTCCTGAAATTGCACACACCCGTGCCCGAGGGCTCGTGGCTTCAGAAGCTGGCAGGCGCGCGGTAAGCGAGGCGTACCGCCGGACCAGCATCGCCCGCCGCGACGCCCATCGGTGATACGCGAGGCCGGTCTCCGGGCTTTCGAGCGGGAGCTTGAGGCTCCGGCGGATCGCCTTCCCGCACCCGTCGCTCAGGTGCAGTGGCTCATGTGATCCGCTTGATCTCGATTACCGTTGCGGGGGCAGCGCCGGCTTTGGACGAATCCGCACCGGACTTCCCGTTTAACCGTTCCCCCGCACGCGGTCACAGCCTTCGCCCCGTGTGCGTTGGAACGGACACCTCACGCCGCGCGAAGCGTGCCTGCGGGACTTGCCCGCCGTCAAGAGCCACATACGCGCCGCGCGCGTGGCATGATCGCCGGCCGTGGGATTGACGGAAAACAACGCCGCGGCAACCCGTCTCAACACTGTGGCGGAGTGGGCTGGTTACCTGGGCGTGGCGCCCTTCGTGCTGTGCCTGGCGGGCGTCGGTCTGCTGCCCGACTCCGGCGCGCGCGAACTGCTGCAGCGCATCGCGCTCGCCTGGGGGGCGGTCCTGCTCGCCTTCAGCGGCGCGGTGCACTGGGGGCTGGCGATCGCCGGGCGGCTGCCGTGGGACGCGGCGCGCACCGGCGGCGCGCTGGCGCCCGCGCTCCTCGGGGCCATCGCCGTCGTGCTGGGCGGACAGCGGGGGCTGGCGCTGCTGGTGGTCGGCTTTGGCGGCTTCTGGCTGTACGAGCACCGCAGCCTGAGCGCGCGGCTGCCGCCCGCGTATCTCAACCTGCGGCGTCATCTCACGCTCGCCATCTGCATACTGCTCGCGCTCACCATGTTTGCCTCCGACGCCGCCGGGCTGCGCTGATATCACTTAGGACCACACGATGGAAGACCTGGTAACCGCCCCGTGGCTGCGCCGACTGATCATCGCAGCGCTGCTCGCGGCGTTCGTGCTGCTCGGCTTTCGCGTCCTGGACCCTTTCATCGTCCCGCTGGTGTGGGCGGGAATTCTGGCGTTCGTCAGTTGGCCCGCGTATCGGTGGCTGCGCGACAAGTGCCGCGGACACACCACGGTCGCCGCGGTGTTGATGACGAGCGCGATGACCGCGGCGGTCATCGTGCCGCTGGCGTGGCTCGCCGTGGTGCTGCGCGTCGAGCTCACCCACGCCTGGCACGAGACTCAGACGTTGCTCACCGGCGGCGTGCAGCTGCCCCCTGCGGTGCTGAAGCTGCCGTGGATCGGGGCGCAGCTGCGTGACCTCACCGCGCGCGCCGCCCAGGACCCACAAGTACTCGGGGAGGAGCTGCGCAAGGTCACCGATCACTCCTTCAATCAGATCGCGCACCTGATCGGTGGCATCGGCCGCGAGGCCGTGAAGCTGCTGCTGGCGGTGGTGAGCCTGTTCTTCGTCTACCGCGACGGGGAGCGACTTGCCACACAGCTGACCCGCGCCCTCGAGCAGGTGCTCGGTGCGCGCGTACACCACTACCTGCAGGCCATCGGGCAGACCGTCAAGGCCGTGGTTTACGGCCTGGTGCTGGCAGCCCTGGTGCAGGGCGTGCTCGTGGGACTGGGCTACTGGGTCGCCGGCACAGGGGCACCGGTGTTTCTGGCGGCGCTCACCACAGTCTCCGGGCTGATCCCGTTCGCCGCGCCGACGATCTGGGGCTGCGTCGTGGCCTGGCTGCTATTGAAGGGCAGCACCGTGGCGGGTGTTGGGCTTCTGATCTGGGGCGGTATTGTGATGGGCTGGACGGACCACATCGTGCGCCCGTTCCTCATCAGCCGCGAGGCACAGATCCCGTTCCTGGTGGTGATGTTCGGAGTGCTCGGGGGACTGGCGGCGTTCGGGCTGGTGGGCCTGTTCGTCGGTCCGGTCATTCTCGGGGTGTTGCTGGCGATCTGGCGCGAGTGGCTGAGCGGCAGCGCTGAGCCGGCCCCGCGAACCTGACCTCCCGGCGCTTACGCTGAGGCGCCGAGGAACATCCGATACGCAGGGTTGCTGGTTTCCTCCACGTAGGCGTAGTGCAGCTCGTTCAGGTGCTGCAGGAAGTCCGGCCGCTCGGCCGGCGGCACCTGCACGCCCGCCAGCACGCGCCCGTAGTCCGAGCCGTGGTTGCGATAGTGAAACAGGCTGATGTTCCAGCGTGAGCCGATCGCCTGCAGGAACTTCAGCAGCGCGCCGGGGCGCTCCGGGAATTCGAAGCGGTACAGCAGCTCATCGCGGATGCCGCGCGCGTGCCCGCCGACCATGTAGCGCACGTGCAGCTTCGCCATCTCGTCATCGGTCATGTCGGTGACCGCGAAATCCGCGGCGCGCAGGCTCTGCACCACCGCGTCCTTCTCCGCGCGCCCCTGGGTGAGCGCGAGACCCACGAAGATCTGCGCGCCATCCGCGCCGGCGTAGCGGTAATTGAACTCCGTAACGCTGCGCCGCCCGAGCACCTCGCAGAAATGCAGGAAGCTCCCCGGCTGCTCCGGAATCACCACCGCCAGCAGCGCTTCGCGCTCGCCGCCCAAGTCGGCACGCTCGGCGACGTGGCGCAGCCGGTCAAAGTTCATGTTCGCGCCGCTGTTGATCGCCACCAGGCGCTTGCCGCGCCAGCCCTCGCGTGCCGCGTACTTCTTGAGTCCGGCGACCGCCAGCGCGCCGGCCGGTTCGACGATCGAGCGGGTGTCCTCGAACACGTCCTGGATCGCGGCGCAGATCTCGTCGGTGCCGAGCAGCACGATCTCGTCCACGTGGCCGCGACACAGCGCAAATGTCTCCTCGCCGACGCGCCGCACCGCCACGCCGTCGGCGAAGATTCCCACCCGCTCGAGGGTGATGCGCCGGCCCGCCTTGAGCGAGTCGTGCATGCTGGCGGCGTCCTGCGGTTCGACACCGATGACCTTCACGCCCGGGTACAGGTACTTGACGTATACCGCGATGCCGGCGAGCAGCCCGCCGCCGCCGACCGGCACGAAGATCGCATCCAGGTTGCCGCCGCTCTGGCGCAGGATCTCCACCGCGATGGTCCCCTGCCCGGCGATGACGTCGGGATCGTCGAAGGGGTGCACGAACACCAGATTGCGCTCGCGCGCAAGCTGGAGTGCCTGCTCGAACGCGCTGTCGTAGTCATCGCCGTGTATGACCACTTCGGCGCCCAGATCGATCACCGCCTGCACCTTGATGTGCGGGGTGGTCTGCGGCATGACGATCACCGCCGCAATGCCGCGTCGGCGCGCGGCGAGCGCGACTCCCTGCGCGTGATTGCCGGCCGAGGCGCACACCACGCCGCGCCGCGCACTCGCCTCTGACAGGTGGGCGATGCGGTTGTAGGCGCCGCGCAGCTTGAACGAGAACACCGGCTGCAGGTCCTCGCGCTTCAGCAGCACCTGGTTGCCGAGCCGCCGCGACAGGCGCGTCGCCTCCTCCAGCGGGGATTCGATGGCGACGTCGTAGACGCGCGCCTTGAGTATTCTCTCGATGTAGGGACTCGCCACCTGCAGCAATCTCGCGTTCACCCGCTTCGGGGAAGCGCTCAAGCTTAGCGGTGGTGGCGGCGGCTGTCAGCGTTTGTCGCCGCTCTGGCGCACGGCAAACCGGTACTGCGCGCGGCCAAAGAGCACCGTGTCGCCGTCCTTGAGACTGTGGCGGGTGATGCGCCGGCCATTGACCTGCACGCCGTTGGTGCTGTTGAGGTCCTCGATGAGGGTGTGCACCGGGCCGACGAGAATGACTGCGTGGTGGCGGCTGATGAATTTCGCGTCGATCTGCAGATCGTTGTCGGGAGTACGTCCGACACTGGTTTTGCGGCCCAACACGTGGACGACCTCGCGCCCTTCCTCGGTGTGGATCAGCAGGCGCGCCGCGCCGTCGGGTGCCGGCTCCGGATGCCCGGGCGCGTCGCTGTCCGAAGTCTCGCGGGCGGCCTCGCGCAGCGCCGGGGTGGCGGCGGTGTCGGTCGCCGTATGGCGCGCCTCCTCGAGGGTGCTGCGCCACTGAAAATTGGCCTTTTCGAGCTCCTCGATGCGGGCGTTGCGGCCGCGCGCCTCCGACTCGAGGCGATTGACGGCATCCTCGGCCGCCCGCAGGTCCCCCTCGAGCTCGCGGGAGCGCGCGACGCTGGCGTTGGAGTCCGCCTGCAGCACGCGCACGGCCTCCAGCTGTTCCGCGGCGCGTTGCTCCAGTTCCCTGACGCGCGCCTCGGCGGCGGCGATGCTGGCGAGGTGCGCGTTGCGCTCCTGCTGCACGCTCTGCAGGGCGCCGCCCCAGTCCTGCGTCTCGCGGCGCGAGGTCGCCAGCTCGTCCTCGAGCTGCCCGACACGCCGCCGCTCCGCGATCAGCACCGACTCCAGCTCCGCATTGCGGCTGCGCACCTGCAAGAGCGCGGCCTCGTGTCCGGCGGCCTGTGCGCTCGCGACGAGGGTAGCGGCGCGCGCCGCCTCGACCGCCGCGGTCAGGTCCGCGCGCTCGGCCAGCAGCCGGGAGAGCTCGGCCTGCTGTTGTGAGTCGCTGCTGCCCTGCTGCTCGGCGAGTGCCTGCAGCGTCCGCAAGCGCTCGCTGCCCGCGGCGAGCTGGGTGCGCAGCGCCGCGGCACTGTCCTGCAACTCCTGCGTCTCGTGCCGTGTTTCGCGCAACTGCGTGTCGCGCTGCGCCAGCGCCGTGGCGAACGAGCTCACCTGCTGCTCGAGCCGCGTGATGCGCGCCGCGCGCTGCGCCAGCTCGGCGTCCAGCTCGCGCGCATGCGCATCGCGGCCGGTGAGCTCACGCGCCACGCGCGCCAGGTCGCGCTCGCCCTCCTCGGCCTCGTGCTGCAGATCCGTCACCAGCCCTTCGAGGATCATCCAGCGGCCTTCGGCGCTCTGCAGCGACTCGAAGTAACCCAGTGCCCGCGCCCGCTCGCGGTGCAGATCGCTCATGATGCCCGCGGCGCGGGCACGATCCTGCGCCGCCAGCTGCTGGTGCTCCTGCTCCTGAGCGCGCTGCGTACGGGCGGCGCTTTCCTGCTCCTCGAGCCGGCGCTGCAGCTCCTCGGCGCGCGCGCTCGCCGCGCTCAGCAGAGCGCGCGCTTGCGCGAGCTGGTCGTCGAATCGCGCGCGCGCACCTGTCAGCTCATCCAGCTGAAACGCGAGTTCGCCACGCACCTGCCCGAGTTCGGCGTTGAGTTGGGCGGCGCTCTGCTCGGCCGCCGCGCGCGCCGCATGCGCCTCGTCACGGGCGTGCTCGAGCTGCGTCAGGCGCGCGTCCTTGCCGGCGAGCAGCTCCTGCGTCTCGCGCAGCTTGGCCGACAGCGCCTGCCGGGTGAGCCGCGCATGCCGGGTCTCGGCGGCGCCCGCGGGCGGTGGCGCTTCAGCCGGGCGCGCGGCCGGCACCGGCGCGACCCAGGTGTCGGTCCCCGACTGACGATGCTCGCCGGCAGCCGCGTAAGCCGCGGGGTCGAGTACCGGCAGCTCGGCGGTGCGCTCCGGGTCGGACTCGGCGTCGGATGAGAGGGGTGGTGACGACATCGGGTGTGCGCTTGAGCGAGGCCTAACCTTGTAGCCGAAAAAGTGTAGCGCCGTGGCGCACATCCGCAATCAGCCGCGCAGAAACTCCCGCACCGCCTCCGCCACGCGTGCCGGGGAGGACGCGAACAGCTCCGCCCCCGGCACTTCCAGATCGAGCAGGCGCGCCCCCGGCAGCGCCTCGCGCACGCGTCCGGTCGCCTCCCACAACTCATCGCGCGGGCGCAGCACCAGCAGCCGTTGAGTGAGGCCGGCCAGACGCTCGCGCAGCGGATACTGCGCCGCCGCCTGCGTGGCCCAGCGCTGCCAATCGGGTGGGTGCAGTCCCGACTCGGCGACAGCTGCAGGCGCCGGCCCTCGCCCGGCCGCCTGCCGCTCAGTCTCCGACAACAGGGGCGCGGACACCATGACCACCCGACCGATCTGCGCCGGGCGCGTGACGGCAAGCTCAGTGGCGATGAGTGCACCCGCACGTTGGCCCAGCACGTCGACGTGGCGCAAGTGCATGCTGTCGAGAAAATCACCGATGGCGGCCGCGTAGTCCGCGATCGCGGGAACGGGCGCCGGGGGGTCGGACTCCCCGAATCCGGGCAGGTCCGGCGCGTAGGCCGAGCGGTCGAGGCCGGCAAGGGCCAGGAAGCGCGCAAAGACCCGGCCCGACCCCGGCCAGTCGTGCAGGCACAGGAGCGGCGTGGCCTCTTCGAAACCGCCTCCCGGCGGAATCGAGTTGTGCACGTGCAGTTGCCCGTGACGGCACTCGAAGTAGCCGCGACGTACACGCGCCTCCGCTAGCGGGCGGGGGGTGGGGGTTTCCCTACGCATACGCTACATAGTGCCACGACGGCAGCGGCTCTTGCGTCACCGGTCGGGGCGCGTAAATTGGACAAACCTCCCGAGGATCTGCCGGCAGACAGGCACATGGGACGCTTAACAGTACTGCTCGCCCTGGTGAGTTGCCTGGGCGGCTGTGGACTCGCCGGAAGCGGCACGGCCGCGACGGCGGGAGCTGCGTCCGAAGCGCAGCAGGCGGCTCAGGCGACGCAGGCCGAAGCGCGCGTGAAGCAGCAGATCGACGCCAGTTACCAGCAGGCCGCCGAGCAGCGGCGCGCCGCCGAAACGGATGGGCGATAGGCCTTAGCTCATGCACAACCTTCAGATCAGGATCAAGCGGCCGCCTTCCAGCCTCCGCGACCTGGAGCTGATCGAAGCACCGAAACCGACCCTCACCAACGGCGTCTTCCTCGCCCGCGCGCTGTGGCTGGCGCTCGACCCGTTCCTGTGCGCGCCCGACGCCATCGCGCACGACGCGGCGAAACCCGGGGATCTGGTACCGGCGCATGGCGTGGGCGAGGTGATCGAGTCTCGCCACGAGGTGTTCAGCGTCGGGAGCCTGGTGGTGCTCGACTGCGGCCTGCAGCAGCTGTGTGTCTCGGACGGCCAGCACGCCCGCATGCTTCATCCCGGGCAGACACCCGCCTCGAGTGCCCTGGGTGTGCTGGGAGCCCCGGGCATGGCCGCCTACTTCGGCCTGCTGGAGCTCGCGCGGCTGCGCCCGGGAGAGACCGTGCTGGTGTCCGCTGCGGCCGATGCGGCCGGCGCCATGGCCGGACAGATCGCGATGTTGAAGGGCGCACGCGCCATCGGCATCGCGAGCAATCGGGAAAGATGTGACTGGGTGACGCGCCACGCGCGGCTGTCGGCCTGCATCAACCACGCCGCGGAGAACGTGAGCGCGCGGCTGAAGCAGCTCGCGCCTCGCGGCGTGGACATCTATTTCGACAATACCGGCGGGGAGCTCCTCGAGACCATCGTCGCCGGGCGGCACCTGGCGCCGGGCGGGCGCATCGTGCAGAACACGGTGAAGGCCGAGGACCCGCAAGCCATCCTCGCCCGCGGCGGCTACTCGCCCGGCAGGGAGGGCGTGCAGGCGCTGCGTGTCAGGGTGCGCGACTACGAGCATCGGCGCGGCGAGTTTCTGCGCGAAGCGATCCCCTGGCATGGCGCGGGCCGCATTGCCGCCAAGGAGCACGTCGTCGAGGGACTCGTCAACGCTCCGGCGCACCTGCTGCTCGCGATGCAGGGTGGGAACTTCGGCCGGCCGCTGGTCAGAGTCTGAGGGTCCGAGGTGCCACCGCGCGTTCGCCGGCGAACGCGCGGTGGCTTACGGGACGATCCGCTCGCAGCCCGACGCGCTAGCGGCGCCGGCCGCGGGCGCGCTTTTTCGGCGCCGCCCGCCTGGCGCTCTTGCGCGCAGACCTCCTCGCGACCTTCTTGCCAACTGTCTTGCGCTTCGCGGCGCGTAGCTTGCGGCCCGCCTTCTTTTTGGCCCTCTTTGCCGCCTTCTTTTTCTTTGGCGCCTTCTTTGCCGCTTTCTTCGCCGCTTTCTTTGCCGGCTTCCTTGCCGCGGCCGGCTTCGGCGCGGCGGGGGCCGCCGCCTTCACTGGCTCGGCGGCCGGCTTGGGCGCAATGGCGGGTTTAGGCGCAGTGGCGGGTTTGGGCGCAGTGGCGGGTTTGGGCGCAGTGGCGGGCTTGGCGGCGGACACAGCCGTCGCGGGCCGCGGCTGACTCATGGTCCGCGGCGATTCCTGGACGGCAAATGCACCGCCCTGCGGGTCCATCAGCAGCGCGATCCAGCTGCCGCCCGGGACTTCCATCGGCCCGTGCATCAGCCGCCCCCCGGCCGCCTTGGCGGCGGCGACCGCCCGGTTGGCATCGGCCACGTGCACATAGCTCAGCCAAGACGGCGGGGTGGAGGGACCCTGGACGTTGCATATGCCGCCCGCCTGGTTGTCGGCGTGCTCGAAGAGCTGGTACACGCCCGCGGCGCCCATGTCGTGTGCGCGTCCCTTGCGCCAACTGAACAGCTCGCCGTAGAAGCGCACCGCGCCCTGCACATCCGTCGTCGCCAGCTCGTGCCACGAAAACCCGCCCTGCGGGGGCTCCGGGCCGGGCGGCGGCCCGCCGCCCGGGGTGAACAGCGCAAACGTCGCGCCCTGCGGATCCGACAGCACCGCGAAGCGGCCCACGTTAGGAATGTCCGCGGGGGCCTTCACCACCTTGGCACCGAGGCCCTGGGCCTGGAGGCAGGAGGCGTCGACGCTGGGCGTGCCCAGGTAGACGAGCCAGTGAGGCGGCGGGCCGCCGGCCTCCTGCGGCAGGGCCATCAAGCCGCCGATCTGGGTTTGTCCGGCCATCCATAGCGTGTAGCCGGGCATGCTGGATGGCTGGGTCCGCCACGGGACGACCCTGGGATAGAAGGCGGCCGCGGCCGCCGTATCAGTCGTCAACAACTCGTGCCAGATGAATCGTCCACGGATATCGGCGGTGCTCATGTTGAGTCTTCCTCTTGTTTGCGAGCGACATCTTCCACTGTCGGCGATCGGCGCGACATTCTGCCTTGCCGCGCGCGCCACTTCCATGACTGTTGTGATGGCACGGTACCGGTGCGGGTCCGCTCGTGCCAGATCAGATACAGACCGCTCACGATCACCAGGCCGCCGCCCAGGCACACCCGCATCGACGGCAGCACGTGCCACACCACCCGGTCGATGGCAATGCCCCACAGGAGCGCGCTGTATTCGAACGGCGCCACTACCGAAGCGGGTGCGGACCGGAAGGCCGCCGTGAGCAGGTATGACCCGATCGCGCCGAGGCCCCCGAGGGCGAGAAGCCAGCGCCAGTGCACGCGCTCGAGCGGCACCCAGTCGGGCGCGGCAATCACGGCCGCAAATGCGGTCATCAGGCTGACGGTCCAGACGACCACGCTCGCGGTGCTGTCGGTGCGCGTCAGGACCCGCACCGCGATGATGCTCAGGGCATAAGCGATGGCCGAGACCAGCGCAGCGAGCGCTCCCCAGGTGACCAGAGCGGAGGCGCTCGGCCGCAGCATGGTGAGCACCCCGGCGAGGCCCAGCAGAATAGCAACCCAGTTGCGGGCATCGGCGCGCTCCTTGAGCAAGGGTACCGAGAGGGCGGTCACGATGAGCGGGGCGGAGAGAAACACTGCATAGGCATTGGCC
The DNA here is from genome assembly GCA_041485725.1 of Steroidobacteraceae bacterium. Taxonomy (GTDB): domain Bacteria; phylum Pseudomonadota; class Gammaproteobacteria; order Steroidobacterales; family Steroidobacteraceae; genus 13-2-20CM-66-19. The sequence goes on from JBGPKC010000023.1 coordinate 12,169, forward strand.
AGCGACAGCACCCGCACGGCATAGATGAAACCGCCCAGGGCCACGACGCCGAGCAGGCCGCGCAGCACATGCATCGGGAAGCGTCGTATCCGCAGGTCGCGCCACCGGCCGGTGACCAGCAGCGGCAGCAGCATGAACGGCAGCGAGGCCGCGCCGCGCAGTACCGCTACTTGCATGGGCGGGTAGTGCGCCGACAGGAGTTTCAGCAGCGCATCCATGCCCGAGAACACGGCGACGGCCGCGATCATCAACGCGATCGCGCGCAGCCTTGTCTGGCGCACCGGTCAGCTCGCCGGGTCCGTCTCGGCGCGCTTGCCGGAGGCCGTGATCGGACGATAGTGCGTGCCGAGCAGCCGCGCCGGCAGCGGGAACGCGCTGGCCAGCGACACCAGCAATGAGGAGGCGTGCGGCACGGACTGAACGAGCAGCACCACGATCCACGCCAGGCGGTCGGGACCCCAGGAGGCGTAGCGGTCGGGACCTTCGCTCGGGGCGAAGTGGGCGACCGCCCAGGCCGACAGCATGAGGCCAGCCATCATCAGCGTCTCCTCGCGTGCGGCGGCCAGCGCGTGCAGCACGCCTGAGGCGCTGACCTGCTTGGGCGTGCGGAAAAACGGCTCGCCGCGGGTGAGCAGGCCCTTTACCGCCGCCTTGCCGATGGTGTGCGTGAGTGCGAGCCCGGCGATCGCGGCGGCGACGGTCTGGCGCACGTTGGCGCCGACGCGCACGTGGTACAGATGCACGAGCTTGGCGAGCTTGAAAGTAAACAGCGACAACGGCAGCACCGAATACATGACCAGCGGCGGCTCGATCTGATGCGGCGCCCACACCATGGCGACGGACCAGCCCAGCGCCGCCAGGTTGAACAGCAGGTTGCAGCCGTCGGCCACCCACGGCAGCCAGCCGGCGACGAAGTGATAGCGCTGCCCCGGGGACAGCGGCCCGCCTTCCATGAACAGCGTCCGCGCGTGCGCCTTGATGATCTGCATCGCGCCGTAGGCCCAGCGGAAGCGCTGCTTCTTGAAGTCGATGAAGGTGTCGGGCATCAGGCCGCGGCCGTAGCTCGCCGGTATGTAGACGGCTTCGTAGCCGGCCTCGAATATGCGCAGCCCGAGCTCCGCGTCCTCGGTGATGCACCACTCGGCCCAGCCGCCGCAGCTCGCGAGCTGTGCGCGCCGCACCATGGTCATGGTGCCGTGCTGAATGATGGCGTTGCGCTCGTTGCGCGTGATCATGCCGATGTGGAAGAAGCCGCGGTACTCGGCGTAGCACATGGCCTTGAAGGCGCTCTTGCCCGCATCGCGGTAGTCCTGCGGCGCCTGCACGATGGCGATGCGCGGATCGTGGAAACCCGGCGTCAGATCGCGCAGCCAGCGGGGTTCGACCACGTAGTCGGCGTCGATGACCGCGACGATCTCGGCGTCCGGCGCGGTGCGCGCGAGCGCGTAGTTGAGCGCGCCGGCCTTGAAGCCCGCGAGCGGCGCGACATGGAAGAAGCGGAAGCGGGCGCCGAGCTGCGCGCAGTGCGCCTCGACCGGACGCCACACCGCCTCCTCGCGGGTGTTGTTGTCGATGACCAGCACTTCGAAGTCCGGGTAGTCGAGGCGCGCGAGCGCATCGAGCGTCTCGATGAGCATCGCCGCCGGCTCGTTGTAGGCCGGCACGTGGACCGAGACCTTCGGCGAGCGCTCGCTGTGGCTGAACACCGGCGCGCCGAGCCGGCGCCGGTAGGAGACCCAGTGCGCCTCGGCCCACTCGTGCGCCTCGGCCAGCAGCACCAGCATGACTCCCAGCATCCCTAACAGCAGCAGCACGCCGGCGATGACGCTCGAGACGGTCATGTACTGCTGCGTGAAGTCGTAGATGACCCACACCGCGATGGTCGCGGTGGCGTACACCACGACGGCGAGGAAACTGCGGCCGCGGTTGCGCAGGGCATCGCTGTTGAGATAGAGCAGTCCCAGCACCAGCAGCGCCACCGCCACCGACACCGCCGCGAGAATATGCCACTCCGGCACGCGCACGATCGGCGCGATGAAGGCGAACTTCGGGTGCCGGTTCACGTCGTACACTCCCCAGTACGATCCGACCGCGCCTTCCATGTAGGCCTTCCAGGGCTGATCGAAAGCCTCCATCACGTAATAGATCATCTGCTCCTGTTCGGCGCGCCGCAGGAAGCGGCGCAGGAACAGCGCCTCGTTGGAGTCGGAGGCGACCGCCGACTCGCGGGTGCGGCCGCGGCTCGGCCAGCCGATCTCCGCCACCACGATCGGCTTGTGCGGGAACACCTGCTGCAGGCGCCTGAACTGCGCCAGCGAGTAGCTGACGGCGGTGTCGACCGCGACACCCTCCCAGTAGGGCAACAGGTGCACGCCAATGAAGTCGACGTGTTGTGCGAGCTCCGGGTGCGCGAGCCACACGTGCCAGGGTTCGGCGGTGCTCACCGGCTGCTCGATCGCCGCGCGCGCGCGATCCAGGTAAGCCTCGAGCTCCGCGACCGGCAGGTCGCCGCGCAGCACCACCTCGTTGCCGATCAGGACCCGCACCACGTTGATGTGGGTGTTGGCGAGAGCGACGGTGGTCTGCAGCTGCTGCTCGTTGAGGTCGCGGTGACCGTCGATCCAGGCGCCGAGGGCGACGTTCAGGTCGTGGTGCTCGGCGAGCTCCGGCACGTCGGCGAGGGTCTTCTCGACGCTGTAGGTGCGCACCGCGTTGACCTTGCCCTCGAGCAGCGTGAGGTCCGCGTCGATCTCGGCATCGGTCGGCATCTGCAGGCGGTTGGGGTCCTCGCCAGCGCGGAACGGCGAGAAGGCGAATCCCTGGATGCGCGCCGGCCACGGCGGCTCGCGCGTCGGGCGGTTCAGATACGCCCACACCGCGAACGTCAGCGTCGCGAACAGCGCCGCGATCAGCAGGCTCGGGATCGCTTTCATGGCTTGTCGATGCGCTTACCAGCTGCCGGTGTTGGGCATCGACTTCCACGGTTCGGCGGGTGCGAGCGATGCACCCTGCTGCAGCAGCTCGATGGAGATGTTGTCCGGTGAGCGCACGAATGCCATGTGGCCGTCGCGCGGGGGCCGCAGGATGGTCACGCCGTGATCGCGCAGGCGCTGGCAGGTGGCGTAGATGTTTTCCACGGCGTAAGCCAGATGCCCGAAGTTACGCCCGCCGGTGTAGCTCTCCGGATCCCAGTTGTGGGTGAGTTCCACCTGCGCCGACTCATCGCCGGGCGCCGCCAGGAACACCAGCGTGTAGCGTCCCTGCGGGTAGTCCTTGCGCGACAGCTCGGTGAGCCCGAGCGCGTCGCGGTAGAACCGCAGCGAGGCGTCGATGTTGACGACGCGCACCATGGTGTGCAGATACTTCACGGCAATCTCCCGCGCTTCAGAACATCTCCGAGGGGTCCGGGGCCTTGATGTCGACCTTGTGGCGCGAGGGAATGAATTCGCCGGTGATCATCTCCTCATAGCTCTGCCCCGGCCCGACCATCGGATACACACCGGCGTCCGGGTCGATCATCACTTCCAGGAACGCGGGTCCCGCGAACGCCACGAACTCCGCGATGACGCGCGGCACGTCGGGCTTGCGCTCCAGGCGCACCGCGTAACGAAAGCCGTCCGCCTGCGCCGCCCTGACGAAGTCCTTCTTGTGCAGCGAGCGGTCGCTCGCCGACAGGCGACCCTTGAAAAACAGCTTCTGCCACTGCTTGACCATGCCGTCGCCGAAGTTGTTGAGCACCACGACCTTCAGCGGCAGGTCGTAGGTGGTCACGGTCTCCAGTTCCCCGATGTTCATGCGGATGCTGGAATCCCCGTCGATGTCGATCACCAGGCGCTTCGGGCACGCGATCTGCGCCCCGATGGCCGCCGGCAGGCCGAAGCCCATGGTTCCCATGCTGCCGGAGGTCAGCCACAGCCTGGGTGAGGTGAAGTCGCAGTACTGTGCCGCCCACATCTGGTGCTGGCCGACGCCGGTGGTGATGATGGCTTCACCGCGCGCGTGGCGGTTGAGCTCCTCGATGACGTAGTACGGCTGGATCAGGGGACTGGCGCGGTCGTAGTTCATGGCATAGACGCGCTTCAGCTCGGCGACCTCGGCCGTCCAGGGGCTGAAGTCGCGCTGAAACTGCGTCTGCCGCCCGTGCGCGGTCAGCGTCCGCAGCGCCCCTGCGACCAGCCCCACGTGGCTCCAGTGCACGCGCTTCACCTTGTTCACCTCGGCGCGATCGACGTCCAGGTGCGCGATGTGACGCGCATTGCCGGCGAACTTCGCCGGCACGCCCGCCACGCGATCATCGAAGCGCGCGCCGACCGCGATGAGGAAATCGCAATCATCGACGGCGTAGTTGGCGAACGCGGCGCCGTGCATGCCGAGCATGCGCAGCGAGAGTGCGTGGCTTGTGTCAAGCGCGCCGATTCCCATGAGCGTGGTCACCACCGGCACGCCGAAGGTGGTGGCGAACTCGGTGAGCGCGCTGGCGGCGTTGCCGTTGATCACGCCGCCGCCGGCGTAGATGAGCGGACGGCGGGATTCAGCCAGCATGGCGAAGAAGAGCGCGGCCGAGGGCGTGTCGAGGGCCGCCTCGCTGAGCTCGTGCATGCGGCGGCGGTAGCCGGGAATCGGCAGCAGGCCCTCGCCCCGGAAGACTCCCTCCCAGTTCTGGACGTCCTTGGGGATATCGACAACCACCGGACCCGGCCGGCCCGTGCGGGCGATCTCGAAGGCGGTGCGCACCGTGGCCTCGAGCCTGGAGGGGTCCGTGACCAGGAAAATATGCTTCGCGACCGCTCCCATTATGGAGGGCACCGGCGCCTCCTGGAACGCGTCGGTGCCGATGGCCGCGGTCGCGACTTGGCCGCAAATTACGACAATCGGCACCGAATCTGCCATGCAGTCGCGCACCGGTGTAACAGTGTTCGTCGCACCAGGGCCCGAGGTGACCAGGCACACCCCCACCCGGCCCGAGGCGCGGGCGTAGCCCGCCGCCATGAAGCCCGCCCCCTGCTCGTTGGCCGGGACGATGAGCGGAATCTGCGGCTCGCCCAGCCGTACGCACTGCTCGTTGTAGAGAAACACGGCGTCGTAGGTGGGCAGGATCGCCCCGCCGCTATAGCCGAATATCGCGGTGACGCCCTCGTCGGCGAGCACCTGCATGATCATGCGGGCGCCGCTCATTCTTTCGCCGGCCAGCGGATGTCCTTGCGGGCGTGGCTGGATCACCGTGTCGCTCATGAAAGCGTTTTGGGAACCTGTGCTGCGGGGGAAGGCGTCGAAGTAACAAATGAGCGTAGCAGCTTGCTTCCGTGGTGCAAACTCACGCCGATCCTTTATTCTGCGGCACCGCCCGTCGCCTTTACGCATGCGCCACATCATCGCAATACTGCTGCAAAACGAGGCCGGCGCCCTGACGCGCGTCGCCGGCCTGTTCTCCTCGCGCGGCTACAACATCGAATCCCTGTCGGTGGCGCCGACCGACGACCCCACCGTATCGCGCCTGACACTGGTCACCACGGGATCGGATCAGGTCATCCAGCAGATCGCCAGCCAGCTGAACAAGCTGGTGGACGTCGTGAACGTGCTCGACATGACCCGCGGCGAACATCTGGAACGCGAGTTGGTGCTGCTCAAACTCAAGGTCGAACCCGCCCACACCGACGCGGTGCGCGGGCAGGTGGTGCGCAGCGGCGGTCGCGTGCTCGATCCGGCGGTGGAGGGTTTCATCGTCGAGCTGACTGCGAGCGAGGCGGAGGTCAGCAGCTTCGTCGCAGACCTCGGCCGCAGCGCGGAGCTGCTCGAGGTGGTGCGCAGCGGTGCGCTCGGAATCAGCCGCAGCGCCCGGCCATTGCGGGCGCGGCCGACGCCGGCGGGCCCTTAGGGGACGAGCACCGTCGAGCCCGTGGTGCGCCGCCCCTCGAGGTCCCGATGCGCTTCGGCGGCCTGCGTCAGCGGATATCTCTGGCCGATGACCACACGCACCTTGCGCGCGCGCACGGCCGCGAACAGCTCGCGCGCCCCCGCCGTCAGTTCTTCACGCGAGGCGATGTAGTTGAAGAGTGTGGGGCGCGTCAGAAACAGTGAACCGCGCTTGCTGAGCTCGAGTGGGCTGATGGCCGGCGGGGGGCCGGAGGCGTTGCCGAAACTGACCATCACACCCAAGCGCCGCAGGCAGTCGAGCGAATCCATGAACGTGTCCTTGCCGACGGCGTCGTAGACCACCGGCACGCCGGCGCCGCGGGTCAGGGCCTTTACGCCGGCCACCAGCTCATCACGCCCGGAGATCAGCACGTGCCGGCAGCCGTGCTTTCTGGCGAGCTCGGCTTTCGCATCGCTGCCGACCACACCGATGACCTTCGCTCCCAGCGCGCGCGCCCACTGGCACAGAATGAGCCCGACGCCCCCGGCGGCGGCGTGCACCAGGATCGTGTCGCCGCGCGCGACCCGGTAGGTGCGCCGGATGAGAAAATGTGCCGTGAGTCCCTTCAGCATCAGCGCGGCAGCCTCGTCGTCGGAGATGCCCCGCGGCACCTTCACCACGCGCTCCGCGGGCACATTGCGCAGCTCGCTGTAGGCCCCGGGGACCGAGTGGACGTAGGCGACGCGCTCACCGACGCGCAAGCCCCGCACCCCGCGGCCGAGCGCCGTGATGACCCCCGCCGCTTCGCGTCCGAGGCCGCTGGGGAGGTTCACCGGGTACAGGCCGGTGCGGTCGTACACGTCGACGTAGTTGACGCCGATCGCGGTGTGGCGCACCTGTACTTCGTGGCTCGCGGGTTTGCCGGGCTCGAGTTCCTCGCAGCGCAGGACTTCAGGTCCGCCGTGCGCGTAAAAGCGGATCGTCGCAGGCATGGGTTTGAAGCATAGCCCGCGCGCGGCACGAGCCCCAAGCGCTGCGTGCGCTGCGCTGAAGCTCGCGGAGCCTAGAGCGCGGCGTCGTCGGTCTCGCCGGTGCGAATGCGGATCACGCGCTCGATGTCGGTGATGAAGATCTTGCCGTCGCCCACTTTGCCGGTCTTGGCGGCCTTGATGATCGCCTCGACGACCTGGTCGACCAGATCGCCGCGCACCGCAACCTCGATGCGGGTCTTGGGAACGAAGTCGACCACGTACTCGGCGCCGCGATACAACTCGGTGTGTCCCCGCTGCCGGCCGAAGCCCTTCACTTCCGTGACCGTCATGCCCGACACGCCGATATCGGACAGCGCCGCGCGCACGTCGTCGAGCTTGAAAGGCTTGATGATCGCTGTGACCAGTTTCATGAGCGTAGCTCTCCGTGTGCGAGGAATGCGGCGCGAAGCATTTTGCAGTTTTCATGCCACGCGCTGGAAACAAGGCTAAACCCCGGAACTCCCGCGGCGCGCGCGCGCGGACCGCCGGCAAGGCGCACCATTGTAGAGCGTCGGGCCGCGCCAAACGCCCCGTGCTGGTGCGGCGGCGGCAGTGGTCCATGGGCTATTCTGCGCGCAAATGTACCAACAGATCGTGATCGCGGGGGGCGGGCAGGCCGCCGTGCAGGCCGTCGATACACTACGCCGCAAAGGCTTCGCGGGAAAGCTGACGCTGGTGGGCGATGAGCCGTGGCTGCCTTACCAGCGGCCGCCACTGTCGAAGAAGTACCTGGCCGGCGCGCTCGAGCGCGAGCGGCTGATGATCCGCCCGGCGCAATTCTTCGCCGACCACCAGGTAGAGGCGCTGCTGGGCCGGCGCGTCAGCGAGATCCTGCGGCGCGAGCAGCGCCTGCGGCTCGACGACGACACGGTGTTGGCGTACGACGCGCTGCTGCTCGCGACCGGCAGCCGGCCGCGCAGGCTCGCGGCGCCCGGCACTGAGCTCGCCGGTGTGCATTTCCTGCGCACCATCGCCGATGCGGACCGCATCCGCGCCGAGTGCGCCTCGGGAGGGCGCATGGTGATCATCGGCGGCGGCTACATCGGGCTGGAGGTGGCCGCCACCGCGCGCGGGCTCGGGCTCGAGGTGACGGTACTGGAAATGGCGGAGCGGGTCATGAACCGCGTGACCTGCGGGCAGGTGTCGGCGTTCTTTGCGAGCGAGCACGCGCGCCAGGGCGTGCGCATCCTGTGCAACGCCAAGGTCCGCGCGCTCGCCGCTGACGCCCGCAGCGGCCGCGTGCGCGCGGTGCTCACCGAGGATGGTGCCGAACATCCGGCCGACATCGTCATCGTGGCGGTCGGGGTGGCGCCGGCGGAGGAGCTCGCCAGCAGCGCCGGACTCGAGTGCGACAACGGCATCGTCGTCGATCAGCACTGCCGTACCTCGGATGCGACGATCTACGCCGCCGGCGACTGCGTCAACCACCTCAGTCCCCACTACGGCCGCCGCATGCGCCTGGAATCGGTCGACAACGCCTTCGAGCAGGGCGCGACCGCGGCACTCAACCTGCTCGGGATCCCCACGGTACACGACAAGGTGCCGTGGTTCTGGTCAGATCAGTACGACCTGAAGCTCATCATCGTCGGCATGTGCCAGGGATATGACACGGTGGTGACGCGCGGCGCTGCCGCGGCGCGCAGCTTCAGCGCCTGCTACCTGCGCGGCGGCGAACTCATCGCCATCGACACCATCAACGCTGCGAAGGATCAGATGGCGGCGCGCAAGCTCATCGCCGCGCACGCGCGCCCCAACCCCGACAAGCTCGCGGATGGGGGAATCGCGCTGCGCGACACGCTGTGACCCGAGCGCTTCAGCGCAGCACCACCAGCAGATCCTTGGCATCCACCGCCTGCCCCGGCCGGGCGAGCACCTCGGCCACTTCACCGTCGCTCTCCGCGCGCACCGCGGTCTGCATTTTCATGGCTTCCAGCGTCAGCAGCAGGTCGCCGCGGGCAACCCTGGCGCCCTCGGTCGCCGTGACGGTGGCGACCACCCCGGGCATCGGCGCTCCGACGTGTTTTGCGTTGCCGGGCTCGACCTTGCGCGGCGGCGGCCGTTTCGCGACCTGGCTGCGATCGGGCACGCGCACCGAGCGCGGCTGGCCGTTCAGCTCGAAGAACACCGTGCGCGTGCCGTCCTCATGCGGCTCGCTGCTCGCGAGGTAACGCACGATGAGGGTCTTGCCGCGCTCGAGATCGACGCTGATCTCCTGCCCGGGCTCCATGCCGTAGAAAAACACCGGCGTCGGCAGAATCCCCGCGTCCCCGTACAGCAGGTGCTCCTCGGCGTACTCCAGCCACACGCGCGGGTACATGAGATAGGAGGCGAGATCCTCGTCGGTGACCGGGCGTGGCAGGCGTTCCTGAATGCGCGCGCGCTCGGCGCTGAGGTCCACCGGCGGCAGCGTCGCACCGGGGCGCTGGGTGAGGGGCGGCGTGCCCTTGAGCACCTTGCGCTGCAACGCCGGCGGGAAACCCCCGTAGGGCTGGCCCAGGGCGCCGCGGAAGAACTCCACCACCGACTCGGGGAACGCCACCTCGGTGTCCGGGTCGAGCACCTGCTCGCGGCTGATGCCGCTCGTCACCATGAGCAGCGCCATGTCGCCGACCGCCTTGGAGGTCGGGGTGACCTTCACGATGTCGCCCAACATGGCGTTGACGTCCGCGTACGCCGCCGCCACCTCCGGCCAGCGCGCCTCGTCGATGCCGAGCGCGCGCGCCTGCTCACGCAGGTTGGTGTATTGCCCGCCCGGCATGCCGTGCACGTACACCTCGGAGGCGCCGGCGCGGATGTCGCTCTCGAATGCCGCGTACTGCCGTCGCACCTGCTCCCAGTACGAGGAGATCATCCGCAGCCGCTGCGGATCGACGCCGGTATCGCGCGGCCCGTGGCGCAGCGCCTCGACCAGCGAGCCCAGGTTTGGCTGCGACGTCAATCCGCTCATGGCGTCGATGGCCCCGTCGACCGCGTCGGCGCCCGCGTCGATGGCCGCCAGTACGCTGGCGGCGGCGATGCCGCTGGTGTCGTGCGTGTGGAAGTGCACCGGCAGCCCGACCTCTTCCTTCAGGGCCTTGACCAGCGTGTAAGCGGCGCGCGGCCGCACCAGCCCCGCCATGTCCTTGATGCCGAGCACATGGGTGCCGGCGGCCTTGAGCTCGCGCGCCAGCTGCAGGTAGTAATCGAGGGTGTACTTGCGCTCGTGCGGGTCGCTCAAGTTTCCGGTGTAGCAGATCGACGCCTCGCACAGCTTGCCGGCCTCGAGCACCGCATCGATCGCCACGCGCATGTTCTCGACCCAGTTGAGCGAGTCGAAGATGCGGAACACGTCGATGCCGCGCTCCGCGGCGCGCGCCACGAAGAAGCGCACGACGTTGTCGGGATAGTTCGCATAGCCCACCGCATTGGCGGAGCGCAGCAGCATCTGCAGCAGCAGGTTCGGCAGCCGCTCGCGCAACAGCGTGAGCCGCTGCCAGGGATCCTCGCGCAGGAAACGCATCGCGACGTCGAACGTGGCCCCACCCCAGCACTCCACCGACAACAGCTGCGGCAGCAGGCTCGCGTAGTAGGGGGCGATCGCCGTCATGTCGAGCGTGCGCAAGCGCGTCGCCAGCAGCGACTGGTGCGCATCGCGCATGGTGGTGTCGGTGAGCAGCACGCGCTGCTCGGCGAGCATCCAGGCTGCAAAGCGCTGCGCCCCCAGCTCATCGAACTTCTGTTTGGTGCCGGGCGCCGCCGCGACCGGCGCGTCCGGCGGCAGCCTGGCGGCGGCGAGGTGCCGCGGGCGCGCGCGCCCGCGGGTCTCGTCGTTGCCGTTGACGATGGTGGCGCCGAGGTAGCTGAGGATGCGCGTGGCGCGATCGCGCTTGCGCGGCCAGCGGAACAGCTCCGGCGTTTCGTCGATGAAACGCGTGGTGTACTCGCCGCGCGCGAAGCGCGCATGGGTGATGAGTTGATCCAGGAAGCGCAGGTTGGTGACCACGCCGCGCACGCGGAACTCCCACAACGCCCGGTGCATGCGCGCGATGGTTTCCTCCGGCGTGGGTGACCAGGCGGTCACCTTGACCAGCAGCGAGTCGTAGGAGCGCGTGATGATCGCGCCGGTGTAGGCGGTGCCGGCATCCAGCCGGATGCCGAAGCCGGCCGGGCTGCGGTAGGCGGCGATCTTGCCGTAGTCGGGGATGAAGTTGTTTTCGGGATCCTCGGTGGTGATGCGGCACTGCAGCGCGTGGGCGCTGATGCGGATGTCGGCCTGGCGCGGCACGCCGCTCTCGGGCGAGCCGATGCGCTCGCCGTCGGCGATGCGGATCTGCGCCTTCACCAGGTCGATGCCGGTCGCGCACTCGGTGACCGTGTGCTCGACCTGGATGCGCGGATTCACCTCGATGAAATAAAAGCGGCCGCTGTCGGCATCCTGCAGGAATTCGACCGTGCCGGCGTTGTGGTAGTGCGCGGCGCGGCCGATCGCGAGCGCCGCGGCGCACAGCTCCTCGCGTTGCGACGCCGTCAGGAACACCGCCGGCGCGCGCTCCACCACCTTCTGGTTGCGACGCTGCAAGGTGCAGTCGCGCTCGAACAGGTGCACCAGGGTGCCGTGGTGGTCGCCGAGAAGCTGCACCTCGACGTGCCGCGCGTGCGCGACCAGCTTCTCCAGGTAGACCTCGTCGTTGCCAAAAGCGGCCCGGGCTTCGCGCCGCGCGAGCGGCAGCAGTTCCTTGAGCTGCGCCTCGCTCATCACCACGCGCACGCCGCGGCCGCCGCCCCCCCAGCTGGCCTTCAGCATCACCGGGTAGCCGATGCTGCGCGCCAGATGCGCGCTCTCCTCGAGACTCGCCGGCAGCGCTGCGGTGGCCGGCATCACCGGCACACCCGCCGACACCGCCAGCTCACGCGCCGTGACCTTGTTGCCGAGCACGCCCAGGGTCTCGGCCTGCGGGCCGATGAACACGATGCCCGCGGCGCAGGTTGCGCGGGCGAATTCGGGGTTCTCGGACAGGAAGCCGTAGCCGGGATGAATCGCATCCACCCGCGCCTCGCGCGCGACGCGCAGGACATCCGCGATGTCGAGGTAGGCCTCCACCGGCCCGCGCCCGGCTCCGACGAGGTACGCCTCGTCCGCCTTGGTCCGGTGCAGCGAGAAGCGGTCCTCCTGCGAATAGATCGCCACGGTTCGCAGGCCGAGCTCGCTCGCCGCCCGCATGACGCGGATGGCGATTTCGCCGCGATTGGCGACCAAGAGACTGCGGATCCGCTGCGAGGTGGCGGGTTTCACTTTAAGATTCGCCGTCCGGTGTTTGGGCAGACCCGCGGGCACACGTGCGTGCCGGCGGCAGACCGCTTCGATCATAGCCGCTGCGAGGAAACGATGTCGCGCCCGCAACTGCTCGCGCTCCTGTGTCTGGCCGTGGCGGTCGCGCCGAGTGCCGCCGTCGAGCCGCAGCCGCTGGCGATCGCCATCCACGGCGGCGCCGGCGTCATCGACCCGCACAAGATGACGCCCGAGAGCGCGGCCTCCTACCGCGCGGGTCTCGCTGCGGCGCTGGACGCCGGCTACGCGGTCCTCGAGCGCGGCGGCACGAGCCTGGATGCCGTCGAGGCGGCGGTACGCACCATGGAAGACGACCCGCAGTTCAACGCCGGCCGGGGCGCGCTGCTGGGCCACGATGGCGACGCGGAACTCGACGCCGCCATCATGGACGGCAGCGGCCCACGGGCCGGCGCGGTGGCGAACGTGCGGCACGTGAAGAACCCCATCGAGCTTGCGCGCCTGGTCATGGACAAGAGCCCGCACGTGCTCTTCGTGGGCGAGGGCGCCGAGGAGTTCGCGCTCCAGCAGGGCGTGGTACTCGTGCCGCGCAGCTACTTCCGCACCGCCCGGCGCCTGGCCGAGCTCAACGAGGCGCGCCGCGCGGAACAAGCGGGCTTGCGGGAGACCCCGTCCGGCGGCACGGTCGGCGCGGTTGCCCTCGATCGCGCCGGCAATCTCGCCGCCGCCACTTCCACCGGGGGCTTTGCCAGCAACCATCCCACCGGCCGGGTCGGCGATTCGCCCCTCATCGGCGCGGGCACCTACGCCAACAATGAGTCCTGCGCGGTGTCCGGCACCGGCCACGGCGAGTCCTTCATCCGCCAGGTGGTGGCCTACGACGTCTGCGCCCTGGTGCAGTACCGTCATCTGACGCTCGCGCAGGCGGTGCGCGAGGTCGTCCAAAAGCTGCGCCGCAGGGGGGGCGAGGGAGGCGTGATCGCGGTGGATCGCGGCGGGAACATCGCCATGGACTTCAACAGCGTCGGCATGTACCGCGGCGCGCGCGACTCGCGCGGCCGGCGGGACATCGCCATGTACCGTGATGCACAGTAGACCCAAGCGGGAGCCGAACATGTACGCGATCGCCATCCACGGGGGCGCCGGGGCTGTGCCGCGTGCGCTGCTGTCGGAGGCGCGTGAGCAGCGCTACCGCGCCGGCCTCGAAGCGGCGCTGGACGGGGGTTTCGCGCTGCTCGAGCGCGGCGGCAGCAGTCTCGATGCCGTCAGCGCCGCGGTGCGGATACTCGAGGACGACCCGTCGTTCAACGCCGGCCATGGAGCCGCCCTGACACGCGACGGCGCGGCCGAGCTCGACGCCGCGATCATGGACGGCAGGCAGCTGCGCGCCGGCGCGGTGGCCTCGGTGCGACACGTGAGAAATCCGATCGAGCTCGCGCGCCGGGTGATGGAGAAGTCGCGTCACGTGCTGCTGGTGGGTGCAGGCGCCGAGGAGTTCGCCCTGGAAGAGAATTTCGCGCTGGTCCCCAACCGCTACTTCCGCACCGTGGAGCGCCAGGAACAACTCGAGTGCGAGCAGCGCGGCCAGCGTGTCTCGGACCTGGTTCCTTCACCGCAGGGCACGGTCGGGGCCGTGGCGCTGGACGGGGACGGCAATCTGGCTGCCGCCACCTCCACCGGCGGGATGACCAACAAGCGCCCGGGGCGCGTCGGGGACTCGCCGATCATCGGCGCCGGGACCTACGCCAAGAACGGCGTGTGCGCGGTCTCGGCCACCGGGCACGGCGAGTATTTCATCCGCGCGGTGGCCGCCCATCACGTGTGCGCCGCGGTCGAGTACCGGGCCTTAAGCCTGCAACAGGCGGTGCACGAGACGCTGCACGAGATACTCGCCGCACTGGGCGGGGACGGCGGCCTCATCGCGGTCGGCACGGACGGGCAGATTGTCATGGACTTCAGCACCGAGGGCATGTTCCGCGGCGCACGCGACTCAGGCGGTCGCCGCGAAATCGCGATCTACTGAAGAACGCGAGAGCGGCGCCGGCCGCGAGCCGCTCACTAGGCCGCGTGCGGCTCGCGGCTGCGCAGCGCGCTCGGCGGGCGCGCTTCCCAGCGCGACCACACGCGCCGCAGGTGCTGGGCCGAGCGAAACCCCGCCTTCGCCGCCACGCGCTCCAGATCGAGCCGGCTGTGGGTGACCAGCTGCCTGGCGAAGGCGAAGCGCATCAGCTGCACGTAGTCGAGCGGCGAGCAGCGCGCGTGCTCTGCGAACAGCCGCGCAAGGTTGCGTGCACTGGTGCAGGCCACCGCGGACAGCTCGGCCGAGCTCCAGGCGGACGATGGATCGCGCGCCACGGCATCTTGCACGCGATGCACCGCCGGATGCAGATGGTTACGGTGCATCAGCCAGGGCGAGAGCGCGGGGTCGGTGCCGGCACGGCGCAGGTACACGACCAGATCGCGCGCGACGTCAGCGGCGACCGGCGCACCCAGCTGCCGGCCGATGACGTGCAGCGCAAGATCAATGCCTGCCGTGACCCCGGCGCTGGTGAATACCGGGCCGTCCTCCACGAAAATGCGGTTTTCGAGCACCCGCGCGCGCGGCTCCGCCCGGCGCAGCTCCTCGATGTGCGCGTGATGGGTGGTGCACTCGCGACCGGCCAGCAATCCAGCCCGGGCGGCCAGCACGCTGCCCGAGCACACGCACAGCAGCAGCGCCGGGTCCGCGACGCCCGATCGCAGCCATTCGATCAGGCGCCGCGTCGCCGGTTGATGCGGATCGATCCCCGCGAGGCCCGTGAGCACCAGGATCGTCCCGGGCGCCAGGCGCACTGGCAGCGGCTCGAGCGCGCTCAGCTGCAGTCCGACGGCTGCCTGCAGACGGGGCTCCGGCGCTACGAAGCGCAGCCGGTAGCTTCCGGGCACCTTGCCGCCGGCGTTGCGGAACGCGTCTGCAGGCCCGGCAACGTCCAGCAGCACCACGTTCGGCAGCAGCGCGAAGACGACCTCGGTCAGGAGCTCACCGGCGCCCGCGCCTGCGATCCTCACGCCAGCGCGCCCGAGGTCGCCACGACGCGCGCAAAGCGCCCGTCGAGCACCAGCTCGGTGTGTTCGCGAATCTCCTGCGCCGACACCTCGCGTCCGGCGCGGGTCTGCATGGGGAAGGTCAGCGTCGCATCGCTCACGTAGCGCACCCCGAAACCCAGATCCGAGGCGTGCCGGGTCGTGGTCTCGCAGCACTGCTCGGTGCGGATGCCGGTGATCAGCAGCTCCCCGATGCCGCGCTCGCGCAACCACGCCTCCAGCGTCACGCCCTCGCCGTTCCTGCCGAACATGGCCGAATGCACCTGCTTGTAGAACACCGCATCGGCGCGCAGCGACAGCTCGGGCATCGCGCGCACGCAGCCCGAGGCCGCCGAGAACGGATTAGCGGCGTCGTCGGTGAGCTCCTGGTGGAACACCTGCACGAGCGCAATACCGCGCGACTGGCAGCGATTGATCAGCGACTGCACGTTGCGCAGGAACCGCGGCAGCTCCTCGTCCCGAAAGTAGGGCCGCCTGCGGAAGGATTCCTGGACGTCGACAAGGATCAGAGCCTGCTTCATGGCCTGCGAGCCTCCCGGTGAACAATCGGCAACATCTTCCAGCACTCGGGACAGCAGTGCCACCGCTATGGCAGACGCATACCGGGCAAAAACGGACACAAGCCCCGTCGAGCTACCCTCGGCCGCGGACTTGGGCCTACACTAGAGTGAGAAGCTAAGCGCTTCGAACAACAACGGTTCCCTGGGAGAAATCATGGTGCCCCACAAGAGCCTGAAGAGCGCCGCTCCGGCGTGGCTGGCGGTTTGCGGTCTGTGCGTCACGGTGGCCGCGTGGGCCGCCGATCCGCCACCGCCGGAGATTCCAACCTGCGACAAGAAGATCGGCACGCTCGCGGTCACCGAGCCGGAGAACAAGTGGTGGCTCGCATACAACCTCGAGTCCCCCGAGGCGCTGATCAAGGTGTTCGTGTCGCAGTCCAGATGCTTCACCCTGCTTGATCGCGGCAAGGGCCTCTCCGCTGCGCAGCAGGAGCGTGCACTGGCCGGCAGTGGTGAGATGCGCGGCGGCTCCAACATCGGCAAGGGGCAGATGAAGGCGGCCGACTACGTGCTGGTGCCCGACGTGGTCACCAAGAACAGCAATTCCGGCGGCCGCAACATCGGCGGACTGGTGGGGGGCCTGTTGGGCGGCGTGGCCGGCGCGGTGGTCGGCGGCATCAGTCTCAAGAGCAAGACCGCGGATGTCGTGCTGACCCTGACCGACGTGCGCTCCACCGAACAGGTCGCCTTGCAGCAGGGACACTCGAAGAAGACCGACCTCGGCTGGGGCGCCGGCGGCGGCGCCTTCTTCGGCGGCTTTGCGGCGGCGGGTGCCAGCAGTTACGCGAACACCGAGATCGGCCAGGTCGTCACCATGGCCTACCTCGACGCGTACACCAAGCTCGTCAATGAAGTCAAAGGCATGACTCTCAACGCCAAGGCCGACAACGCCACGCAGTCGGTGACCATGGCCAAGCCGGGCAAGATGTACGAGGCGGCCAACCTCAAGTCGAAGAAGGTGCGCGATCTCGACCCGGGGATGACGCTTTATCCGAGCGGCGAGAAAGACGGCATGTGGTGGAAGGTCAGTGACGAACTCGGCAACGAGGGCTGGGTGCCGTCCACTCTGTTCCAGCTCGCCAAGTAGACCGCGCCGGGTGCGCCCGTCACGGCGGTGAGCCGCGGGCGTCCGCCGCCAGCAGCGTGAGCCCGTGCAGGCGTGCGCGCTCGAGCACGGGCGCCTCGCCGGATGCCGCCGCCAGCAGCAGCTCACGCCACACCTGCACGCGCGCCGGCCAGCGCGGCTTCAGCCAGTGCGGGTGAGTCTCCGCCAGAGCATGGATCTGGCGCACGCTGTAATGAGCGATCAGTGCGGCGCACGGCGCGCTCATGCCGAGCAGCAGCCGAGCGGCGGCGCTCTGCGTGCGGGCCAGGTGCCAGGCGTACGTGAACACCAGCCTCGCCACCCCGGTCGCCCCTGGCACGGTAAAGAACGTCGTGTAGGCGGCCTGGCCGGCATCACCCACGCCCACGGCCGCCGGCTGGCGCCAGCGCAACGGGTCCGCGAAGCCGGCGTCCACCAGCAGGTAGGGACAGGCGGCGGCGCGCCGCCGTGCCGCGGCGTCGAGCACGCGCCACAGCTCCCCGACCTGCCGCAGCAGCAGGCTCGCCGGGGCGGTGCGCGCCGCGGCCTGCTCCGCGAGCAGGGCCAGGCACAGCTCGTTGAGCTCGACCAGGGACTCGAGCGTCTCGGGGTGCAACCATCCGTCCACCAGACCCGCGCCCTCGCCAGGGTCTTGCGTCTCGCACTGCAACAGCATGGCGTGCTTCTCTCCCACGGGGGGCTATCGTAACGGAGTCGGGCGGCGAAGCCATCCGTGAATTTGGGATTTTTTTACCAAATTTGCACGCTTGAGTTTTGCTGCTTCTTTCCCACAATGTAGCGACCCCAGGGCCGCCGGAAGACTTCCATGCGCATCTGCGACGATCGCTACCGGCGCGAGCGGCTGCGCATGGAGCTGGCGCTGCGCTTCCTGCGACACGAGGCGCGCACCCGCACCATCCGCACCTGGACCGGCCTGTCGGACGACCGCATCCGCAAGCTGTACCGCTCCTACATGAGCCATGCGCGGCGCTACCTGCCGCGTCATCGCGGCAAGTCCCCGCACCAGGTCGCGTACTTCACGCGCTCGCTGCGCCTGCAGCAGGAAACCGCGGTGCTGGCGAGCGTGCTGTCGCTGCTCGGCGTCCTGCCGGCGGCACTGTCCGCCGAGGCGCCCGGCGCGCTGCCCGGGCTCACACGCGGGGAGCTGTTGTGCCAGGCGTTCGAGGCCTATCGGCTGCTGCTGCCCGCGGCGCAGATCTCGTTCGAGCACACCGTGTTTCTCGCCACCGCACTGGCGCGCGGCGACCAGCTGCGCTTCGGACGCTGTAGCGACTGCGGCGGCCTGCTGGTGACCGAGCGCTTTCCGCTGCGCGCCCGGCGCTGCCATCATTGCGCGAGCCCGATGCAGTCACGCTGCTAGAATCCGCCGCCACTGCCTTCTCCAGGCGAGCGGCGTTCATGGATCACGATCGGGCGAACTTCTTCTCGGGCCCCTATCTCGAGCGGCGCGCGGAGGCGCGTGAAGACCCGGACTGGATCGCGGCGGCGCGCGCCGATCCGGCGACTATCTACCTGGTCGGCCACGGCACCGCGCACCTGCTGCACGCGCACACCCCGCCGCGCATCGCCTTCCTCGCGAACGGCGCGCCACTGGTGCGCGCCGCGGACGAGGCGAATCTCGTGCTGCTGGGGTGGTTTCGCGGCACGCGCTGCGTGCTCATCGATCTGCCTCCCGGACAGTCGGTCGGGGCGCCGGCGGGCACGGCGTTCGAAGAGCTGCGGCCGCTGGCGCCGCTGCTGGCCGCGGACGAGGCGGGTCTGCTCGCCTATGCGCGTGCCATGGCGATCTGGCGCACCCGTCAGCGTCACTGCGGAGTGTGCGGCGCACGCACGATCGCGACCCGCGCCGGTCACATTCTGGTGTGCTCGAACGCGGCGTGCGCGCAGGAGCTCTTTCCGCGCATCGATCCGGCGATCATCGTGCTGGTGAGCGACGGGGAGCGGGCGCTGCTCGGACGCCAGGCGAGCTGGCCGCCGCGGCGCTACTCCACCATCGCTGGCTTCGTCGAGGCCGGCGAGAGCCTCGAGGACGCGGTCGAGCGCGAGGTGGCGGAGGAGACCGGCGTTGCGGTGACGGGCTTGCGTTACGACTCCTCGCAGCCGTGGCCGTTTCCGTCGTCCCTGATGATCGGCTTTCAGGCGACCGCGGCCGCCGGCAGCCGCGTGCGCGTGGGCGGGGAGCTGCAGGACGCGCGCTGGTTCACGCGCGCGCAGATCAACTCGGGCGAGGCGCTGGCGCCGCCCTCGCAGTCCATTTCCTGGCGCCTGATCGAGACCTGGCTGAAAGGACGCGGCTAGCGGCATGTGTCTGCTGGTGCTCGCATGGCAGGCGCATCCCCGCTACCGCCTGGTGGTGGCCGCCAACCGCGATGAGTATCACGAGCGCCCGGCCGCGGCGCTGGCGAAATGGCCGCCGCCGGCGGCTTTCATCGCCGGACGCGACCTGCGTGCGCAGGGGACGTGGCTCGCGGTGGACCGGGAGCGGCGCTTCGGCGTGGTCACCAACTTTCGCGAGCTGCAGCGGCCGCGTGCCGGAGCGCCCTCGCGCGGGGAGCTGATCCCGCGCTACCTGGGTGCGCCGGCGGGCGCTTCCCTCGGCGCACAGCAATTCTTCGCCGCCCTCGAACCGCAGGCGAGCCGCTACTCCGGATTCAACCTGCTGCTCACCGACCGGGATTCGCTCTGGTACGGCTCAAACCGCAGCACCCCGTTCGCGCGGGCGCTGGCTCCGGGCACGTACGGTCTGTCGAACGAGCTTCTCGACACACCGTGGCCGAAACTGCAGCGGATGCGGCGCGGCTTCGAGGCGTGGCTGCGTCAAGGCGAGCCCGGATCGCCGGCCGCGCTGTTCGAGCTCCTCAGTGATCGTACGCAGGTGGCGGACGACGCCGCGCTGCCCCGCAGCGACAGCGGGCTACCGCGAGACTGGGAACGGATCCTGTCGGCGCCGTTCGTGCTGCACCCGGATTACGGCACCCGCTGCTCGACCGTAGTGCTGCTGGAGCCCGGCGGGCGGCTGTACCTCGCCGAGCGGCGCTTCGACCCGCGGGGCGAAGCTGCCGGCGAAACTGAATTCGAGCTGAACCCCGGAGAGTGGCCGTGAGGTCGGCACGGAACCCGCGCCATGCGCGCGCGCTCTGATTACCAGCGGCGAGCGGCAGCGCTCGCGAGGCTCTAGAATTCCGTTGAGATGACGCAGCGCAATCCCCTGCCGCAGGCTCGTCGACGGCACAGGCGGGCCCCGGTGGTTGCCCTGTGTCTGCTCGCCTGTCCGCTCGCGCACGCCGCCGGCGTCAAGGTGGAGATCCGCGGCGTCGACGACGAGCTGCGCGCCAACGTGCTGGCCTACCTGAGTTTCGAGCGCTACAAGAAGGGCGGCGCGGACCTCAATGCCGACACGATCGAGCGGCTGCACAACCGCGTGGAGCGCGAGGTGCAGTCGGCGCTCAGACCCTTCGGGTACTACGAGCCGCAGGTCGAGTCCAGCGTCAGCGACCTGGGCCACGGCGACTGGCGCATCACCATCAACATCAACCCGGGCAAGCCGGTGCTGGTCGCCAACATCGACGTGCGCGTCGACGGGCCCGGGGAAAGCGACCCGCTGTTCCAGCGCATCCTGCAGCACCTGCCGCTGCACGATGGCGATCGCCTGAGCCACACGGCCTACGAGAGCATCAAGATCGACCTACAGCGCACCGCGGCCACCTACGGCTATCTCGACGCGCGCCTGATCCGCAACGAGCTGGTCGTCGACCCGCCGAACCACAAGGCGAACATCGCGCTCGAGCTCGACACCGGCGAGCGCTATTACTTCGGAGCGACCAGCATCCGGCAGGACGTCGTCAGCGAGGCGCTGGTACGCCGTTACCTGCGCTACCACGAGGGCGAGCCTTTCGATCTCACGCAGGTGCTGCGCACCCAGTTCGCCCTCGACGACTCGCAGTACTTCTCCAACCTCGAAGTGCTGCCCGGGGATCCCGATCGCAGCACGCACATCGTGCCGGTGAACATCCACGCCGACCCGAGCCGGCGACACCGCTACTCCTTCGGCGCGGGCTACGCCACCGACACCGGGCCGCGCGGCACATTCGGATACGAGGACCGGCGCATCAACAGCCGCGGCCACAGCTTCAGCGTCGAGGTGCAGGCGGCGCAGGTGACCAAGTACCGCCTGCAGACCCGCTATAACGTGCCGATCGGCGACCCGGCGGTAGAGAAACTGACTCTGGGGGGCTCGGTCGAACAGCGCCAGCTCGCGGATGTGACCACGCACACCCTGTCGGTGGGTCCGAGCGTCACCGAGGTCACCGGCAGCTGGCAGCACGTATGGCTGCTGTCCGCGATACGCACCACCAGCGACCTGCCGCTCGGAGCGGAGTTGCTTCCCGGTGCGCATACCGATCGGCTGCTGGTGCCGGCGGTGAACCTCGCTTCGGTCCCCAAGGGCTACCTCGGCGAGGCGCTGTTCGAGCATCCGTTCTTCGCCGAGCTGCGCGGCTCGCACAGCTCGCTCGGCTCCGATTCCAACTTCATCCAGCTGCACCTGCAGGCCGAGCGGGTGTTCCGGCTCGGCAAGAAGTGGCATCTGCTGCTGCGCGATGAGCTGGGCGCGAGCCTGGTGTCGGGTTTCAGCCAGCTGCCTACGGTGTTCCGCTTCTTCGCCGGCGGCGACAACAGCGTGCGCGGCTTCGGCTACAACGACCTGTCGCCGATCGAGGCGGTGTGCACCCAGGATCCGACCACCAGGCAGTTCCCGCGCAATCCCGACGGCAGCTGCAAGTCGATCGCCGGGTATATCAAGGTCGGCGGCAAGGACGTGATCACCGGCACGGTGGAGGTGATCCGCGATCTGCCCAACAATCTGGGCATTGCCGGTTTCTTCGACTACGGCAATGCCTTCGATCGCTTCGGCACCAAGCTCCAGTATTCCGTGGGCGTGGGCCTGCGGGTGCGCCTGCCGGTGCTCACGCTCGGCATCGACATCGCCGAGCCGCTCACTGAACCGTGCTCGCCACCGACCGCGACCGGGGGGACCTTTTGCCCCAAGCGCAGTCCGCGCCTGCACATCAACTTCTCGCCGAAGCTGTAGCGATGTTCAGCCTGCGCCGCCTGCTGCTCGCCCTCGCCTCTCTCCTGATCGTCACGGCTATCGTGGCGCCGGCGGCACTCATCTGGTCGGCGCTCTACACCAGCGGCGGGCTGCAGTTCGCGATCCGGCACATACCGCACCACATCGGCGGCGTGCAGCTCGACATCGTCGGTGTCAGCGGCACGGTGGCCGACGGCCTCGCGGTCGAGCGCGTCGAGATCGATCACGATCTGGTGCACCTGAAGTTCCAGGGCATCGAGGGCCGCGTCGACCTCATGCCGCTCATGCTGCAGACCATTCGCGTCGGCCACGGCTCGGTGCGCAGCGCGCTGATCCAGGTGAAGCGCCGCACCCGCCCGTCTACCCCCGGTGCGCCGGTGTTCCTGCCGCGCTGGCTGATCATCAGCGCCGAGCAGGGGCGGGTGGGCAGCGCGACGCTCACCGTTCCCAACGGCTTCCGTCTGGATGCCACCGACATCAACGGCGCCGCGGTCGTCCGCCACCGCGTCATCCGCTTCTTTCAGGCCGAGGGCCTGCTCGGAGGCGAGGCGCGCGTCAGCGCGATCGGCGACCTCATCGCCGCCGATCCCCTGGGGCTGGAGGTCAAGGGGCGCATCCTGTGGAGCCCGGCGGGACAGCCCGCCTGGACGGTGGCCGGCAGCGCCCGGGGCGATCTCAACATCCTCCACCTCGTCGCGCACACCGACAGCCCGTTCCGTGCCGACCTCTCCGGCCAGGCACTCGATCTCACCAACCAGTGGCATTGGGTCGGCGATGCCGTGGTGCGGGATTTCAATCTGCGCGCCTGGGGCCTGAGCGACCTGCTCGGCAGCATCACCGGCCACCTGGCCGGCAGCGGCGACGCCACGGGCTTCAGCGCGCACGGACCCGTCAACCCCACCGGACTGCGCGCCGGGCTGTTCCAGGGGCAGTTCTCGGGCAGCTACGCCGATCGCGTGCTGACCGCCCGGCACGTGGAGCTGCGCCACTCAGGCTCCGGGGCCCTGCTGCGCGGCGCCGGCACCATCGGCATCGACGGACCGCGACTCGATGTGAGCGGCGAGGTGAGCAACTTCCGCTGGCCGCTGGTGGGCCGTGATCCGGCGCTGTCCGGCGCCTCCGGCTCCTTCACCCTCACCGGGGTCCTGCCCTACCGCGTGCACGCGAGTGGCAGCGCCCGCGCGGCCGGCCTGCCGCTGATGCCGCTGGAGGTGAGCGGCACGCTGGGCAAGGACAGCTTCGGGTTCGATACCGCGGAGATCGACCTGTTCGGTGGTCACGCCAGCGTGAGCGGCCAGGTAGTGTGGTCGCCGCAGGAGCTGTGGTCGGTCGCCGGCCGCGTCACCGCCATCAATCCGGGCGCGCTGCGGCCCGATCTCCCGGGTAGCGTCAGCTTCATGCTCGGGGCCTCGGGACGCGGCCTGGACGCCAGGGGTGACCTCACGGCTTCGTTCGATAAGCTGAACGGCAAGCTGCGCGGCGTGGCGGCGAGCGGCTCGGGTACCGTGACGCGCTCCGGAAACACCTGGGGTTTCAGCGAGGTGCGCGTCGGCCTGGGGAGCGCCCGCGTGGCGCTCGATGGGCACATCAGCGAGCGCATGGATCTGCGCTTCGCCGTCTCCGCCGCGGACCTGAGCTTGCTCGCCCCCGGCACCCGCGGTGAGCTCAAGGCCTCGGGGACCGTGCGCGGCACGCTCACCGACCCGGCGATCGTCGTCACGGCGCACGGCGGGGACTTCGACTACCAGGGGATCAAGCTCGAGAGCTTCGACGCGGAGGTCAATTTCGATCCCGGCGCATTCCAGCAGTCCTCGAAGATCGACGCGCGGCTGCGCAAGCTGAGCTACCGCAAGCGCACGCTCGACAGCGTCTCGCTCATGCTCAGCGGTCCGCCCTCCGCCTACGACGTGCGCCTCGCGGTCGCGGCCACCGGTCTCGCCGCGAGCGCCCAGGCGCGCGGCGCCTACGCGCACGGAGTCTTCAACGGCGAGCTCGAGGCGCTCGCCATCAATGGCAGCGAATCGCTGCACCTCTCGCTCGAGCGCCCGGTGGGACTCGTGGCGGGGCCCGATCACGCGCGCGTGGAGTGGCTGTGCCTGGTGGGTACCCCCGGCAGCCTGTGCGCCGATGGCGACTGGAGCCCGGCGGCCTGGTCGGCGACCGTCATGACGAACCAGTTGCCGCTCCACACGCTCACCGCCGGTATGACGCCCGGGATTGAATACCTCGGCACCGCCAGCGCCCTGGCGCGCGTGTCGGGCGGCCCGAGCACCCCGGTCGTGGGCACACTGCGCGCCGATCTGTCCGACGCCCAGATCGCCCACAAGCTCGCGAGCCGCAGGATCGAGCACACCCGCATCGGCTCAGGCACGGTGACGGTGAGCGCGACACCCTCACTCGTCACTGCCCAGGTCGATCTCGGCGACGGCGAGGTCGGCACCATCCACGGCCGGCTGGATGCGCAACGCCTCGCGCCGCGGGGAACATCACCCCCGGAAGCGCCGGCGCATTGGCAGGACATGCCCCTCACCGGCGAGCTGCATGCGCAAACCGCCGAGCTCGGCCTCATCTCACTCTACGTCCCCGACATCGACCGCGCGGCGGGACATTTCAACGCGGATGTCCAGCTGGCCGGCAGCGCCGGGACGCCGCGCCTGGCGGGGCAGGTCAAGATCAGCGACGGCGAGTTCGACGTCTACCAGGTGAACCTGGCCCTGCGGCAGGTGCAGCTGGACGCGCGCTTAAGCGATGCGGGACTGGATTTCGACGGCAGTGCGCACGCCGGTGCCGGCAGCGTCAAGGCGGGCGGGCACCTCGAATGGCGCGAGCTGCTGCCGTACGGGAAGTTTCATCTGCAGGGAACCAACCTGCGCGTCGCGGACGTTCCGGAGGCGCAGATCGACGCCTCACCCGATCTCGAGTTCGACGTCGAGGGGCGCAAGATCGAAGTCACCGGCAAGGTCACGGTGCCGTACGCCAGGATCCAGCCCAAGGACTTCGCCGGCGCGGCGCGCGCCTCGCCCGATGAAGTGATCGTCGGCAGCGAAGAGGAAGATCCGACCAAGCGCATGGAGGTGATGAGCAACATCACGCTGAGCCTGGGCGATCGCGTGACCATCGACACCACCGGGCTCACCTGCAGACTCACCGGCAGCATCACCATCCGCAGCGGCTACGACGCCTTCACGCGCGCGACCGGGGAGCTGTCGGTGGCCGAGGGCAAGTACACCGCCTACGGGCGCAAGCTCGACATCGAGCGCGGCCGGCTGATCTTCACCGGCGGCCCGATCGACAATCCGGGCATCGACCTGCGCGCCATCAAGGAATTCCCCGATGTCAAAGCCGGCGTCAACGTCCGCGGCACGCTGCTGCAGCCGCACATGACGTTCTTCTCCGATCCTTCGCTGCCGCAGTCGCAGATCGTGTCGCTGATCCTGGCCGGCGGCTCGCTCGAGTCGGCTCAGAACCGCACCACCGGCAACAGCGGCGCGGGCGGTGCGGCGCTCGCGCAGGGCGCCGCGATCCTGGGGCAGCAGCTCGGCTCGCGCGTGGGCATCGAGGACGTGAGTCTCGAGTCCGACATTACCAACGAGACTTCACTGGTGCTGGGCCGCTACCTGTCGCCGCGCCTGTACGTGAGCTACGGCATCAGCCTCACGCAGCAGTTCAATACGCTCAAGCTGCGTTACACGCTCGGGGACCACTGGACCGTCAGGACCGAGGTAGGCCAGGCGCGCGGCGCGGACCTGGTGTACTCGATAGACAAGTAGCCGCCGCGCGCCGCCTATTTGGCGCAGTCCCCGATCCGCCGCCCCGAGATGTTGATGGTCATCGGGCCATGATCGGTCTGCGAGTGGATGACCGCCTTGAACGAGTCGGAAGAGAACGTGCCCTCGAAGTGCGCGGTCGCGCGCTGGCACTGCATGGCGAACTTCACCTTGTTGCCGCTGACCGTGTGATCGGTCATCTTGCAGCTCGGGTCGTTGCCGCGCTCCTGCGACAGCTTCTTGCCCACCTGCTTCACGTCCGCATCGCTGATGCACTGCTGCTGCGTCCGTGGTTTCTGCAGTCCTGCCAGGTAGCCGGGCGGCAGGCGGCTCTGCATTTCCGGCGACAGCGTCACCTGCGAGCTGGACACGACCTCGTACATGCCCGGCTTGAGGTTCACGGTCTGGGCGTACAACGCGCCGCACATGACGGCGGCGGCGAGCGCCGCGGCCCGGGCCGCGCCTGCTGAGCGTGGTGAACGCATGATCATCCCTCGCGGTTGGGCGCCTGTGCATGCGCAGGCTCGGGGAGGGATTGTAGCGCGTCGGTGCGTCGCCGGGCCCGGGCCCTTGACTCTCGTGCATTAAAATGCACAATGTGCGCATGTTTATGCGCATGGACACGGACGCGTGCTGAGCGACGCGCACCAGCTGCAGCGGCGCGGCGCCATCGTGCGCATCCTGCGCGGCGGCCTGGTCCGCAAGCAGGCCGACCTGGTGCGCCTGCTGAAGCGGGAAGGTCACGGCGCGACCCAGTCATCCATCAGCCGCGACCTGCGCGATCTCGGGGTGCTCAAGGCGAGCGGCCGCTACGTGCTACCCCCCGACGAGGTTACGCGCGCCAACGGCGACTTCGGCACCCTGGCGCAGTTCGTGCGGCAGCTGCGACGCGCGGGCCCCTCGATCACCGTGCTGCGCACCACCATCGGCGCCGCGCAGAGCGTCGCCGTGGCGATCGACAAGGCCGAGTGGCCGGAAGTGGCCGGAACCCTGTCCGGCGACGACACCATATTCATCGCCCCCGCCACCGCGCGGGCGCAGGACGAGCTCGTCAGCCGCCTGCGCGCGCTTTTCCGGGTCTGATCATGTCCAACACTGCTGCACGCACCGGCATCACGCCCATCGTCCTCGCCTACTCCGGAGGCCTCGACACCTCGTTCCTGGTGCCGTGGATTGCGCAACATGAGCGCCGCCCGGTGATCACGGTCACCGTCGACACCGGCGGGATCGATCCGGAAGCCGCGCGCGCCCTCGCCGCACGCGCCCGCGCGCTCGGCGCGGTGGAGCACATCCAAGTGGACGCCCGCGCGGACTACTTCGAGCAGGTGCTGCGCTTCCTCATCATGGGCAACGTGCGCCGCGGGCAGCTTTATCCGCTGTGCGTCGGCGCGGAGCGCGTCATGCAGGCGCAGACCATCGCACGCCTGGCGCGCAAGCTTGGGTCCGACACCGTCGCCCATGGCTGCACCGCGGCCGGCAACGACCAGGTGCGCTTCGAGGTCGCGCTGCGCACCCTCGCCCCGGACCTCAAGGTGCTGGCGCC
>JBGPKC010000024.1:0-39350 GCA_041485725.1 Steroidobacteraceae bacterium
CCCCACCTGGCTTGACGTGATCGAGCGCGGCGGCGCGCCGGCGCGAGCCATCGCGTTCCGTCTCGACCCGACAATCCCGGGCGCGAGCCCTGAGAGCTACCAGATCCTGGTGTCGCCGCAGCAGGTCGTGGTGTCGGCGGGCGATCGGCGCGGCTTGTTCTACGGCGCAGTCACCCTCTGGCAACTGTGCACTGCGAACGCCGCCGCACCCGGGGCCATCACGCTGCCCGCCCTGCGCATCGTGGATGCGCCCCGTTTCCGCTGGCGCGGCCTGATGCTGGACTCGGCGCGGCATTTCCAGTCGCCTGCGTTCATCATGCGTTATATCGACTGGATGGCGCTGCACAAGCTCAACGTGCTGGGCTGGCATCTGACCGATGACCAGGGCTGGCGGCTCGAGATAAGAAAGTATCCGCGCCTGACCGGCGTCGGCGCCTGGCGCGTGCCGGCGGGCCGGGCGGCGGCGCGTGACATCGATCCGGCGACCGGCCGCGCGCGCCTGTACGGCGGCTTTTATACCCAGGATGACGTGCGCCGCATCGTCGCGCACGCCGCGGCGCGCAACGTGACCATCGTGCCGGAGATCGACATGCCCGGTCATGCGAGCGCGGCCATCGTCGCCTACCCGCAGCTCGGTGTGACGAGTGAGCCGCCGCAGGCGGTGCCGGCCGACTGGGGCGTCTACCCGAACCTCTTCAACGTGGAGGAGTCCACGTTTGGCTTCCTGGAGGACGTACTCGCGGAAGTTATGGAGCTGTTCCCGGGGCAGTACATCCACGTGGGCGGCGATGAGGCGGTGAAGGATCAATGGCAGGCGTCGGCGCGTGTGCAGGCACGCATGCGCGAGCTGGGCGTGCCGAGCGAGGCGGCGCTGCAGGGATATTTCACGCACCGGCTGGGTGAGTACCTGCGCGCGCACGGGCGGCGGCTGGTGGGGTGGGACGAGATTCTCGAAGGCGGCGTGCCCGCGGATGCAACGGTCATGTCATGGCGCGGGGTGCAGGGCGCGATCGCCGCGGCCGCTGCCGGACATGATGCGGTGTTGTCGCCGGACCCCACGCTCTACCTTGACAGCCGCCAGGGCCGCTCGCCGCGTGAGCCGCCGGGCCGCGGACAGGTCGAGACCCTCGCGGACGTGTATCACTTCGACCCCCTGCCGGGACCCTTGTCGGGCGAGCAGCAGCGCGTGCTCGGACTGCAGGCGAATCTGTGGACCGAACACGTGCGCACCGAGGAGCGTGCCGCCTACATGACCTGGCCGCGCGCCGCCGCGCTCGCCGAGGTGGGCTGGTCGCCCGCCGAACGGCTCGACTGGCCTGATTTCCTGCAGCGGCTGCCGGCGGAGTTTGCTCGTTTGCGCCTGCTCGGCATTCACTATTCGGATGATGTTTTCGCGCCGCCGCGCACCGTGGGGCCGGGCGAGCGCCACCTGAGCCAGGATCTGAAGACCTGCACCGATAAGCTCGTCCTGTCGCTCGAAGATGACGCGCCCATCGAAGGCGAGCGCGCGGTGTTCCTCATCGACATCATGAACCCTTGCTGGATTCTGCCGGGCGTTGATCTGTCGCATGCGGCGACGCTGACCGCCGCAGTGGGCCAGGTGCCGTTCAACTTCCAGATCGGCAAAGACATCGAGGCCATCAAACTCAAACCGCCGCGTATGCCCGCGGGCGAGCTCGAGGTGCGTCTGGATGCCTGTGAAGGTGAGCCCGTTGCGGTGCTGCCGCTCGCACCGGCTGCCGACAACGACGCGGTGACGGTGCTGCCGGCGGTGCCTTTGTCGAGCTCGCGTGGGCCGCACGACCTGTGTTTCACGTTCACTCAGCGCACGCTCGATCCGATGTGGGCGATCGACTGGGTGCAGCTCTCGCCATGACGCGCACGGGTACGACGATCCTGCTGGCGCCCCTGGCGGGCTGGAGCACCCCGCTCGAAGAGGCGCCCGATGAGGTGTTCGCCAGCCGCTTGCTCGGCGATGGACTGGCCATCGATCCGACCTCGGCCACGCTCTGCGCCCCCTGCGACGGGGAGCTGATCGTGATCGCCGCCGCGCGACACGCCGTGACGCTCCGCACTGCGGAGGGGTGCGAGGTGCTGCTGCATGTCGGCATCGATAGCATGGAACTCGGGGGGCAGGGTTTCGAGCTGCACGCGCAGCAGGGCGCCCGGGTAAGAGCGGGCGAGCCGCTCCTCAGCTTCGATCTGGATCTCCTCGCGCGGCGCGCCAAGAGCGTCCTCACCCCGGTGATCGTGACCGCCGACAGCGGCTTTCGGATTGTGCACCGGAGCTCGGGCTGCGAGCTCGCGGTCGGGAACTTCCTCATGGAAGTCGCCTCGCAAGCGGCCGAGGTGTCCGCGCCGGCTGCGCCAGGCGACGCGACAACCGTGCGCCGCCTCAAGGTCGGCTTTGAGCACGGCATTTACACGCGGCCGGCGGCGTTGCTTGCGGGCTCGGTGAGAAGTCTCGCCGCGGACGTGCGCATCGCGGCGCACGGACGCGAGGCCAATGCGCGCAGCATCGTGGCGCTGATGGCGCTCGGCGTCGAGCGCGGGGAGGAGATCGAGATCCGTGCCACCGGGCCGGACGCCACGGTCGCCGTGCAGGCGCTGGCGGCGGTGCTGTCGGGGACGCTGTCGTGAAGGCCCTGCTCGCGAGTCTGCAGAGGGTGGGCGGCGCCTTGATGCTGCCCATCGCGGTGCTGCCGATCGCAGGCCTGCTGCTGCGCCTGGGGCAGCCGGATCTGCTCGATTCGGCGTCGGTGGCCGCGGCGGGCGAGGCCATCTTCTCGAACCTCGGCCTGTTGTTCGCGATCGGCGTGGCAGTGGGGCTCGCGCGCGAGAATCACGGCGCGGCGGGACTGGCGAGCGTGGTCGCCTATCTGGTGGCGACCAAGGGAGCGGAGGTCCTGATCGCGGTGCCGGTGGCGGCGGTTGCCGATGTCAGCGGCCGTGCGCGCGAGCTGGCCGTCGCGGCGTACAAGGCGCACGAGCTCGCCAAGCTCAGTGTGCCGGTAGGCATCCTCTCGGGTCTGACTGCCGGGGCGCTCTACAACCGCTTCTACAACATCAACCTGCCGAGTTACCTCGCCTTCTTCGGCGGGCGGCGTTTCGTGCCGATTGCGAGTGGTTTCGCGGGCCTGGTGCTGGCGGGCGCATTCGGCACGCAGTGGCAGCACCTGGAGCAGGGCATGGACGCGCTCAGCCGCTCGGTGCTGCACGCCGGCGCGCTGGGCCTGTTCGCCTACGGCGTGCTCAACCGCGTGCTGATCGTGACCGGCCTGCATCACATCATCAACAACATTGCCTGGTTCCTGCTCGGGGACTACCACGGCGTCACCGGCGATCTGAAGCGCTTCTTTGCCGGCGATCCGAGCGCCGGCGCGTTCATGTCGGGCTTCTTTCCGGTGATGATGTTTGGCTTGCCGGCCGCCTGTCTCGCCATGTATCACACCGCGCTGCCCGAGCGGCGCCGCGCGGTAAGCGGACTGCTCGCTTCCATCGCGCTGACCTCGATCCTCACCGGCGTCACCGAGCCGATCGAGTTCACCTTCATCTTCCTGGCGCCGGTGCTGTACGCCGTGCACGCGCTGCTCACCGGTGTGGCCTTCATCATCATGAACGCCCTGCAGGTGCGGCTCGGTTTCGGCTTCTCCGCGGGTCTGTTCGACTATGTGCTGAACTTCAGCCGCGCCACGCGGCCGTTGTGGCTGCTGCCGGTGGGCGCGCTGTATTTCGCCCTGTACTACGGACTGTTCCGCCTCGTCATTGTCAGGCTCGATCTGAAGACCCCGGGACGCGACGCCCTCGAGAGCGCCGCGGCGGCGCTGCCGGCGCTGCCGCTCGAGCGCGCGCGCGCCTGGATCAGCGCGCTCGGCGGCGCCGCCAACCTCGTGTCGGTAGACGCCTGCACCACGCGCCTGCGGTTGTTGGTTGCGAATCAGGCGGCAGTCGATGAGGGCGCGCTGAAGCAACTCGGCGTCCGCGGTCTGGTCAGACCGTCAGCCAACACGCTGCAGGTGGTGATCGGCACCCTTGCCGATCAGGTCGCCGGAGAGATCCGCAGCGCGCTGCACGGGTCCGCGAGCTCCGCCGCCGTGCCGGGCAGCGCCGCCCCGGCGCTTGCCAAGCCGGCGCCGGACACGGTGGCGGCGCCGGCCGTGGATGCGGAGGCGCTCCTGGCCGCGCTCGGCGGACGCGCCAACGTGCGCGCGGTGGAGGCCGCAGCGAGCCGGCTGCGCGTGAGCGTGAGCGATGCCGCGCTCATCGACCGCGATGCCATTCGCGGCCTTGGGCTGCGCGGCACGGCGATACCGGTCGCGGGCTGCGTGCACGTGATCGTGGGTCCCGCCGCGAACGCAGCGTGTGCGGCGCTCAAGAGGCTACTGGGGTAGGGGCCGTAGGGCCGATGGGTTGAGATACCCATGGCGCGAACATTCAAGCCCCCTGCTGCAGGGCAGGGCTGGATGTTCTTTGCGGCCGTTTCCGCGTACGCTACAAGAGATAAAAACGTGCCGGGAGCGAACTTCAAGTCGCGGTGGCATACCTAAAACTATAAAGATGAGAGGGATTGGAAGATGCTCATTCTCACACGCCGGGTTGGCGAAACCGTCATGATCGGCGACGACGTGACCATTACGGTTCTGGGGGTCAAAGGGAATCAGGTACGGGTCGGCATCAATGCGCCGAAGAGCGTTGCCGTCCACCGGGAAGAGATCTACGAGCGCATCAAGCGCGAGCAGCAGTCGTCGGACGTGCCGGAGAACAAGGCGACCGACTACGCACCCGTCTGAGTCGCCGCGCGCGCCTGAGTCAGCGGAAGCTCGGTAGCAGCGGGGCGACGAGCGACTGTACCTCGAAGCGGCGCACGGTGGCGGCGGCGTCCGCGATGTCGGGCGCGAGCAGCCGGTCGGTCTGCGCGAAAGGCACTTTGAGCCGCAGCGCGCTGTGGGCGTGCTGCAGGCGCGGGGAAGTCTTGAGCGGCGCCCTGAAGTCCACGCCCTGGCAGGCGGCAAGAAATTCGAGCGCGACGATGTTCAGGGCGTTGCCCGCCATGGTGAGAAGCCGCCGCGCGCCGTGCGTCGCCATGCTCACGTGGTCCTCCTGGTTCGCGGAGGTGGGAATGCTGTCGACGCTCGCCGGGTGGCACAGCATGCGGTTCTCGGCGACCAGCGCGGCGGCCGTCACCTGCGCCATCATGAAGCCGGAGTTCACGCCGCTGTCGGGAGTGAGGAACGGCGGCAGTCCGCTCATCTTCGGGTCGACGAGCAGTGCGAGGCGGCGCTCGGTGATCGAGCCCACCTCCGCACACGCGAGCGCGAGGATGTCGGCCGCGAACGCCACCGGCTCGGCATGAAAATTCCCGCCCGATAGCACCTCGCCGGTGTCCGGAAAGATGAGCGGGTTGTCGGTGACGGCGTTGGCCTCGATGCTGAGCGTGGCCGCCTGTTGCGTGATCAGGTCGAGGCACGCGCCCATCACCTGCGGCTGGCAGCGCAGCGAGTACGGATCCTGCACCCGCGTGCAGGTGCGGTGCGATTCGCGGATCTCGCTGCCGGAGAGCAGCTCGCGGTACACCTGTGCCACGCGCGCCTGACCGTCCTGGCCGCGCAGGTGGTGGATGCGCGAATCGAACGGCGCATCGCTTCCCAGCAGCGCATCGACCGACAGCGCGCCGCTCACCACCGCGCCCGCAAACACCGTTTCGATTTCGAACAGCCCGGCGAGCGCGAGTGCGGTCGACACCTGGGTGCCGTTGAGCAGCGCCAATCCCTCCTTGGGACCGAGGGCGAGCGGTGCCAGCGCTTCCTGCGCCAGCGCTTCCGCCGCCGGCAACACCTCGCCGTGGCGGCGCACATCCCCGAGACCCAACAGCGCCAGCGACAGATGCGCGAGTGGCGCGAGATCTCCGGAGGCTCCGACCGATCCCTGCGCCGGCACGCACGGGCACAGGCCGGCGTTAATGAGTCGTTCGAGAAAGCGTGCCAGCTCCGTGCTCACCCCGGAGAAGCCCTGCAACAGGCTCGCGAGCTTCAGCACCAGCGTGAGGCGCACGATCGCATCGTCGAGCAGCGGGCCGACGCCGGAGCTGTGCGACAGGATGATGTTCCGCTGCAGCAGGGTGCGCTGCGCGGCCGGGATGCGCGTGTTCGCGAGCAGGCCGAAGCCGGTGTTGATGCCGTAAGCGGGCGTATCCGCCGCCGCGAGCCGCGCGGTGACGGCGTGGGCCTCGCGCACGGCGCCGAGTGCCGCCGCGTCGATCTGTACGCTGACCGGGCCCTCGTACACGCGTCGCAGGTCGGCGAGGCGCAGCGGCCGGGAGCCAAGCTTCAGAGAGTCGGGTTCGGCCATCGCAGCACCTCTGCCGCGCGCACCACGGTCCGGCGCGGGTTAAAGCCAATCCAGTACCCGAGCTCCTCGATGGAGCGCAGGTTCCACACCACGAAGTCGGCCGCCTGGCCGGGAGCGAGCGCGCCGCGTTCGCCGTGCAGCCCGAGCGCGCGCGCCGCATGAGCCGTGACGCCCAGCAGCGCTTCCTCCGCCGTCAGGCCGAACAGCCGCGTCGCCATGCTCATCGCGAGCAGCAGTGAGGCGCCGGGCGCGGAACCGGGATTGCAGTCGCTGGCGATGGCGAGCGCCACCTGGTGCGCGCGCAGCGCCGCAACCGGCGGCTTGCGCTCGGCGCCGAGGCAGTAGAACGCCACCGGCAACAGCACCGCCACGGTGCCGGCGCGTGCGAGCGCTGCTGCCTCCGCATCGCCCGCGTACTCCAGATGATCGCACGACAGCGCGCCCTGGCGGGCGGCCATCAGCGTGCCGCCGAGGTTGCTGAGCTGCTCGGCGTGCATCTTGACCGGCAACCCGAGCGCGCGCGCGGCGGCGAACAGCCGTTCGGCCTGGGCGACGCTGAAGGCGATGTTCTCGCAGAATATGTCCACGGCATCGACCAGTCCCTGCGCGCCCAACTCCGGCAGCCACTCGCGCGCGATGGCCTCGATGTACTCATCGGCGCGACCGCGGTATTCCGGCGGCAGCGTATGGGCGGCGAGCAGCGTGGTGCGCACGGTCACCGGAAACGCACGGCCGAGGTGGCGCGCCACGCGCAGCATCTTCGCTTCATCCGCCAGCGTCAGGCCGTAGCCGGATTTGATCTCGATGGTAGTTACGCCCTCGGCGAGCAGCGCCGCCAGCCTTGGTGCGCTCTCATCGAACAGCTGCTCCTCGCTCGCGGCACGCACCGCGCGCACGGTGGCGAGAATGCCGCCGCCGGCGCGCGCGATTTCCTCGTACGAGCGGCCGCGCAGGCGCTCGGCATACTCGTTGGCGCGGGTGCCGGCGAACACCAGGTGCGTATGACAGTCGATGAGACCGGGTGTAACCCAGGCGCCCGCCAGGTCATGGACCTCATCCGCGGCACCCGCCGGCAGCGCCGCCTCGTCCCCGACCCACTCGATGCGCCCGGCGCGGGTCGTGAGCGCACCGCGCGCGATAACGCGCGCGGCCGCGTCGCAAGTGACGAGCTGCGCGTTGCGCCAGAGCTTGAGCGGTTCGGACATGCGGGTGTTGCCGCTCAGCCTGGCAGGAAGGGCAGGTTGAGGTGCTGCGCGCGCGCACACTCGATCGCGCTCTCGTAGCCGGCGTCCGCATGCCGCATGACGCCGCTCGCCGGATCGTTCCACAACACGCGCTCGATGCGGCGCGCGGCGGCGGGCGTGCCGTCGCACACGATGACGAGGCCGGCGTGCTGCGAGTAGCCGATGCCGACGCCGCCGCCGTGATGGATCGACACCCAGGTCGCGCCGCTGGCGGTGTTGAGCAGTGCATTGAGCAGCGGCCAGTCCGCCACGGCATCGGAGCCGTCGCGCATCGCTTCGGTCTCGCGGTTCGGGCTGGCCACCGAGCCGGAATCCAGGTGATCGCGGCCGATGACAATCGGCGCCTTGAGCTCTCCAAGCGAGACCATCTCGTTGAACGCGAGCCCGAGTCGGTGCCGGTCACCCAGTCCCACCCAGCAGATGCGCGCCGGGAGTCCCTGGAACTGGATGCGCTCGCGCGCCATGTCGAGCCAATGATGCAGGTGTGCGTCATCCGGCAGCAATTCCCTGACCTTCGCGTCGGTGCGGTAGATGTCCTCGGGGTCGCCCGACAACGCCACCCAGCGAAACGGGCCCATGCCCCGGCAGAACAGCGGCCGCACGTACGCGGGCACGAAGCCCGGAAAGGCAAACGCGTCCTTGACCCCGGCGTCGAAGGCCACCTGGCGCAGGTTGTTGCCGTAATCGAAGACCGGAATCTTCAGCTTCTGGAAGGCGAGCATCGCCTCGACGTGCCGTGCCATCGAGGCGCGCGCCTCCTGCGCCACCTGCGCCGGGTTCTCGAGGCGCAGCCGGTCCCACTTTTCGAGCGTCCACGCTTCCGGCAGATAACCGTTGACGGGATCGTGGGCCGAGGTCTGATCCGTCACGGCATCGGGCCGCACGCCGCGACGCAGGAGCTCCGGCAGCACCTCGCAGGCGTTGCCGAGCAGGCCGACCGAGACGGGCTTGCCGGCGCGCCGCGCGCGCTCGAGGCACTGCAGGGCCTCATCCAGGCTCCCGGCCTGGATGTCGAGGTAGCGGGTCTGCAGGCGTTTCGCGATGCGCTCCGGCCGGCACTCCACCGCGAGCATCGAGGCTCCCGCCATGGTCGCGGCGAGCGGCTGCGCGCCGCCCATGCCGCCCAGGCCCGCGGTGAGGATCCACTTGCCGGCGAGGTTGCCGCCGAAGTGCTGGCGGCCCATCTCCACGAAGGTCTCGTAGGTCCCCTGCACGATGCCCTGGCTGCCGATGTAGATCCACGAGCCGGCCGTCATCTGGCCGAACATCATCAGCCCCTTGCGATCGAGCGCGTTGAAGTGCTCCCAGTCGGCCCAGCGCGCCACCAGGTTGGAGTTGGCAAGCAGCACACGCGGCGCATCCGCGTGGGTACGAAATACTCCGACCGGCTTGCCCGACTGGATCAGCAGCGTCTCATCGTCCTTCAGGGCGCGCAGCGCGGCCACGATCTGATCGAAGCACTGCCAGTTGCGGGCCGCCTTGCCGATACCGCCGTAGACCACCAGGTCCTGCGGCCGCTCTGCGACCTCCGGATCGAGGTTGTTCATCAGCATGCGCAGCGCCGCCTCGCTCAACCAGCTGTGGCAGCTCAGGTTCGATCCGCGCGGGGCGCGCAGCGGCGGGCGAGGGGCGGGCTCGGACATGGCGTTACCTCGGCTGGCAGCTCGCGGCCAGCTCGTAGCGGGAACCGGGATGATAAAGGTCGGCGACGCTGGCGATGCGGCCGTGGGAGAAGGTACGGCGCATGATGAGCAGGCAGGCCTCGCCGGCCTCGAGCCTCAGCAGGCGCCGTATGCGCCGCTCCGGCACCAGCGCGCGCACGATGTGCTCGGCGCGCTGCAGCGGCGCCACGCGGATCAGGAACTCGTGGGGCGTGGTGCGGGAGAAATCGTTGCGCAGGTAGCCGGGGGCGACCTGCGGGTTGACGTAGCGCTCCTCGACCTGCAGCGGCGCAGCGTCCTCGAAGTGGGTGAGGAGCGAGTAATCGAGCTGCGCGCCGGGCTTGACCCCGCAGCGCTCGGCGAGCTCACGCGAGGCACTCACCGAGTCGAGCGCGAGGACCTTGACGCGATACTCGTGGCCGCGCGCACGGATCTCATCGGCGATGTTGCGCACCTCGAGCGGATGGGCATGCACACGCTGCTCGGCGACGAAGGTGCCGACGCCCGCCACCCGCACCAGCACCCCGTCCGCAGCGAGCTCGCGCAGGGCGCGGTTCGCGGTCATGCGCGACACGGTCAGCGTGCGGGTAAGCTCGTTCTCGGACGGCACGCGCTCGCCCGCGCGCAGGGTTCCCCCCGCGATGCGCTCGAGAATGAAGTCCTTCACCTGAAGGTAGCGCGCGGCGGCCTGCGGTAACGACACGGTAGCGCCCTGGCGGGATCCTCGTAGGGGCGCTATGCTGGCACCGGCGGGAATACTTGTCTATACAGGTCCAGGGTGGAGGCGCGCAGGGTGCGCCGGCGGTGCCGTCTGGCTGTTCCCTGGCAGCCCTGATTTCCGGTAGAATGCGCGGCCCCCACGGGCTGCACGCCGCGCGGGGACGGGTGGCTGGTGTCGCGCGGGTGAGAGGTTCGACGCGTGGCGCCCCCGAGAGAGGTGTGACCGGAAAGCCCCCCGCGGGGCTTTTTGTTTTTGGTGGGCCTTGAGGCCCATTTTTGTTTGGCGAGCGGGCCTTTGGGTTCCGAGAGAGACCGTGACGGTGACCTTGCGGGAGCGGTTGAGCGCACTGATCGAGCCCCTGCTCGGGCGGCTCGGCTATGAGCTGGTGGAGCTCGAGTACGCTCCCGGTCACGCGCGCGCCGTGGTGCGGCTCTTTATTGATCGGGAAGCGGGCGTGGCGCTGGAGGACTGTGAGCGGGTGAGCCGCGAGGTTGCGGCGCTGCTGGACGTCGAGGACCCGATCCCGTGCGCCTACACGCTGGAGGTGTCCTCGCCGGGTTTTGACCGGCTGCTGCGCACCCAGGCGCATTTCGGGCGCTTCGTCGGCTCGCGGGTGTTCGTGGAGTTGAAGGAGCCGCGCGCCGGGCGCCGGCGCTATACCGGGAAGCTGCTGACGGTTGACGATACCGGCATCGCGCTCGAGGTCGATCGTGAGCGCGTGGCGGTGGCGTTCGCGGAGATTGGTAAGGCCAGGCTTGCGTCTTAAGAGGTACGCAGCACAGTGAACAAAGAAATTCTGATGGTGGTCGATGCCGTGTCCAACGAGAAGGGCGTCGACAAGGAAGTGATCTTCGAGGCGCTCGAAGCCGCGCTCGCGGCCGCAACCCGCAAGAAGCACGGCGAGGAGTGGGACGCGCGCGTGTCGATCGACCGCAAGAGCGGCGACTACGACACCTTCCGGCGCTGGAAGGTGTTCGCCGACGACTCCAAGGAGCTCGAGGTCCCGGAGCGCGAGCTGCGCCTCGAGGATGCCCTCGAGCTCGACCCGCAGGCGCAGGTGAGCGGCTACGTCGAACAGCCGATCGAGTCGGTGGTCTTCGGGCGCATCGCGGCCCAGCAGGCCAAGCAAGTGATCGTGCAGAAGGTGCGCGAAGCCGAGCGCGCCCAGGTCGTCGACGCTTACCGCGACCGCGTGGGGACCCTGGTGAGCGGGGTGGTGAAGCGCGTCGACCGTAACGGCATTTACATCGATCTGGGCGGCAACGCCGAAGGTTTCGTGCCGCGCACCGACATGATCCCGCGCGAGCAGGCCAAGCCGCAGGACCGCATCAAAGCCTTTCTCAAGGAAGTGCGCTCCGAGCCGCGCGGCCCGCAGCTGTTCCTCACACGCACCGCGCCGGAGTTCCTCATCGAGCTGTTCAAGCTCGAGGTCCCGGAGGTCGGGCAGGGTCTCATCCAGATACTGGGCGCGGCGCGTGATCCGGGCGTGCGCGCCAAGATCGCGGTGAAGAGCAACGACCCGCGCATTGATCCGGTCGGCGCCTGCGTCGGCATGCGCGGCTCGCGCGTGCAGGCGGTCTCCAACGAGATCGCGGGCGAGCGCGTCGACATCATCCCGTATGTCGACAACCCGGCGCAGTTCGTGATCAACGCCATGTCCCCCGCCGAGGTCATGTCCATCGTCGTGGACGAGGACTCGCATAGCATGGACATCGCCGTGTCCGAGGAGAAGCTCTCGCAGGCCATCGGCCGCGGTGGCCAGAACATCCGTCTCGCAAGCCAGCTCACGGGGTGGGATCTGAACGTGATGACCGAATCCGACGCCGAGGTGAAGAGCGAGACGGAGGCCAAGGAGCTGGTGCAGAACTTCATGAAGCAGCTCGACGTCGACGAGGACGTGGCGACCATCCTGGCGCAGGAGGGTTTCTCCACCATCGAGGAGATCGCCTACGTGCCGCAGGCGGAGCTGGCCGCCATCGAGGAGTTCGACGAGGACATCGTCAAGGAGCTGCGCAACCGCGCGCGCGACATGCTGCTCACGCAGGCGATCGCCAGCGAGGAGACGCTCGATCAGTCGATGCCGGCGGATGATCTGCTGCTGCTCGAGGGCATGAGTCCGGACCTGGCGCTGACGCTGGCGCGGCGCGGCGTGCGTACCCGCGAGGATCTCGCCGAGCAGTCGGTGGACGAGCTGGCCGACATCGAAGGGCTGGCCGCCGACAAGGCGGCCAAGCTCATCATGACCGCACGCGCGCCGTGGTTCGAAGCGGGTAACTGACAGGACGAGGGTTCAAGCGTATGGCCGAAGTGAGCGTTTCCCAGTTTGCCGAGGTTCTCAAGGTGCCGGTGGACCGGCTGCTGGTGCAGCTCGACCAGGCGGGCATCAAGGTGTCGGGTCCGGACGCGCGCATCAGCGACGACGCCAAACTCGAGCTGCTCACGCACCTGCGCCGCAGCCACGGGAGCGACGCCGATAGCGACGGCGCGCCGCGCAAGATCACCCTCAGGCGCAAGACCCAGAGCGAGCTGAAGCTCGCCAGCGTGCAGGGGCGCGCGCGCACCGTCAATGTCGAGGTGCGCCGCAAACGCACCTACATCAAGCGCGACGTGCTCGAGGAGCAGGCGCGCGCCCAGCAGGACGAGATCGACCACCGCCGTCAGGAAGCTGAAGCGGTGGCGCGCGCGGCGAATGAGCGCGCCGAAGCCGAACGCCGCGAGCGCGAGCGGCTCGAAGCGGAGAACCGCCGCCGCGTCGAGGAGGAGGACGCGCGCCGCCGGGCCCAGGAGGACGCGCACCGGGTGGCCGAACAGCGCAGCCGCGACGACGAGGCGCGGCGTACCCGCGAGCGCGAGGAGCACGAGCGGCACACCGGCGAGCGTGAGCGGCCGCAGGCGATCACCCCGCCACCAGCGGCGGCGCCGCGCGAACGCCCGAGCGCCGCTGTGGTCGTCGCGCCGGTGGCGGACGACAAGCAGCACACCCGCTACGGCCGCCAGGAGCTGCACGTCACCGGGGATGTCAGCTCGCGCTACAAGAAGAAGCGCCGCGCCAAGGCGCGGCCGGTGCAGGCGTCCGCCGAAGGACGTCATGGATTCGAGATGCCGACCGCGCCGGTGGTGCGCGAGGTCGGCATCGGTGAGACGGTCACGGTGGCGGAGCTTGCGCAGAAGATGGCCGTCAAGGCGACCGAGGTCATCAAGTCGCTGATGAACATGGGCGTGATGGCCACCATCAATCAGCCGATCGACCAGGACACCGCGGTGCTGGTGGTCGAGGAGATGGGTCACACCCCCAAGGTGCTCAAGGAGAACCAGATCGAGCAGGACCTGCAGGGCGCGCAGGCCGAGGCGGAGGTGACGCCGCGTCCACCGGTCGTCACCGTCATGGGTCATGTCGATCACGGCAAGACCTCGCTCCTCGATTACATCCGCAGCACCAAGGTCGCAGCGGGCGAGGCCGGCGGCATCACCCAGCACATCGGCGCCTATCACGTCGAGACCCCGAAGGGCGTCATCACCTTCCTCGATACCCCCGGTCACGCCGCGTTTACCGCCATGCGTGCGCGCGGCGCCAGGGCCACCGACATCGTGGTGCTGGTGGTCGCCGCCGACGACGGCGTGATGCCGCAGACCATCGAGGCCATCCAGCACGCGCGCGCGGCCAACGTGCCGATCGTCGTGGCCGTGAACAAGGTCGACAAGAGCGACGCGGACCCGGACCGCGTGCGTACCGAGCTGTCTAAGCACGAGGTCATTGCCGAGGAGTGGGGCGGGCAGAACATGTTCGTCAGCGTGTCGGCGCGCACCGGTGCGGGTGTCGACAAGCTGCTCGAAGCGATCCTGCTGCAGGCGGAAGTGCTGGAGCTGAGCGCGCCGCGCAACGGGCTCGCTTCCGGGGTGGTCATCGAATCGAGCGTGGAAAAAGGCCGCGGCGCCGTAGCGACCGTGTTGGTGAAGAAAGGCACGCTGCGCCTGGGTGACCCGATCATCGCCGGTTCCGAGTTCGGGCGCGTGCGCGCGATGTTCGACGAGAACGGCAAGCCGGTGCAGGAAGCCCCGCCGTCCATGCCGGTGGTGGTGCTCGGCCTGTCGAGCGCCCCCAACGCGGGCGATGAGCTGCTGGCCGTGGAGAGCGAGCGCAAGGCGCGCGAAGTGGCGCTGTACCGCCAGGGCAAGTTCCGCGACGTGAAGCTGGCACGCACCAGCACCCGTGCCGAGGATGCGTTCTCGCAGATGGGCGAGGACAAGGCCGGCCTGGTGTCGGTGCTGATCAAGGCCGACGTGCAGGGCAGCGCCGAGGCGTTGCGCGATGCGCTTACCAAGCTGTCCACCGAGGAGGTGCAGGTAAAGGTGATCTCGAGCGGCCTGGGCGGTATCACCGAGTCGGATGTGCAGCTCGCCGCGGCCTCCAAGGCGCTGGTCATCGGCTTCAACGTGCGCGCCGATGCGGGCGCGCGCGATGCGGTCAAGGAGACCGGCGTCGAGGTGCGCTACTACAGCATCATTTACGAAGCCATCGACGACGTGAAGCAGATGATGTCCGGCATGCTGCAGCCGGAGGTCAAGGAGCAGATCGTGGGCGTGGCGCAGGTGCGCGAGGTGTTCCGCTCGAGCAAGTTCGGGGTGGTGGCGGGCTGCCTGGTGACGGAGGGCCTCGTCAAGCGCAACAATCCGATTCGCGTGCTGCGCGACAACGTGGTGATCTTCGAGGGCGCGCTCGAGTCGCTGCGCCGTTTCAAGGACGACGTGGGCGAGGTGCGCGCCGGCACCGAGTGCGGCATCGGCGTGAAGAACTACCAGGACGTGCGCGTCGGCGACCAGATCGAGTGCTTTGCGCGCGTCGAGGTCGCGAGAACGCTGCAGTAATGCCGCAAGCCCGCACCCAACGCATCGAGTCGGAGATCCAGCGTGTGCTCGCGGCGCTGATCGCGCGCGAGGTGAAGGATCCGCGCGTGGGCAACGTGACCGTCACGGCGGTCAGCGTCGCGGCCGACATGGGCACGGCGCGCGTGTTCTTCACCCCGTTTGCATCGCGCCACACCCCTGAGGAGGTGCACATCGGACTCACCCACGCCGCCGGGTTCCTGCGCGGGGAGCTCGGCCGGCGGCTGTCGCTGCGGCACGCGCCACGACTGGAATTTGTGTTCGATGAGAGCGTCGAGGGCGCGGCCCGCCTCAGCAGCCTCATCGAGCGCGCCGTCGCCGGGGACCGTGCCGGCGCCGCCGCGGCACCCGCGCCCGAGCCTGACTCCGAGCCGCCTGCCGGCGCCGATCCGTCGCGGCGCTGAGCGGCGCACGCTCATGCCCAGCGGCATCCTGCTGCTCGACAAGCCGCGCGGCCTGTCGTCGAACGCGGCGTTGCAGCGTGTGCGCGCGCTGTTCTTGCGACAGAAGGCAGGACATGTCGGCAGCCTCGACCCGCTCGCTACCGGCATGCTGCCGATTTGCCTCGGGGAGGCCACCAAGGTCGCAGGG
This sequence comes from Steroidobacteraceae bacterium, assembly GCA_041485725.1. Classification (GTDB taxonomy): domain Bacteria; phylum Pseudomonadota; class Gammaproteobacteria; order Steroidobacterales; family Steroidobacteraceae; genus 13-2-20CM-66-19. The sequence goes on from JBGPKC010000024.1 coordinate 15,450, forward strand.
CAGATCCTCGCCGGCCGCAAGCGCTACCGTTTCACGGTGGCACTCGGTGCCGGGACCGCGACCGGCGATGCCGAAGGTGCGGTCACGACAACGGCGCCGGTGCCGCCGTTCGAGCGCGCGGCGGTCGATGCGCTGCTGGCGCGGTTTCGCGGCTCTCAGACACAGATCCCGCCGATGTACTCGGCCCTCAAACGCGCCGGACAGCCGCTGTACAAACTCGCCCGCGCGGGCGTGACCGTGGCGCGCGCGGCGCGCGACATCGAGCTGTTCGAGCTCGCGCTGCTCGCACTGGGGCCCGCGAGCCTCGAGCTCGAGGCCCTGTGCTCCAAGGGCACGTACATTCGCGTATTGGCCGAGGATCTGGCGGCGGCGCTCGGTACCTGCGGCCACGTCACGGCGCTGCGGCGCCTGTACGTGGAGCCCTTTGAGAGCGAGCCGATGCATACGCTGGAGTCACTGGCCGAGACGCGCGCCCGCGGGGCCTGGCCGAAGTTGCTGTCCACCGATTGGCCGCTCGGGCACCTGACTGCGGTTCGCCTGGCGAGCAGCGAGGCGCAACGCCTGCTCAGCGGTCAGAGCGTCATGGCGGAGGTGGCCGGTGCACCTGTGGCGGTGCGCTTGTACGATGAGACGGGTACGTTCCTCGGCCTCGGCGAGGCCGACGGACGCGGCGCGGTACGACCGCGCAGGCTCCTCAACCCCGCGTCCTGAACCTCAGTGGCCGTGCACCTGCAGCGCCGGATCGAGCAGCCGCAGCGCCTGACCGGCGTCGGTCGCGCCAGTGCGTTCGATGTCCTCACGGGTGTACGTTCGGCCGAATCCGGCGCAGTCATGCTCTTTCACCGGAATGCGGGTCGCCGTGTCGGGAACGCAGCCCGGCGTGTGCGCGGGCGCAACCAATGCGGTTTTCGCCGGCTCGCGGGTGGGGGAGGGGGTCGTGCAGGCCGCGAGCGGCAGGACCAGGCAGGCGCCTATAACGAGTTCCTTCAGCATGGCAGTCACCTCGCAAGAATGCTGCGCCGGAACGGAAGGTCGCGCAAGCACCCTCACGGTTCGACAGCCGTTCCCGGCTAATCAGCCCCGCTGTCGCCGCTGTGCCGCCGCCGATCCTGGCACCGGCTGCAGGAACTGGCGCTCCAGTTCCGCCGCCGACAGCGGTCGGGACAGGAGAAACCCCTGCGCCTCGTGGCAGCCGCGCCCGCGCAGCCACTCGAGTTGCCCCGGACGCTCGATGCCCTCGGCCGTCACCGTAATGCCCAGACTCTCGCCCAGCGACAAGATGGCGTTGGCGATGGCGGCATCGCTCGCCGAGCGGTCCACGTCGCGCACGAACGCCTTGTCTATCTTGATGCGGTCGGGAGGGAAGCGGGTGATGTACGCGAGCGAGGAATAGCCGGTGCCGAAATCATCGAGCGCAATCCGGCAGCCGAGCTCGCGCAGTCTCTTGAGCGCGTTGCGCCCGGCGGCGGAGTCCTTGACCAGCAGCGACTCGGTGATCTCGATCTCGATCAGCGAGGCGGGAACCCCCGCCGCGGCCGCTTCGGTCTGGATGACGCGCGCCGGATCGCCGTGCAACAGGTCCTTGCCCGACACGTTGATGGCTACCGGGACGGTGAAGCCCCGATCCATCCAGTCGCGCAGCTGCCGGCACACCGCGCGCACCACCCAGCTGCCCAGGTCGAGGATGAGGCCGCTGTCCTCGGCGATCTCGATGAAGCGCAGCGGCGGGATCTCACCGTGCTCGGCGTCGCACCAGCGCAGGAGCGCCTCCACCCCGGCGAGCTGATTGTCGTGCAGGCGGAACTTCGGCTGAAACACCAGGCTGAGCCGATCCTCGGCCACCGCGCGGCGCAGGCGCGCCTCGAGCTCGAGCCAGTTAGCCAGCCGGCTGCTCATCGAGGGGGTGTAGACCGCGACCGACTCCGCGGCGCCGGTCTTGGCCTGGTACATCGCGGTGTCGGCGTGCTTGAGCACCGTGGCGACATCGGCGCCGTCGTCCGGGTAGACGGCCAGTCCGATGCTGGGCGCCGGGTAGAACTCCAGGCCGTCGTAGACGATGGGCTGCTTGAACGCCATGGCGCACGCATCCGCGATGCGAATGGCGCGCGCGCGCGCCGCCGCGTGCCGCAGCAGGATGACGAACTCGTCCCCGCCGAAGCGGGCCACCGCCAGGTGCTGGTTTTCGGCCTTGAAGCCCTCGAGTATGCCGCTGAGCTTGCCGGCGACGTCGCGCAGCACCGCATCCCCCACCGAGTGCCCGAAGGTGTCGTTCACTCGCTTGAAGCTGTTCAGGTCCAGATAGATGATCGCGACCGACTCCTGCAGCTGCGCCGCATTAAGCACCAGCCGCTCGGCGGTCTCGATGCAGCATTGTCGATTCGGCAGTCCGGTGAGCGGGTCGAAGTAGGCGAGCCGCTCGATGCGCTCGGCGGCGGCGGCATTGCGCAGGATGTACTCGAGCCGCCGCGGCAACAGCGCCCAGTTGACCGGCTTGGAGATGAAGTCCGTCGCCCCCGCTTCGAAGGCGCGGGTGATGGCGGGCGAATCTTCATGGCCGGTCACCATCACGATCGGCACGCTGGCGAAGCGCGACTCCGCCCGCAGGCGCTGGCACACCGAGTAGCCATCCATGCCGGGCATGTCGACATCGAGCAGCACGATCGCGACGTCCCGCGACAAGGCGGCTTCGAGCGCGGCCGTGCCGTTGTCAAAGGCGAGCGGCGTAAGGCCGCTCGCACTCGCGGCTTCGGCGAGCAGCAGCCGGCCGAGGTCCTCATCGTCGGCGATGATCGCGATCGGCGCCGTGGCGCGCGCGTCGCTCATGCGCTGGCTCGCAGACGCTGCGCCGACAGCTCTTCGATGAGGATCGGGTGCGCCGCCGCGAGCCGCTCGTACAGCTCCCGCGCGCGGTGGGCCTCGCCGCCGGCGCACAGTCGCTCGAGCTCGCGAACGTCGCGGGCGAAGGCGCTGGCGCCGACGTTGGCGGCGCTGGAGGCGAACTTGTGGCAGACGGCGGCGGCTGCGATGAGGTCAGCGGCGTCCAGGGTGGCGGCGAGCTGCGCCAGCGCCTGCGCGGACCCGGCCTGAAACAGATCAACGAGCTTCGAGTACAGGTCGGTCCGATCATCGCCGCGCAGTCGGCGCAGGCTGGCCACTGCCGCGGCGTCCACACTCGCCAGCCGATCACGCGGCGCACTCGTGCTCGCCGCGCCGGGTGTGCGCGCGCTCCAGCGGCGCACCACCTGCGCACACTCCTCCAGCGTGTACGGCTTGGTGAGCATGTCGTCCATGCCCGCCGTGAGGCACGCGTCGCGATAGTTGGCCGCATCGTGCGCCGTGAGTGCGACGATCGGCACCCGCACGGCCGGCGCGCCGCGCTGTCGTATCAGGGCCGTGGTCGCGAAGCCGTCCATGACCGGCATGCTCAGGTCCATCAGGATCAGATCGAAGCGCTCGGCGGCATTGCGGGCCACGGCCTCGGCGCCGTCCTTGACCCAGACCTAGGTACACCCCAGAGCCGTGAGGTAGCCCTGGGCGACCGCCGCATTCACCGGCTCGTCCTCCACCAGCAGCAGGTGCGCGTTCAAGGCTGCGGCGCCGGGCGCCGCAGCCGGGGCATCCGCGGCGTGCGGCGTGCGACCGCTCGCCGCCGCGAGGGCGTCGTACAAGGCGCCGCGCTGGACGGGTTTGAGAACCACCGCCTGCGCATCAACGCCCGCCAGGTCCGGTGAATCGAGCTCGGCCGCGGTGGCGAGCACGATCAGCTGCGGACGCCGCGCCTTGACGACGCCGAGGCGCGACTTGAGGTAATCGCGCTGACTGCTTGCGTCGGCGAGGACCAGGTCTTCGGGGCCCTCGCGCGTGCTCGCGTTGTCGGGGATTAACGCGAGACCGAGCGCGCGGGCGTGCCGCGCAAGGGATTCGGCCAACGCGGGGCGCCGGGTCAGAATGCGCACGCGGCGCTGCGGCCACGCCGGCGGCGGCGCAGCCAGTGTCGGCCCGGCTTTGAGCTGCAGCCGCAGATGAAACGTCGAGCCGGCTTGCGGTCGGCTCTCGACGCCGATGCTGCCGCCCATGAGCTGGGCGAGCTCGCGGCAGATGGCGAGCCCGAGCCCGCTGCCGCCGAAGCGCCGGGTGGTCGACTCGTCCGCCTGGGTGAACGGCTCGAAGATCTTGCCGATCGTGGCCGCGTCCATGCCGATCCCCGTGTCGCTCACCGAGATCTCGAGGCTCGCGCCGCCTGCGGCGGCGGGGTGGACGTCCGCCTTGACGATCACCTCGCCCTGGGCGGTGAACTTGACGGCGTTGCCGATCAGATTCATGAGGATCTGCCGCACGCGCAGCGCATCACCCAGGAGCGAGCAGTGCTCGCGCGCCGGCGGCCACACGATCAGCTCGATCCCCTTCGCCTGGGCGGCGCCCGCGAACAGGCTGGTGCACTCCTCGAGCACCTCGCCGAGATCGAACGGCAGCTCCTCGAGCGCGATCTTGCCGGCGTTGATCTTCGACAGATCGAGCAGGTCGTTGACGATCTGCAGCAGCACCCGGGCGGAGGAGCGGATGGTGTCGGTGAGTCGGGCCTGGTTCGAGGACAGCGACGTGCGGGCGAGCAGTTCCGTCATGCCGACCACGCCGTTCATCGGCGTGCGCAGCTCGTGGCTCATGCGATCGAGGAAATTGCTCTTCGCCTGCACGGCTTCGGCGAGCTGGCGGTTGCTTTCGGTGAGTTCCCGGGTGCGCAGCTCGACCTCCGACTCCAGTCGCTGCCGCGCGCTGACGACGCGCTGGAACTTGAGCCGCTGCAGGCGCACGCGATAGGCGAGCGCGGCGAGTGCGGCGAGCGCGTAGGCGAGGCACGCCCACCACGATTTCCACGGGGCCGGCTGGCGATGGATGGTCAGCCGCAGCGGCGTGCCGCTCCAGACCGAATCGGAATTCGCCGCCCGCACCTCGAGCACATGATCGCCGGCCTCGAGATTGGTGAGCGTGATGCGGCGCTGCGTGCCCAGGTCGAGCCAGCGATCGGTCAGACCCGTCATGCGGTAGGCGAGGCGATTGCGCTTGGGCGAGGTGAAGTCGAGCGCGCCAAAGTCGAGTGACAGGATGTTGGCCTGATAGCCGAGATCGATGCGCTCCAGCAGCCAGTAGGGTCTGGGACCCGGCGCCGGCACTCCCAGCACTTCGACCCGCGTCAGCGCCACGTGCGGCGGCTGGCGGTTCTCCGTGAGTCGCCCAGGATCGAAGATGTTGAATCCGCCGGGTCCGCCGAAGCACAAACGCCCGTCGCGCAGGCGATGGTAGGCGCCGAAGTTGAACTCCTCGCCCTGCAGGCCGTGCTCGCGGTGGTAGGTCTTGAGAGCGCCGTTTTCGGGGTCGTAGCGCACCAGGCCGGCGTCCGAGCTCAGCCAGATGCGGCCGCCGGCGTCCGCCACCACCCCATACACGGTGTCGCTCGACAACCCCTCCTCACGCGAGAGCACCTGGAAGCGGATTGCATCCGGTGCCGCCGCGGATCCTTGCACCAGGGCGAGGCCGCCGCCGTCGGTCGCCACCCACACCCGGTCCCGGGCATCGATCGCCAGAGCGTATACCGTGTTCGCGGGCAGCGTCCCCGGGTCGCGCGCGTCATGGCGGAACACCTTGACGACCGTGCCGTCGGCGCGCGCCAGGTCCAGCCCACCGCCATCGGTCCCCATCCACACGTTGCCGTGCGAGTCTTCCGCAATCGCGGTGACGTGCGGCGAGCTGAGCGCGCCGGGCGCCCCGGAACCGTAAGGCAACTGGCGGATGCGTCCGCTCGCGGGGTCGAGCACGTTCGCTCCGCCGCCGTGAGTGCCGATCCAGATCGCACCGTTGCGCGCCTCGAAGATCGTCATGATGCCTGCGGCGCTCAGGGAGCGCGGATCCCCCGGCTTCACTCCTATGAATTGCAGCCGCCCGTTGGGCGAGAGTTTGCGCAGCCCGCTCTCCCGGGTTCCGATCCACAGGGTGCCCTGGTGATCCTGGCGCAGCGACATCACGCGCGCATCGCCGAGCGCATTGTGCCGGCCGGTGATGGCGTCGATGTTAGTGCTCCAGCCGCTGTCATCGTCGTACCAGGTGAGGCCGCCTCCGAGCGAGGCGATCCAGACCTTGTTGTTGGGCGCGTCCGCAAATGCCGTCACCAGCTTGTCTCCCAGCCACTCAGGGCGGTGGCCGCCGAGCTCCCAGCTGCGGGGATTCCAGCGGCTGACACCGCCGGCGCGCGTTCCGATCCACACCAGGCCGGTGGCATCCTGGTACAGCGACATGACGAAGGAGTCGCGCAGCGAGCCGGCGTCGCTCGGGTCGTACCGGTAGTGGATGAACTGGCTCGCCGGGCGGTTGAGCATATCCAGCCCGCCTGCGGTGCCGACCCACAGATGACCCGCCTGATCCTCCAGGATCGCGCGCACGTCGTCGCTGGCGAGCGAGGCCGCCTGCGCCGCATCGTGCCGGAAGACCTCCGTCACCTGGCCCTCGCGATCCATCCGATCAAGACCCCCATCGAAGGTGCCGACCCAGAGGGCGCCGCTCTGGTCCTCGAGCACCCGGGAGATCTGGTTGCCGCTCAGGGAGCGCGGATTGCCGGGCTCGTGACGATAATGGATGAACGCGCGTTGCTCGGGTTGCCAGCGGTCGAGCCCGACTTCCGTGCCCACCCACAGCACCCCCGAACGGTCGAGCGCCAGAGTGGCGATCCGGTCGTCGCTGAGCGAGTTCGCATCGTTGGGATCATGACGCAGGTGCTCGATGCGGCCGGATGCCGGCTCGAGAATGTCCAGACCCGCGTTGGAGGTTCCGATCCAGACACGATTGCCGGCATCCACCAGCACGGTGTGCACGGCGTCGCTGGCGAGTGAGCCGGCATGGTTGGGATCGTGGCGGTAGACGGTGAAGCTGTCCGTCGCGCGCTGCCAGCGTGCCAGGCCCCCGTCCTTGATGGCGATCCACAGATCGTGGTGCCCGTCCTCGACGATGGTCTGGATGTAGTTGCGCGGCAGCCCACCGCGGGCACTGCGCGAGTAGGCGTAGCGGAACAGCTCATGGCCGTCGTAGCGCACCAGGCCGTCTTCGGTGGCGAGCCACACGAAGCCCTGCGAATCCTGCAGGGTCGCGAATACCGTCCCCTGCGGCAGGCCGTCCGCTGTCGTCAGGTGCTCGAGAATGAGCGGCGCATCTGCGGCGCGCGCGCCGGCACACCACCCGAGCAGGCACACCGCTGCGGCGATCAGAGTCGCGGTGCGGATGCCGCCAGGGGTGTTCGTGCTCATGCGCCTAAGATGCACGAGGCCGGCGCTCCATGTGTTGACCGACTTCAGGGCGCGCGGCTGCCAATCCCGGTTTACGAGAGCTGCGTCACAGTCCGCTTACTGGTTCGGCACCCAGTCCACGATGGAGGCCGGCGAAGTGGCGCTGGTGCCGGATGTCGAGCTCGTCCACCACGGAACCGACTTGCTCCAGGTGTAGCCCTTGCTCCAGGTGTAACCCTTGCTCCAGGTGTAGCCGCCGCTCCAGACGTAGCCCTCACTCCAGTTGAAACCCTGGCTCCACGGATAGGCCTGCGACCACCAGAGGCCGTCGCCGGAGGCGGGCGTACCCCAGGTCGAGCCGTACAGATTCATGATGTAGTAATTGCCGTGGGAGTCCTGGTTGGCCGGACCGCCGAAGTGCGCGGTGCCCGCCAGGTCGGCGGCGATGTTCAGACCCTGATTGGCACAACCGCTCGCGGAGCTGTTGACCGCGGCGACGGCGTTGATGAGGCCCGCGCCCTGCTGAAAGACGCTGTACGCCAGCTTTCCGGACGAATTGATGGCGGGACGCCCCGAGGCGAGCAGGCGGCACTTGACGTTGTCGGGCGCGAGCGTCGGATCCGACTGCAGCATCAGCGCGACCACTCCCGAGGTCACCGCCGCCGCCTGCGACGTACCCGACATGGTGAAGAGCTGCTCGACGGGCAACATGGAGTTGGGATCGATGTTCGCCAGATAGCTGCTGCTCGACATCGACGCGACCATGTGGCCGCCGGGCGCCACCATCTCGGGCTTTACGAAGCCCTCGTAGGTCGGTCCGGTGGAAGAAAACGAGGCAAGGCGATCGTCGCTGCCATTGTAGGGAGTGTAGTTGTCGGTCAGCGCGCCGACCGTGATCACGTAGGGCACGTTGCCGGGCACGTCGACGGTCATCGCACTGGGCCCCTCGTTGCCGGCGGCGGTGACGACCACGATGCCGGCGCGCCACGCCGCCATCACCGCCTGATTGAGCGGGTCGTACCAGTAGAACGACTGCGGCGGCGCACCGAACGACAGGTTCAGCACCCGGATGTTGTACTTCTGCTTGTTGGCGACGATCCAGTTCAGGCCCGCGATCACGTCGACGTACCGGCCTGCGCCCGTACCGTTGAAGGCGCGCACGATGACCAGGTTCGCCTGGGGCGCGATGCTGAGATACCCCCCGCCGAGGTTCTGGGCGCCGCCGGCGATGATGGAGGTGATGTGCGTGCCGTGTCCGTAGGGGTCGCCGCTCACGGCGCCCGTACCCCCGTTGGTCACGTCGCGCGTCGCGAGCACGCGCGCGCCGTAGTTCTGCAGGGTGTCCTCCCACAGGCCGGTGTCGAGCACGGCAATGGTCACGCCCCTGCCGGTGATGCCCGCCCTCTGCAGGGTGTCGGCGCCGACCAGCATCGGATAGTTTGTCTGGTAGGTGAGCGTCAAGGCGAGAACGCCGGAACCGTCCTGGGTACTGGTGCCCGAGCTCAGACTCGTGACGAGGGGAGCGGTGACCGGACTGAGGAGCGACGTCGTGGTCGAGACGACTGGCGAGGTTGTGCTCGTTACCACCGTGCCGACCGGACTGCTCGCTACCGTGTTATTGGTCGAGCTCACCAGCGTGTTGGTGGTGGAGACCACGGAGCTGAGCAGACAGGCGCGCGTCGCCACCGCGCGGTCCTGGAACAGGCGCACGCCGGTGCGCGTGCGCAGATGCTCGGTCTGCCAGGGGTTGAGGTAAGCGGACACGCCGTGGATGATGTCGAGCTCCTGCTCGACCCGGGCGCCGACGCCAGCGACGTCACGACGGGCGGCGGCGACGCTCGCAGCCTGCACGATCCACAGTGCCGGCGCCGCGGTCTGCGCGGCCGAGGGGCGTACGGGCGCCGGTGTCGTGACCGGTGCTGCAGCGGCCAGCGCCGCCGTCGACAACAGCGCGATCAACATCGAACCGGTTGCATGACGAATTCGCATCCCGAGGTTCCTTGTAATTAGCGGATCCAGGTGATGCGCATTGTCGGGGGGTTGTGACCTCCGTCCCAGTCGAGCTCAACTCACCGCAGCGCGCGCGGGACGTGACGCGTGTCGCATAACGGTCGGTCAAATCGCCCGCCGCGCAGCGCGGCAGGGGCGCGAGGCTCACCTCAGGCCCGGGCCGCCGCGCGCGGCGCTGTTGTTATGTCAGCCGCGGCGTCCCGGAACAGGTCGCCGCTGCCGAGCCGGCAGCCGATCGCAAGCAGCGCGTCGCGCTGCTGCGGATCGTCCACACCGGTCGCGATCGGCGTGAGACCCAGCGCCGCAGCCATGCCGATGCCGGCGCGACACACCTTGCGTGCTACCGCGTCGCTGCGCAGTGCGGTTACCCAGGCGCGATCGAGCTGCAATCCCCAGATCGGGGCGCGGGCCAGCAGGTCGAGCGAGCCCATGCCGCGGCCCACCTCGTCGACCACCAGCTGCACGCCGAGTTGTCCGAGGCACTGCAGGTTGACCGCGTCGCGCGCAATCAGCGCGCGCTCCGAGATGCGCAGCTCGAGCCGCCCGGCGGGCACGGCGCCCTCGGCCAGGAAGCGGCCGATATCTGCGGCGAAATCCTCGTGCAGCACGTGATGCCGCAGCGCGCCGAATGACAGGCGCACGTGCGCGTCGGCGGTCGCCGCGAGAGCGGCGAAATCCTCCCTGAGGCCGGTGAGGACGGCGCGCGACAGCAGCGTCGCGAGACCCGTGGTTTCCGCGACCCTCAGGAATTCCGCCGCACGAATCTCCCCGCGCAGCGGGTGCTGCCAGTGCAGGTAGCCGACCCAGGCGACCAGACGACCGCTCGCAAGGTCGTGACGGCCGACGTAGCGCAGACGGATGTCGCGGTTGTCGATGGCGTCGCGCAATTCGCGGGCGATGTCGAGCCGCGCCAGGGACCGCAGTCGCAAGGTGTCGGTGAAGAAGCACACTTCGGACGATCCGCAGCGGCGCGCTTCGGTGGCGGCGGCGCGCGCGTGATCGAGGAGCAGCTTCGGCGAGGAGGCATCCTGGCCCAGCACCGCAACGCCCGCGTAGGGCGTCAGATGGAACTCGGCACCGGCGGTCGCGACGGGCTCGCGCAAGCTGGCGCACACGCTCGCGAGACAGGCGCCGATGGCATCACGGTCCGAGCTCTCGAGCACCACCGCCAACAGACTCTCGCTCAACTGTCCCAGGTACCACCAGGACTTCCCGCCGCCCGAGTCGGTGGATTGAGTCGGCAGCCGCAGGATCGCCGCGCTCATGATCTGCTCTGAGACTTTGGTGGCGATGATCTGTGCGATATCGGCGATGCCGTCGACGTGGATGACGGCAACGGCGAGCGGCATCTCGCGCAGCGCAGCCACGGACATCGACTCCTTGAAACGGCGCAGGAACCCGCGGCGGTCGAGCTGCGGCCGCGGGCGCTCATCGGTGGCGTCCAGCGCATCGTCCTGCGCACCCGCTGCCGCGGCGCGCACGATACACAGCGCGCGCTCGGGACCGTGGGCGCTGGCGCGCGCCTCGTAGGCGCATCCGCCATCCTCAAAGCGCGCTTCCGTCGTCGTGCGCGAGGCGATCGCCTTGCGCGTGAGCTGCCGGAGGAGGCCCGCTACGGGTCGCGACCAGACGGCCTCGAGCCGCTGGCCGGTGACATCCCGCGACGGCCGCAGGTCGGGCACGCCGTGCCCGCCGCCGCACTGAAGGACGACGCCGTCGCGTCGGACGACTACCACGAGATCCGGCAGCCCTTCGATCAGCGCATCCGCAGGTTTGGACAGGTCCGTCATCCCTCAATCCTATGGACGCGCATGGGCACAGTCCTCGACGCACGTCACGGGTGCCGGGTCCGCCGCATGCGCGTGGGCCCCGTCGGACCGCGGGTTTGAAGGCAGGCAAATCTACGCCGCGGTCCGAAACGGCAGGCAAACGTTGACAATGAGACCGCTGCCGCATGCCGGCTCGGAAAGCTCGATGTCACCGGCCAGGAGTTCGACGACGCGCCCCACAATCGAAAGACCAAGGCCGCTGCCGCCGGGCGAACTGCCCGGTATGCGGTAGAAGCGCTCGAAGGCGCGCGTGCGCTGCTCGCTGGGAATCCCCGGTCCATCATCGCTGATCGATAGCACTACGGACCGCTCGCGGGTCGTCACGTCGAGTGCGACGCGACCCCGCTCACCCACGTGGCGAATGGAGTTCTCCAGCAGATTGCGGATCAGCAGGTAGAGCACCTCCGGGGAGCCCGGCAGCACTTCCAGGCAGCCCGAGACCGTGACATGGACCTTCTTCTCGCGTGCAGCCTGCGCCAGGTCTTCGATGACCAGATCGATGACGACCTTGGCGGGCGTGGTTTGCCCGGCGCCAGCTGCCGATCCGGGCTCGAGCCGCGCCAGCGACAACAGCTGGCTCATCAGGTGCGTGGTGCGGTCGATGTTCGCCTGCAGCTTCTCGAGCGCGCGCCGTGCTTCGGAGGCCGTGGTGGCACGGGCGGCGACCTGCGCCTGCGCGCGCAGCGCGGCGAGCGGGGTGCGCAGTTCATGCGCAGCGTCTGCGGTGAATCGTCGTTCGCGCGCCAGAATCTCCGCGTGCCGGGACAGCAGCCCATTGAGCGCAACGCCCAACGCATGCGTTTCGACCGGCATCTCCGCGGTGTTGACCGCGGAAAGATCATCGGCCCCGCGGCCGGCGAGATCCGCGGCGATGCGTCGCACCGGGCGGAAAGCGCGCTCCGTCACCACACCGATGAGCGCGGTCAGGAGCACGAGCGCAAACAGCAGCGGCAGGGCCACCGCGCGCAGTGTGCGGGACAACAGGGCATCCCGGTACTCGAGCGGCTGGGCAATGTGGATGACCAGCGGGGTTTCGGTGGAGCTCAGTGAGTACACCCGCCAGGAGCGGCCCTCGAGCACGGTGTTGGAGTAGCCCGGACCGTCGCCGCCGGCGAGCGTCGCAAGCGGCGCCCCCGGGGATCGGTACAGCAGCTGATTCGAGCGCGTGGCGATCTGGTAGACGACGTCAAACTGCACTGACCGGCCGCTGTTGGCGAGCGATGCGGGTACGACGGTCTCGCCCTCGCGGTATTCATGATCGGCATAGCGCAGGGCGAGCTCCGCCTGCTGTTGCAGCAACTCGTCGAATTGCCTGGCCGTGCTGGTCGCGACCGCGCGATAGACGAGCAGCCCAAGAATCATGAAGACCAGGCAGGCCGCGCCCACCACGGCGATCGCCATGCGCCGGCGCAGCGACCAGGGCCGCTCGGTGCTAACGGGCGATCTCGACGCGATAGCCGCGTCCCTTGAGATTGGTGATGAAGCGCGGACCCAGCTTGCGCCGAAGGTTGTGGATGTGGACCTCGATCGCGTTGCTGGCGATGTCATCCTCGAATCCATACAGCTCCTCCTCGATCTCGGCACGGGTCACCAGGCAGCCGGCCTTGCGCATCAGCAGCTCGACCACCGCGTACTCGCGAGCGGTCAGTCCGGCGGGCTCGCCCTGGCAGGTGACCACGCGCTGCCGCAGGTCGAGCACCACCTCACCCACGATGAGCATCGACTCGGCACACCCGAGCGCCCGGCGCGTTATGGCGCGCAGCCGCGCCCCGAGCTCATCGATGTCGAAGGGCTTGATCAGGTAGTCGTCCGCGCCGGCGTCGAGACCGGCGATGCGGTCGGTGACGCGGTCGCGGGCCGTCACGATGACAACCGGGGTGGTTTGGCCGTTCTGACGCAGCCAGCGCAGCACCGCAAATCCGTCGCTGCTCGGCAGCCCCAGATCCAGGACCAGCGCGCTGAAGCTCGCCGTCGACAAGGCCGCGAGCGCGGCACCGGTGTCGCGTACCCAATCGACGACAAAGCTCTCCTGGCGCAGTCCGTCCCGGACGGCCTCGCCGAGCATTTCGTCATCCTCGACCAACAGAATCCGCACCGTGCTATCCCGACCCGGTTGTCCGCCATTTCACTACCGCGTTGCTTAAGTGTGCCTTAAGCGTGACCTTCTATCCTCATCGCGATGCGCATGCTGATGCGACGCCTGCCGGCGCTCGGCCGAGTGATGGTCCTGCTCCCCGTGTTGGCATCGCCGGCCGCGAGCGCGGCGAGCGCAGACGACCTGCTCGACCTCGCCGCATTCAGGGGGCAGGTCGTGTATGTCGATTTCTGGGCATCCTGGAGCGCACCTTGCCGGCGCTCGTTTCCCTGGATGAGCCGCATGCAAGGCGAGCTGGGTCCGGACGGTTTTGTCGTCATCGCGGTCAACGTGGATCACGTGCATGCGGACGCCGAGCGGTTCCTTCAGGACCACATCCCGCGCTTTGGCATCGTCTTCGACCCGGACGGTGTGCTCGCCGGGAAGTTCGGCGTCAAGGACATCCCGACCAGCTTTCTGATCGACCGCGGCGGCCAGATTCAATGGAAGCACGAGGGATTTCAGCTCAGGGATCGCGAGGTCCTGGCGCGCCAGATTCGCTCGCTGGTGCTCGCGCATTGACGTGCAGCTTGTGGCAGGACGGCCCGGCCGGGTACAATCCCGCGCTTACCAAAAGGGCTCTTAAGACAAGTAGTTAGGACTATCGCGCAATGGCTTTAACCAGCGAGAAAAAGGGCGGGATCCTCGCGCAGTTCCGCCGCGGACCAGCCGACACCGGCTCTCCGGAAGTACAGGTCGCGCTGCTCTCCGAGCGCATCAACGGCCTCGGCGAGCACTTCACCGCGCACAAGCGTGATCACTCCTCGCGGCGCGGGCTGGTCAAGCTCGTGAACCAGCGCCGCAAGCTCCTCGATTACCTCAGAGCCACGCAACCCCAGAAGTACCAGGAGCTCGTCGAGCGACTGGGGCTTCGCCGTTGAAAACCCAAGGGCCGCCGTCATACGCGCGGCCTTTGTGTTTTTGTGCCTGAACCTTCCACTTTCGAGGATTGAGCCTTGAGCGTCGTCAGCAAGTCATTTTCTTATGGGCAGCATACGGTCACCATCGACACGGGTGAGATCGCCCGTCAGGCGGAGGGCGCGGTGCGCGTCTCCATGGGCGACACCGTGGTGCTGGTCACCGCCTGCGCGCAGCAGACCCCGGCCCCGGGCCGGGATTTCTTCCCCCTGACCGTCAACTACATCGAGAAGACCTACGCCGCGGGACGAATCCCCGGCGGGTTCTTCAAGCGCGAAGGCCGGCCGACCGAAAAGGAGACGCTGACTTCGCGGCTCATCGACCGTCCGATCCGGCCGCTGTTCCCCGATGGTTTCCGCAACGACGTGCAGGTCGTGGCGACGGTGTTGTCGATGGACCCGGACATCGATGCGGACATCCCGGCGCTCTTGGGCGCTTCGGCGGCGCTGACGCTGTCGGGCGTTCCTTTCAGCGGTCCCATTGGCGCCGCCCGCGTCGGCTGGAAGGACGGCCGCTATCTGCTCAACCCGACGGCCAGCGAGCTCGCCCAGTCGCAGCTGCATCTGGTGGTGGCCGGTACCGAGCACGCGGTGCTGATGGTCGAATCGGAAGCCAAGGGCCTGTCCGAGGAGGTCATGCTGGGTGCGGTCGTATTCGGACATGAGCAGATGCAGGTCGCCATCCGCGCCATCAAGGAGCTCGCCACCCAGGTGGGCAAGCCGCGCTGGACCTGGCAGTCGCCAGTGGAGAACCCGGAGCTGACGAGCGCGGTCACCCTGCATGCGCAGGCGGCGCTGGCCCAGGCCTATACCATCACCGAGAAGCAGCAGCGACACGCGCGCCTCGGCGAGATCAAGACCCAGACCGTCGCGACGCTCGCCGGCGGCGAGCACCCCAAGTGGAGCGCGGAAACTGTCGAGAGCGTGCTCTTCAGCCTCGAGAGCAACATCGTGCGCCAGCGCATCCTCAACGGCGAGCCGCGCATCGACGGGCGCGACACGCGCACCGTGCGCCCGATCACCGTCAAGGTCGGAGTGCTGCCGCGCACCCACGGCTCGGCGCTGTTCACCCGCGGCGAAACCCAGGCGCTGGTGACGACCACTCTCGGCACCACGCGCGATGCGCAGATCGTCGACGCCCTGGAAGGCGAGCGCCGCGAGCCGTTCATGCTGCATTACAACTTCCCGCCGTTCTCGGTGGGCGAGACCGGCATGATGGGCGCGCCGAAACGACGCGAAATCGGTCACGGCAATCTGGCGCGCCGCGGCGTGAAGGCGGTGATGCCGGATATGACCGCCTTCCCCTACGTGATCCGTGTGGTGTCGGAAATCCTCGAGTCCAACGGTTCAAGCTCCATGGCGAGCGTGTGCGGCACGTCGCTGTCGCTGATGGACGCGGGCGTACCGATCAAGGCGTCCGTGGCCGGTATCGCCATGGGCCTGGTGCTCGAAGGCAGCCGCTATCAGGTGCTCACTGATATCCTCGGCGATGAGGATCACCTGGGCGACATGGATTTCAAGGTCGCCGGCACCCGCGATGGCGTGACCGCACTGCAGATGGACATCAAGGTCGAGGGCGTCACGCCCGAGATCATGCGCGTCGCGCTCGAGCAGGCCCGCGCCGCTCGCTTGCACATCCTCGAGGAAATGAACCGGGTCATCCGCGAGCCGCGCGCCAAGATGTCCGAGTGGGCGCCGTCGATCATCACGCTCAAGATCGATCCGGAGAAGATCCGCGACGTCATCGGCAAGGGCGGCGCGGTCATCCGCCAGATCACCGAAGAGACCGGCACCACCATCGACATCGAGAGCGACGGCACGGTCAAGATCGCCTCGGTGTCAGGTGCCGCCGGGCGCGAGGCGCAGCGGCGCGTCGAGCTCATCACCGCCGACGTCGAGGTTGGTCAGATCTACGAAGGCAAGGTCGCGCGCCTGATGGATTTCGGCGCTTTTGTGACCATCCTGCCCGGCCGCGACGGCCTGGTGCACATCTCGCAGATTTCCAATGAACGCGTCGAGCGTGTCAGCGACAAGCTCAAGGAAGGCGACGTGATTCGCGTGAAGGTGCTCGAGGTCGACCGCCAGGGGCGCATCCGCCTGTCGATGCGCGACGTCGAGGCGGGCTGAGCGCGGCCTGCGCCTTCAGGCCGGCGGCGGTCCGCGCCCGGCGTTCGAGTTCGCGAACAGTTTCAGGCTCTGCTCGAGGTAGCTGCCGACCATGCTGCGCATGGCGTCGCCGTAGGAGCGGATGACCTGCGAGAGGAAGTCGCAGCTCATGAGGGGCTCGCCGTCGTGTTCCTGCTCGGCGATGACCTGCAGCAGGATCGAACGGGTGATATTCCCTTGAGTCTTCTTGTCGATGACCACAAAGTCGACGCGCTCGATCACCAGCCGGCGGATATCCGCGAGCGTGATGTAGCGGCTTTCGACTGTATCGTACAACCGCCTGTTCGGATACTTCTTAATAGTGCGCGGTTCGCTCATGACAGGTCCCTCACTATGGGTTGTTGCACCTTCCTTAGTGCAGGGCGTCTGCATATACCATATTACATTGGCACCGCGAACCCAACTCGGAAAAGCGACCTTCCTTCTCTAGGAACGGCCTGCGGGCGCAGCGCGCACCTGCCGCACGCCCTGGAACCGGTCCAGATTCCAATGAGCGCAGGCCCACTCGAGCACCGTTTGGGGTGACTCGAACTTAAGCGTGACTGGAGGTTCCTGGCCCAACAGAGCGAGGGCTTCCTGGAGCTGGCGGCCTGGTTGGGCCGGATCCAGGGCGACGGAGCGCCTGGACTTGGCGAGCTTTGCGCCACCGGGCTCAGTGATCAGAGGCAGGTGCGCGTAGCGGGGAGTTGGCAGCTGCAACGCGCCCTGCAGGGCCAGCTGCCAGGGCGTGCTGTCCAGCAGGTCCGCGCCGCGCACCACATCGGTCACGCCCTGCAGCGCGTCGTCCACCACCACCGCCAGCTGGTAGGCGAACGCGCCGTCGCGGCGCCGGATGATGACATCCCCGCGCTCGCGCAACGGGAAGCGGCAGAGTCCCTGCGCCCGATCCTGGAAGGACACGACGCGGTCTTCGACCCTGAAGCGCGTGGCGGTGGGTCCGCGGCGCCTGGGGCCGTCGCGGCACGTCCCCGGATAACCGCCCTCGGGGGTGCGCTCGCGGCGTGAGCAACTGCACTGGAAGGTGAGGCCGAGCGCGGTGAGAGCCTGCTGCGCGCGCGCGTAGTGTTCTGTGCGGGCGCTCTGGTACTCGACGGCGCCGTCCCAGTGCAGGGCAAAGCCCTCGAGCGTATGGAGCATCTCGTCCGCGCACCCGGGTATCACCCGCGCCGCATCGAGATCCTCCATCCTGAGGAGCCAGCGGCCGCCGCGGCTGCGGGCATCGACGAAGCTGCCCACCGCGGCGACCAGCGAGCCGAGGTGCAGCGATCCGGTCGGGGAGGGCGCGAAACGCCCGACATAGCCTGGGCTCGCGGCGGATGGGCGCGCGCTGAGCTCGCGAGCGCTAGCGATAGCGGTCGTCGCGGTCGCCGTACTGGCGCTCGCGCCGTTCTCGGCGTTCCTGGGCTTCGATGCTGAGGGTGGCGACGGGGCGTGCTTCCAGGCGCTTGATGCCGATCTCCTCGCCGGTCTCGAGGCAATAGCCGTAAGAGCCGTCCTCGATGCGCTTCAACGCGTCGTCGATCTTGCGGATCAGCTTGCGTTCCCGGTCGCGCGTGCGCAACTCGAGGCTGAACTCTTCTTCCTGGGTGGCGCGGTCGTTGGGATCGGGGAAGTTCGCCGCCTCGTCCTTCATGTGCGTGACCGTACGATCCACCTCCACCATGAGGTCGCGCTTCCAGCTGTTGAGAATGAAGCGGAAGTGCTCGAGCTGCTGCTTGCTCATGTACTGTTCGCCGCGCTTGACGATGTACGGCTGTACGTTGCGCGGACCGGCCAGCAGGCTCCCCGGCTCGATCGTCTCGCCATCGTCGCCATCGGCATTCACGGCGGGTGCCGCCGCAGAGCGGTTCGCGGCGATCATGGTCGCGGTGGCCGGCGATGGCGCCGTGGCAGCGCCCGCGCGCAGCGGCTTTCTCGGCTCGACCGGCGGCTCACCCCCTGGCACAGCTGGCAGCGGCCTTTTCGGCGCCGCCACGGTCTTGCGCGCATGCGCCACCGCTCCTCTGACACGCACCGGCTCGGGCTTGCGGCCGACCGCCTTTCTGACCGCTGGCCGGCTTGCCGCCTTCTTGCCCTTTGCGGACTTCGGGGCAGGTCTCTTGGCCGGCATCAATGGCTCCTCAAAACAGCATCAGCCTCGTGAAAGACGCGCGATTATACCGGCCGACCCCGGGCTGTACAGGTGTTCTGGCGCGAGCCGGCGCGAGGCTTCCGTGGCGCGGCGGTTACGGCAGCGTGACGGCGGCCGGGGCAGCCCAGGCGTCTTGTCGTCGCTCGGCGACAACGGTCGTATAGATTCCGCCGCGCACGTTGAAGCGCGCGGTCAGCCGCAGGAAGCGCGGCTGCAGCGTGGCCTGCAGATGATCGGCAATCTCGTTGGTCACGGCCTCGTGATACGCGCCGCGGTCACGAAACGACCAGATGTACAGCTTGAGGGATTTCAGTTCCACGCACACCCGCTCGGGCACGTACTCGAGGTCGAGTGTCGCAAAGTCAGGCTGCCCGGTGCGCGGACACAGGCAGGTGAACTCGGGGATCTGCATGCGGATTGTGTAGTCATCGGAAGCGGGGTTGGCGAACGTCTCGAGCTGCGTTGTGGGCCTGTGGGGCATATTCCTCTACACTACACCATCCTCCGGGCCGCCCAGGGGCGGAAGAAAGTACGATGCGGCTGACCAAGATCAAGCTTGCCGGCTTCAAGTCCTTCGTCGATCCCACACAAATTAGCTTCCCCAGTAATCTCACCGGTGTCGTTGGCCCCAACGGCTGCGGCAAGTCGAATGTCATCGACGCCGTACGCTGGGTGATGGGCGAACTGTCCGCCAAGACTCTGCGCGGCGACAACATGGCGGACGTGGTGTTCAACGGCTCGGCCGCGCGCAAGCCGATCGGCAGCGCCTCGGTGGAACTGGTATTCGACAACGCCGACGGCAAGATCGGCGGCGCCTACGCCAACTACAGCGAGATTTCACTCAAGCGCAACGTGGCGCGTGATGACACCTCGGCGTACTTCATCAACAGCGTGCGTTGCCGGCGCAAGGACATCACCAACCTGTTTCTCGGCACCGGTCTGGGCTCGCGCAGCTACGCCATCATCGAGCAGGGCATGATCTCGCGCGTCATCGACGCCAAGGCCGAGGACATGCGCGCGTTCGTCGAGGAGGCGGCCGGTGTCTCGCGCTACAAGGAGCGGCGCAAGGAGACCGAGGCGCGTGTCGCCGAGACCCGCGAGAACCTCGAGCGGTTGCAGGACGTGCGCGATGAGGTCGAGAAACAGATCCGCCACCTGCAACGCCAGGCGGCGAGCGCCCGGCGTTACCAGGCGCTGAAGGAGCAGGAGCGGCGCCTGGCCGCGGAGCTGCTGGCGCTGCGCCTGCGCGATCTCGACAGCGGCGCGGAAGTGCACGATGCGGCGGTGCGCGAGCGCGAACTCGCCATGCAGGGCGCGCTCGCCGAGCAACGCGCCGCCGAGGCCGCGATCGAGAAGCAGCGTGCGGTGCACGCCGGTCACAGCGAGCGACTGTCGGCCGTTCAGGGCCGCTACTACGAGGTCGGTGCCGACATCTCGCGCCTCGAGCAGTCGATCGAGCACACGCGCGAATTGCGCGAGCGGCAACGCGCGGATCTCGAGCAGGCGCACGCCACGCTCGCTGGTCTGGGCGCGGACATCGAGCGCGATGCGCGCCAGGTGGAGGCGCTGCGGGCGGAGATCGAGCGGCTCACGCCCGCGCGCGAGGCGGCGCAGCACGCCGAGCAGCACTCGGGCGCGACCCTGGAGGGAACCGAGCACGCCCTGCAGGACTGGCAACAGCGCTGGGAAACGCACGCCCAGGCGATGAGCGCCGCGGATCAGACCGCGCAGGTCGAGCGGGCGCGCATCGAGCAGCTGGAAAATCAGTTGCGGCAGCTGAGCGCGCAGGCGGAGCGCCTGGCCGGGGAGCAGCACACTCTGAGCGCGCAGGAGGGGAGCGAGGAGCTCGCGCGCCTGGCGCTGCAGGAAGCGCAGGCGCGCAGCGCGAGCGAGCAGCTCACCGGGGCGCTCACGGCGGCCCAGGCGCACCTGCAGGCGCAGCGCGCCGCGCAGTTGGCAGCCGAGCAGAGCCTGGAGCAGGCGCGCGGTTCGCGCGAGGAGGCGCGCACCGAGCTCACCTCGCTCGAGGCCCTGCAGGCGGCGGCCCTCTCCGACCATGCCGGGCAGGCGGGTGAGTGGCTGCGCGATGCCGGGCTCGCGGCGCGGCCGCGGCTCGCGGCAGCACTCGAGGTCGAGAGCGGCTGGGAGCGGGCTGTTGAAACCGTCCTCGGCGACTATCTCGAGGCCGTATGCGTCGAGCGGCTGGAGGAAGTGTCGGCAGCGCTGAGCGGGCTTGCGACCGGCCGGGTCACCCTGGTGGAGAGCGGCAGCGCGGCGCAGGGTGGCCTGGCGGCGACGCTTGCCGCGCACGTCACGGGCCCGGCGGCGGCCAGCGCGCGGCTCGCCGGAGTGTTGACGTCCGAATCCCTCGAGGACGCTTTACGCGCACGCGCGGCGCTCCCCGAGGGACGTTCTTTCATCACGCGCGAGGGCGAATGGGTCGGGCGGGACTGGCTGCGCGTGAGCCGCGGACCGGACCCGCGTGCGGGTGTGCTCGAACGCGAGCATCGTCTCAAGGCGCTGCGCGTCGCAGCCACGGCGGCCGCTGAGCGGGTCGCGCAAGCGGAGGGCGAACTGAGCGCGGCGCGCGAGCGCCTGGCGCACGCGGAAGAGCGTCGCGAGCAGGCGCAGTCGGCGATCCAGGGAGCCCAGCAGAAACACGCCGGTCTTCTCGGCACGCTCGAGGCAGGCCGTGCGCGCGCCGAGGAATCGAGCTTGCGGGGCGAGCGCTTAGCCCAGGACGCCGGCGAGGTGGCGCGCGAGCGGGCGGCGACCCAGGAGGCGCTCACACGCGCCGCGGCGGAGCTGGCACGCGCGCGGGCGCTATCCGCCGAACTGGAGGGGCGCCAGCGCGTGCTCGCCGGCGAGCGCGAGCAACGGCGCGCGGCGCTCAACGCGGCGCGCGCTGAGGCACAGACGGCGCAATTGGCGGCCCGCGACCTGCACGTGCGCGTCGAGTCACGCCGTTCGGCCGAGAGCTCGATGGCGGTGGGCTTAAGCCGCATGAGCGAGCAGCGCGAGCAGCTCACGCGACGGCGTGCGGAGCTCGAACAGGAGCTCGCCTCGGGCGATGAGCCGATTCTGAAGACCCAGGCGCGCCTGGATGACACGCTGGCGTTGCGTCTCAAGGTGGAAGCGGAACTGGCGGTGGCGCGCGGCGCGCTCGAGGAGGCCGATGCATCCCTGCGGTCTCTCGATGAGCAGCGCCTGGCGGCCGAACGCAGCGTGAGCGCGGCGCGCGAGACCATGGACGCGGCGCGCCTCGCGGCGCAGGAGACGCATGTGCGGCGCGCGGCCCTGGCCGAGCAGTTCGCGGAGACCCGCTGCCAGCTCCCGGAAGTGCTGGCGAACCTTGACGCGGCGGCGAACGTCCCGGCCTGGGAGCAGTCGCTCGGCGAGGCGCGTGCCGACATCGAGCGGCTCGGTCAGGTCAATCTCGCCGCCATCGACGAGCTCAAGGACCACACGCAGCGCAAGGAGTACCTGGACAGCCAGTTTGCCGACCTTACGGCGGCGCTGGCGACGCTCGCTGAGGCCATGCGGCGCATCGATAAGGAGACCCGCACGCGCTTCGAGGATACCTTCGAGCGCATCAACGCCGGCTTGCGCGACAAGTTCCCGCGCCTGTTCGGAGGCGGGCACGCGTACCTGGAGCTGGTGGGCGAGGACAAGCTCACCGCCGGCGTGGCCGTCATGGCGCGGCCGCCGGGCAAGAAGAACAGCACCATCCACCTCCTGTCCGGCGGCGAGAAGGCGCTCACCGCGGTGGCCCTGGTGTTCTCCATTTTCGACCTCAACCCCGCGCCGTTCTGTCTGCTCGACGAGGTCGATGCGCCGCTCGATGAACACAACGTCGGGCGGTTCTGCGATATCGTGCGCGATATGTCGGCCCGTGTGCAGTTCGTGTTCATCACTCACAACAAGAGCACCATGGAACTCGCCTCGCAGTTGATCGGCGTAACCATGAACGAACCGGGCGTGTCGCGCCTGGTCACGGTCGACGTCGACGAGGCCGTGCGGCTGGCGGCGGTCTGAGCGCGCCCGGTGTCAACGGCATGATGATGTCGGAGCTGCGCTGGACGCTGCTGATACTCGGGGCGGTGTTCATCGCGGCGCTCGCCTGGTGGGAGCGGCATCGCCCGCGCCAGGCGAGCCGCAGCAGCGCGGCGGAGCGCACGGCAGCGCGCGAGCCGGCCGCGGACGCAGCGCCGCGCACGCTGCGTGAGCCGACTCTCAGCCTGCCGCCGATGCGCGCCCGCGATCCGCTGGCGACGCATGATCTGCCCGCCGTGCCGGTGCTCGGACCCGCGCCGCCCGATGCCGGGTACGTGTGGGCCGAGGACGCGCCGGCGGAGCCCGTCGCGCCCGCCGGGACCGAATCCGCCGCCGACGATGCGCCGGCCGGGGAAGCGGCGGCGATGGACGCGGTTCACGGCGTGCCCGCGGGCGTGCCGCTCGAGTCGCTTCCGAGCCTGCCGCCGGCTGCCGCACCGCTGGTCGACTGGCCGCCGGACGAGCGCCGCCGCATCGTCGCATTGCGCCTGGTTGCGCCGCAGCCCGAGCGCATCGCGGGCCGTTCGTTGCGCCAGGCGCTGGCGGCGGAAGGCTTCGTGCTCGGCCGCTTTGCGATCTTCCACAAGCCCGACGAGGAACAGCGCGCCGTGTTGAGCGCCGCGAGTCTCACGCGGCCGGGTACCTTCGATGTCGAGACGATGGACTCGCAGCACTACGGCGGCCTGTCGCTGTTCGCGGTGCTGCCGGGGCCCAAGCCTCCGCCGGAGGCCTTCGACGAACTGGTCATCGCCGCGCGCAACCTCAACGAGCGCCTGTGCGGGATCCTGCAGGACGAACAGGGCAGCCCCCTGACCGCCGCGCGCATCGCGCTGCTGCGCGAGCGGCTGAGTGCCGGGGCGCCTTCGTGACAGAGGCGGCGGCAGCGCGCGCTGCCGGGTTGCGTGCGCAGATAGCGCAACACGATTACCACTACTACGTACTCGATGAGCCGCTGATTCCCGACGCCGAATACGACCGGCTGATGCGGGAGTTGCGCGCGCTGGAAGAGGCGCACCCCGAGCTGATCACGCCGGACTCCCCGACGCAACGCGTGTCGGGCACACCGGGCGCCAGCTTCGGCGAGGTGGTGCACAAGGTGCCGATGCTGTCGCTCGATAACGCCTTCACCGAGGAGGATCTGCAGGCGTTCGACCGGCGCATCCACGAGCGCCTCGGTGTCACGGGCGAGCTCGACTACGTTGCGGAACCCAAGTTCGACGGGCTGGCGGTGACGGTGATTTACCGTGACGGCCTGCTCGAGCGCGCGGCGACCCGCGGCGATGGCGTCAGGGGCGAAGACGTCACCGCCAACGTGCGCACCATCCGCGCCGTGCCGCAGCGGCTGCGCGGGCAGGCGCCGGCGCTGCTCGAGGCGCGCGGCGAGATCTTC
>JBGPKC010000025.1:0-39286 GCA_041485725.1 Steroidobacteraceae bacterium
AAAGCGACCTTTCACGCGAGGCTCCGCGGCGCAAGGACGGCTCAGTTCGGCGTCAGGGTCAGCGTGTGTTCGGCCGGTCCCGGCAGGAACGGCAGCGGCGTACCAAGCGCCCACTGCCCGAACCCCGCGCGGTAATACGGCGACAGCGGATGCCCGCTCTGCCCGCCCGGCAGGTGGATGTAACCGTCCTGCTCGTGGCCGGGGGAGACCGCGAAGCGCTCGGAGGCGCCGAAGGCGCCGTCCTGCACGCGCGGCATGTCGTGGTCCCCCGGCAGTTCCACGGTGGGCATGTCGAGGAATGAGGCGAGCCACGGCAGGGCGCGCGACAGCGGATGACGGATGCGCACCACGTTGTGTGCGCCCCAGGCACAGTGCGCGAGCTCGGGGCAGCTCGCGCCGAGCTCGGCGATCGTGGCGTCGACCTGCGCACGCAGAAACTCCGGCCAGCCGGGATAAGTCTTCGCCAACAGATGCAGCGGCTGCGCGGTGACGAGCTGCCACAGCGGACCTTCGAACTGCGCCGGCGGCGCCGCATCCTGCGCCGGGAGATGCAGCCCCGCGAGCAGCATGTCCCACACCGCCTGCTGGGTGCGATCGTGATAGGCGCGCACCAGGCGGTAGCCGACCGAGTCGACGCTCGCCCTGGCATTCCAGCTCGCGATGAGCTGCCGGACTTGCGCGCGCCGCGGGTGATCGCGCAGTGCCTCGGTATCGAGCACACCGAGCAGCAGCGTGCGCCAGCGTGCCAGGAACACGGCGCGGTCATCGAGCTGGATACGCAGCATGTCGGCGGGCGTAACCTTGCCCTGCAATGCCAGCAGATCATCGCGGATCTGGCCGGCCCGCGCCCCGAGATCGTATTCCGCACCCAGCGTCGCCACGTCCCCACCGATGAGTTGCAGCTGATGATCGTCGGCCGCCACACGCGCGTTGGCGGTCCAGATGCGCCCGAGCGGCGGATCCACGATCCGTGGGTGATCCGCCGTGGTGGTCCAGGGCGCGCCGCCGCGGGCGCGCGTCGCGCCGGTGTCCTCGGGGATGCGGCCATAGATGGTCCAGCCGATGTGGCCCTGGGCGTCGCCGATCACCACGTTCTGGTGGGGAATGCCCATACCGGGGGCGAGCGCCAGCGCCTCGGCGACCGAGGTGGCGCGCTCCAGTGCCAGCAGGCCCAGGTTGGTCGCCGCCGGATTCTGCGCCAGCCAGGAGCCGAACCAACAGCTGTGCTGCGCCTCATCGGCGCGCAGCAACACGCCTGCAGGAGCGGATTTCACCTCCAACACCACCGCGGCCTGACCGTGTACCCGGATCTCCTCCCGCACCACCGACAGCGCTACCGTGCCGCACGGCACCTGGGTGACACCCAGCCAGCTGCCGTAACTGTTGGTAAAGCCCCAGGCGATGTGTGCGTTCGACCCGGCGACCAGCACCGGCGCTCCGGGCAGCGTGACGCCGTTCAGGTCGAGTGCGGCTGCGGCGGCGCTGGCGACGATCCTCAGGCGTGCGTGATACCAGACTGGCGGCACCCGCTGCCCGAGGTGCATATCGTTGGCGATGAGCGCGGCGCCCGTCGCGGTCAGGCGGCCCGCAACCGCCCAGCTGTTGCTGCCCGCCGCCGCCGGCGCGCGCGGGACGCTCTCGGGCACAGTCGCCGCAGCGCTGCCGTTGCGCACATCCAGCACCTCCGCAGCCGGCACCGGAGCCTGCGCCGCAGCCACCGCCGCAGCGGATGCGGGCGCCGCGGGCGCATCCCAGCGGGTTCCGGCCGGGTACAGGAAGCCGAGGCCGCACTTCCAGCCCGCGCCGCACTCCGGCCCGCCGAGTCGCGCGTTGATTTCCTGCCGCAGGATCTCGCGCCGCAGGCCATTCACCTGCAGATCCCACCACATCGCGTGCTCGACCAGGACCGTATCCTCCGGGCGCCACGGCAGCGGCGGCTGCCCCAGCACCCAGTACTCCCAGGGCCGTCCGGCAAGACCTGCGAGCCCGGCATTCACGCCGCGCGCATACGCCTCGATCACCGCACGCTCCGCAGCTGTTGCCTGCGCGATGACCTCGCGGGCGACAGAGCGAAACCTGAACAGGCGCGCTTTGCGGTCCTGCTCGAGGGCCACTTTGCCGAACAGCTCCGCCAGCTCCCCGGCGGCGAGCCGCCGCGAGAGATCCATTTCGAAATAGCGGTCCTGCGCGTGCACGAAACCGGTGGCGTACGCGAGGTCGAGGCGGTTGGCCGCCTCGATGGTGGGCACGCCGCGTGAATCGCGCGCAATGCGCACGACACTCGTGAGGCCCGGCGCACCGCTCGCACCCTCCAGCCGCGGGAGCGAGGCACGCAACAGCCCAATGGCGAGGGTGAGCGCCGCGAGCAGGAGCACGGCAGCGGCGGCGCCGAGGTACTTCAGCGTCCGCATGCGCGCGGGTTCAGTCCAGCGTGACCCTGAGGATCTGCATGGAGTTGGTGCCGCCCTGCACGCCGGACAGCTCGCCCTTGGTGAGAATCACCAGGTCGCGCTTCTTGACCAGCTGCAGCTCGAGCAACCGCGTGAACAGCGCGCGGTACAGGTTCTCGGTGGAGTGGTCCGACGCGGTGACGGCGAAGATCACCGGGTAGACACCGCGGTAGAGCGTCACGCGCCGGCGGGTCGCTTCGTGGCGCGTGAACGCGTACACCGGGATGTCGGAGCGGATGCGCGACATCCACAGAGGCGTGGCGCCCGATTCCGTCAGCGCCACGATGGCGCGCACCTTCATGTGATTGGCCGTGTACATGACGGCCATGGCGATCGCTTCCTCGGTGCCCTGGAACTGGGTTCCGGTGCTGCGCATGCGGGGGCGGGTGTGGGTGAGATACTTCTCGGCCCCCTCGATGACCTGGGCCATTGCCTGCACGGCCTTGACCGGATAGCGTCCGGTGGCGGTCTCGGCCGACAACATCACCGCATCGGTGCCGTCCATCACCGCGTTGGCCACGTCGCTCACCTCGGCGCGCGTGGGCACCGGGTTCTGGATCATCGACTCCATCATCTGCGTCGCCGTAATCACCACGCGATTGTGCGTGCGCGTTTCATGGATGATGGTTTTCTGCAGGCCGGTGAGTTCCGCGTAACCCATCTCCACGCCCAGGTCGCCGCGCGCGACCATGACCACCTCGCTCGCGTCGATGATGCCGTGGAGATTCTCGACGGCTTCGTGGCGCTCGATCTTGGCGACCAGCCGCGCCTCGCCGCCCGCCGCACGCAACAGCGCGCGCGCCTCCTCGATGTCGGCGGCCGAGCGCGCGAACGATACCGCCATGTAGTCGACGCCCTCCTCGGCGACGAACTGGATGTCCTCGTGGTCGCGCGCCGTCACCGCGGGCGCCGAGATGCCGCCGCCCTGACGGTTCAGTCCCTTGCGGTCGGAGAGCTCGCCGCCGACGCGCACGCGGGTCTCGATGGTCGTGGTGCCGACGCGTTCGACGTCCAGCACGATCTGCCCGTCGGCGAGCAGCAGCGTGTCACCGGCGGCCACATCGCGCGGCAGATCCTTGTAGGCGACGCCCACCATGGCGGCGGTGCCGGCCTTCGGATCAAGCTCGGTGTCGAGCGTGAAGGCGGCGCCTTCCACAAGCTGCACGCGGCCGTCGCGAAAACCTTCGATGCGGATCTTGGGTCCGCCGAGGTCGAGCAGCACGCCGATGCATTTGTCGGCGCGGTGTGCGGCCTCGCGCACCAGCGACAGTCGCTGCCTGCGGTCCGCGACCGTGCCGTGCGAGGCGTTGAGGCGCACCACGTCGAGACCGGCGTGCATCATTTCCGTGAGCACCTCCAGCGAGTCGGTGGCCGGCCCCACCGTGGCGACAATCTTGGTGCGTCTCAACAATGGCGTCGGCCGCTCAGCCACGTGCGCGCTCCTCGAGTATGGCGACCGCCGGCAGGGTCTTGCCTTCCATGAACTCCAGGAATGCACCGCCACCGGTCGAGATGTAGGAGATGCCGTCCTCGACGCCGTACTTCTCGATGGCGGCCAGCGTGTCGCCGCCGCCGGCGAGCGAAAAGGCCTTGCCGCGGGCTACGCCCATGGCGATGGCGCGCGTGCCTTCTCCGAACTGCGCGAACTCGAACACCCCGACCGGCCCGTTCCAGATGATGGTGCCGGCGTCCTGCAGCAGCGCGCTGCAGCGGTCGGCGCTGTCCGGCCCGATGTCGAGAATCATGTCGTCGGCGCGCACCTCGCTCACCGGACGCACGTCCGCGTGCGCCGTGGCGGCGAATTCCTTGCCGACCACGACGTCGGTCGGCAGCAGGATCTGCGTGCCGCGGCTGCGCGCCTTGTCGAGCAGGCGGCGTGCGACATCGAGCATCTCCGTCTCGCACAGGGACTTGCCGACGTTGACACCGGTAGCGGCAAGAAATGTGTTGGCGATACCGCCGCCCACGATCAGCCGGTCGACCTTCTCGAGCAGCGACTCGAGCACCAGCAGCTTGGTCGAGACCTTGGAGCCGCCGACGATCGCCACCAGCGGCCTGGCCGGCTGCAGCAGCGCGCGCTCCAGAGCTTCCAGTTCGCCCACCAGCAGGGGACCGGCGCAGGCCACCGGCGCATAGCGCGCCACCCCGTGGGTGCTCGCCTCGGCGCGGTGCGCAGTGCCGAAGGCGTCCATTACGAACACCTCGCACAACGCCGCCATGCGGCGCGACAGCTGCTCGTCGTTTTGCTTCTCGCCCTTGTGGAAGCGCACGTTCTCGCACAGCACGGCGCTACCGGCCGCACAGTCAACGCCGTCCAGCCACTGCTTGCGCAGCGGCACGGGTTTGCCGAGCAGCTCCGACAGCCGCACCGCCACCGGCGCCAGCGACAGCGCTTCGGTCTCCTGCCCCTCCTGCGGCCGGCCGAGGTGCGAGATGACAAACACCTTGGCGTGCTGGTCGAGGGCATAGCGGATGGTCGCCAGCGCCGCGCGGATGCGGGCATCGCTGGTCACCACCCCGCCGTGCACCGGCACGTTCAGGTCTTCCCTGATGAGGACCCGCTTGTTGCGCAGATCCGTATCGGCCATGCGCAATACCCTCATGAGGCCCGCGACCACGCCAGCGTGGTGTCGATCATGCGGTTGGAGAATCCCCACTCGTTGTCATACCAGGCGCACACCTTGACCAGCGTGCCCTCGATCACCTTGGTGAGCGTCGCGTCGAACACCGAGGAATGGGCATCGTGGTTGAAGTCCATCGACACCAGCGGCGCGTCGTTGTAGGCGAGGATCCCCTGCAGCGCACCGGCCGCCGCCTGCTGCAGGGTCCGGTTCACTTCCTCGACGGAAGTGGCGCGCTTGGCGTTGAACGTCAGATCCACCAGCGACACGTTGATCGTCGGCACCCGTACCGCGAAACCATCGAGCTTGCCCTTGAGCTCGGGCAGCACCAGCCCCACGGCGGCGGCGGCGCCGGTCTTGGTCGGAATCTGCGACATGGTCGCAGAGCGGGCGCGCCGCAGGTCGGGGTGGTAGACGTCCGTCAGCACCTGATCGTTGGTGTACGCGTGGATGGTGGTCATGATGCCGGCAAGGATGCCGACCTTGTCGTGCAGCACCTTGGCGACGGGCGCCAGGCAGTTGGTGGTGCAGGATGCGTTGGAGATCACGGTGTAGCCGCTCTTCAGCACGTTGTGGTTCACGCCGTACACGATGGTCGCATCGACATCGTCGCCGCCGGGGGCGGAGATCACCACCTTCTTCGCGCCCCCCTTGAGGTGCGCGCCAGCCTTCGCCTTGCTGGTGAACAGTCCCGTGCACTCGAGCACGTACTCGACCCCCACCTCGCCCCATGGAACCTTCGCGGGGTCGCGCTCGGCAAACACGCGGATGCGATCGCCGTTCACCACCATGTAGTCGCCGTCGACCTGCACCTCGCCGTGGAACCTGCCGTGCACGGTATCGTAGCGCGTCAGGTGCGCATTGGCCTTGGAGTCGCACAGGTCGTTGAGCGCCACGATCTGCAGCTGCCCGGTGCGCTTGCCCTCGTACAGGGCACGCAGCACGTTGCGCCCGATGCGCCCGTAACCGTTGATGCCGACCTTGATTGCCATGCGCTCACTCCTCCAGCAGTTGGCGTATCTGTTGCGCGATATTATCGGCCGTGAAACCAAAATACGGGAGCACGTCGGCCGCCTTGCCCGAGGCGCCGAAGCGGTCGATGCCGAGCACCCGACCCGTGTTGCCCACGTAACGCCACCAGCTCTGGGTCGCACCCGCCTCCACGGCAAGGCGGCGCGTCAGCGCGCGCGGCAGAACGGCCTCACGGTAGGCGGCGTCCTGCGCGTCGAACGCCTCGGTCGAGGGCATCGACACCAGGCGCACGCGCCGGCCGGCGGCGTTCGCAGCCGTCACCGCCTGCGCCGCGATGCCGACCTCGGAACCGGTCGCGATCACCAGCACTTCCGGCGTACCGCTGCAATCGAGCAGAACGTAGCCGCCGCGACGGATGTTGGCCAGCTGCGGCGGCGTGCGCGGCTGCTGCGGCAGCGGCTGGCGGGTGAGCACCAGCGCCGTCGGGCCCTGGCGCTCGATGGCGAGCGTCCAGGCCACGGCGGTTTCCGCCGCATCACACGGGCGCCACAGATTCATGTGGGGCATGGCGCGCAGGCTGCTGAGGTGCTCGATCGGCTGGTGGGTCGGCCCGTCCTCGCCGAGGCCGATGGAGTCATGCGTGTACACCAGGATGACGCGCAGGTTCATCAGGCAGCCGAGCCGCACGGCGTTGCGCGCGTAGTCGGAGAACACCAGGAACGTGCCGCCGTAGACGATGAAGCCACCATGCAGCGAGATGCCGTTCATGATCGCCGTCATGCCGAACTCGCGCACGCCGTAATGCAGGTAGTCGCCCGCTGCTTGCGCGGGCGTGATGGTGCGCGCGCCCTTGAACAACGTGTTGTTCGACCCGGTGAGATCGGCGGAACCGCCCAGAACTTCTGGCAGCGCGGGACCCAGGATGTTGAGCACCGCCTGCGAGGACTGGCGCGTGGCCTGCGGGGCGGACTGCTTGGAGATCGTCTCCAGGGTCTGCGCCGTGCTCTGCTGCCAGTTGGGCGGCAGGTCCCCGCGCATGCGGCGCTCGAGCTCGCGCGCCAGCTCCGGGAAGACCTGCGCGTAGCGCGCCAACAGCTCCCGCCACGCTGCTTCCAGCGCCGCTCCCTGCGAGCGGTGATCCCAGGCGGCGCGAATCTCCTCCGGCACGACAAACGGCGGGTAGGGCCAGCCCAGGGTCTGGCGCGCCGCGGCCACCTCCTCCGCCCCCAGCGCCTCGCCATGCGCCTCCTTGGTGCCCTGTCTGTGCGGCGCGCCGTAGCCGATGATGGTCTTGCAGCAGATCAGCGACGGACGATCGCGCGCCGCGCGCGCCGCCTGGATCGCGCCGGTCACCGCGCCGGCGTCGAGTCCGTCGACCTTGGGCACCACGTGCCAGCCGTAGCCGCCAAAGCGCTCCGGGGTGTTGTCGGTGAACCAGCCGCTCACCTGGCCGTCGATCGAAATGCCGTTGTCGTCGTAGAAAACAATGAGCTTTCCCAGCCCCAGCGTGCCCGCCAGCGAGCACGCCTCGTGGGACACCCCTTCCATCAGGCAGCCATCACCGCAGAAGGCGTAGGTGTAGTGATCGACGACATTGAAGCCCGGACGGTTGAACTGCGCGCCGAGCAGCCGCTCCGCGAGCGCCATACCGACGGCGTTGGCAAGTCCCTGGCCCAGCGGTCCGGTCGTGGTCTCGATACCGCAGGTCAGGTCGTACTCGGGGTGGCCGGGGGTCTTGCTACCGAGCTGGCGGAAGTGCTGGATGTCCTCGATGGTGAGCGGGTAGCCGGTGAGATACAGCAGCGAATACAACAGCATCGAGCCGTGACCGTTCGAGAGCACGAAGCGATCGCGGTCGGGCCAGCGCGGATTTGCCGGGTTGTGCCGCAGAAAATCCCCCCACAGCACCTGGGCGATGTCGGCCATTCCCATCGGCATGCCCGGGTGTCCGGAGTTCGCGCGCTGCACGGCGTCCATGGACAGGGCGCGGATGGCGTTGGCAAGTTCGCGGCGTGTAGTCATGCGGCTCTTCAGGCTCGGGGCGCGCGCACGGTGCGGGGCGCGCATTCTCCACCAGTCGCGCCCGATGCTCAATCACAGTTGGCATAAGCTAAGGCCCCTGCGGGTATGCCCCGAGGCGACTTAAGTTCCCGCATACGCGACTTGAGTGCGGGCCTGTTTCACATTATCCGCATCAGGGAGCGGTACCCCGTCATGTCGCACGCCAGTGACACGCTTCGCGCGGCGACTTGGTTCACTGCGGCCGCCGGAGGGCCTCTGCTACGCTTCCGTCATGAGTTCCGTGCGTCTTGCTCATTTTACCGACCCGCACCTCTATGGTGACGAGAGGGAATCGCTGCGTGGGGTGGCGACGCTGCCTGCGCTGACCGCGGCCCTGGCCCAGGCGCGCTCGCGCGACTGGCCGCCGGATGCGGTGCTGGTGACCGGTGACCTCGTACAGGATGATCCTGCGGGGTACCCGCACTTCCGCCGCCTGTTCGGTGCGCTGGGACTGCCGGTGCTGTGCCTGCCCGGCAATCACGACGAGCCCCAGGCCATGCAGCGCGAACTCTCCGCAGCGCCGTTCGTACTCGGCGGTTTCGTGGACCTGGGGCGCTGGCGTATCGTGCTGCTCGACAGCTGCCTGCCAGGCTCGGCCAGCGGTGCCCTGAGCGCGCCGGAGCTCGCCGGGCTCGAGGAAGCCTTGGCAAGCGCCGGCACACGCCATTGCATGGTGTGCCTGCACCACCATCCGGTGCCGATGGCCAGCCGCTGGCTCGATCGCGTGGGGCTGACGAATGCGGCCGAGTTCCTGCATGTCATCGACGGGCATCGCAACGTACGCGCCATCGTCTGGGGCCATGTGCATCAGAATTACGACGCACTGCGCAAGGGCGTGCGGCTGCTGGCGACGCCTTCGACCTGCGCGCAGTTCCTGCCGAACGTCGACGAGTTCGCGGTGGACCGCCGCCCGCCGGCCTATCGTACCCTGGAGCTGCGCGCCGACGGCTCGCTGCTGACGGAGGTCGTATGGGTCGAACAGCACTCCGGTGGTTCCTCGCGCTCGGTCTGCTCGGCAGCCTGAGCGCTCACGCCGCCAGCCCCGTGTGGGCGATCCGCGGCGCACACAACACCGTATACCTGGCCGGTTCCGTGCACCTGCTGCCCGCAGGGGACGCAGCGCTGCCGCCGGCGTTCGACCGCGCCTACGCGGATTCGGGCAAGCTCGTGATGGAGCTCGATCTGGGCCAACTCGATCCGCTGGAAGCGGCCGGCTGGATGATGGAGCACGGCGCGCTGCCGGCGGGTACCACGCTGCGTGGCGTGCTCGGGGAGCCGCGCTATACGCGCGTGAGTGCGGCGGCGGCCGACCTCGGCCTCTCGATGCAGCTCCTCGACAGCCAGTCGCCCTGGGTCGTGGGGATCGAGCTCGCCGACCTCGAGTACCTGCATCTGGGTTTTGACCCGCAACAGGGCGTCGAGGAGCAGCTCGTGCACCGCGCGCAATCCGACGACAAGCCGACCGCGGGCCTGGAGACTCTTTCCGAAGAGCTCGGAGGCCTCGAGGCGCTGTCGCGCGAGGACCAGTTGCGGCTGCTGGACCAGACGCTGAGTGAACTGAAGGAGTCGCAAAGCGAGCTGCAGGCGGTGCTCAGCGCCTGGCGCCGCGGCGACGCCGCCGGGCTCGCCACCCTGCTCGCGCGCGAATACCGCGCCTTCCCGGCGCTGTATCGCCCGCTGGTGACGGCGCGCAACCAGCGCTGGCTGCCGCAGATCGAGCAGCTCCTGCATGGCGAGCGCAACTGCCTGGTGGTCGTGGGTGCGTTGCACCTGGTGGGCGACGGGGGATTGCTCGAGCTGCTGCGCAAGGACGGCTTCTCGCCAACGCAGTTGAACTGAGCGCAGGCGCGATCCCATCTTCACCTGTGCGCCGCCAGTCCGGTGCGTCTTGAGTAGTAACGCCACAACGGCACCGCCAGCACCGCGGTCCACGCCAGTACCAGCCAGCCCACGAAGCCATCGAAGCGGCTGAGCAGAAAGCCAAGCGGCGCACCGCGCAGCGGCCGTGTCAGCTCGTGCGCGACCAGCATCACCCACACCCAGCCGGCGTGCAGGCCGATGCAGGCGGCGATGTTGCCGGTCGCAGCGCGCACCATGCCGAGCACCACGCCCACCGCTAGCAGCGCGAGGAACGCATCGGCGATCCCTGCCGGCTGCGCCCACGAGTGCAGCGTCCCGGCCAGCAGCTCGAGCCCGCTGCGGGCTGTGACCTGGCCCGGCGCGATGTGATAGCTGGCAAAGAAATGCGTGGCCGCGTAGAACAGCGCCGTCAGCAGCACAGCAAGGCGCGTTCCGGATTCGCGTTCGATCGCGGTGTGCATCGCTCCACGCAGGAACGTTTCTTCGATGAACGCCACCGCGAAGCCGCTGCCGGCGCGCAGCGCCACGAGGCGCAGCAGATCCATGCCCGCCGCCGGCCTCCAGTCGAGCAGCCCCAGCGCAGTCATCAGGCCGACCACCGCCAGCATGCTCGCCACGCCGAGCGCGAGCCCGAGGCTCGTCTCGCGCAGGAAAGCGCGTCGCGGGAGCCCGTAACCGAGGCTGGCGCGGTCGGCGAGCCTCAAGCGCCGCGCGACGAGCAGGAAGCCCGCCAGCAACGCCAGCATGCCGATGCGCTCGCCGACGCGGTGGAACGGGAAGTCGAAAAACGGGTGCAGGAGCGTCCACGCCGGATAGGCGCACACGGCGATCGCCGCCAGCGCCAGCGCCGTCAACCCCAGAAACCACGCAAAGGCACGCATCGACAGACCTGCTTGCCACGGCTGCCCCGACCCGCATAGCTTATGTGCTTCCCACACCGCTGAGGAGTCATGCCGGCACCCCCCCTGCAGCCGATCGTCATCTGGTTCGGCCGGGTCGGGGACCTGATCCTGCTGTCCGCGCTGCTGGAGGTCCTGCATCGACGCTTCGGCAGTCCCTGTCACGTGATCGGCGCCGGTTCCTGGCCGGCGCAGATCTACGCTTCGCACAGCGATGTGGCGCGCGTTTCGTGCCTGCATCGCTACACGGCGTGGGGTTTCGACCCGGCCTGGTGGCGCACGCTGCGGGCGCTGCGCGCCAGGCGCGCCGACCCGGTCTACGTGTGCGAGACCGATCCGCGCAAGCTGGCGAGAATCCGACGCCTGCTGAGATTCAGCGGCACCGAACCCGCGCGCTGCGTCTTCATCGCGCCCGAGCTGGACACCGCCCTACCCCACACGTCCAAGATTGAGCCGACGCACTGGGTCGACCGCCTGGTGAGCTTCGGCCGGCTGACGCCGGCGGCATTCAACGCGGCCGACTATCCGTGGCCGGCACCCCCGCCACGCGGCGCGCCGCTTCTCACGGTGTCCGCCGCGGCGCGCGCCGAGTGCGCCGCGTGGCTCGAGCGGCAAGGCTGGAGCGAGCGGACGCTGATACTGGTGCAGCCCGGCAACCGCCGCACCATGCGCGGCCGGCGGCTGCGCGTCTCAGCCGCGGACGACAAGGCGTGGCCGCTCGAACGCTGGGCGGCGCTGCTGCACAGGATCCACGCGCAGCTGCCGCAGGCGGTGATCCTGCTGTGCGGCGCGCCGCGCGAGTCGCTGCTGCTTGAGTGGATTGCCGCTGCGGCGCAGCTGCCGGCGGTGACGGCGGCCGAGCTGCCGTTGCCGCGCCTGCTTGCCCTGTGTGCGCGCGCGCACAGCATGATCTCCGTCGACACCGGTCCTGCGCATGCCGCGGCAGCGCTGGGCCTGCCGCTGGTGGTGCTGTTCGGCGCGCACTCCCAGCAGCAGTGGCTGCCGCGCAGCCCGACCGGCTCGCCGGTGTCCGGCGTAGGCGGACCGCCGCAGTCCAATCGCCTCGATCAGATTTCCGTGGAGGCGGTGTTCGCGGCCTGGTGTGCGCTTGGCACGGCGGCGGACAGCGCACTCAGGACGACAGCAGCGCGCGCCACTGCTCCGTAACGGTGCTCAGGCGGAAACGCGGATCGGGGCCGGTGCGCGGCCGCTCACCGCCGCGCCAGGCGCGGATGCGCTCGAGATAGGCATCGAACAGCCCCGCGCTCGCCGCCAGCTGCGCCGGCAGCCGCCGCCAACGCGGCGGCAGGCTGCCCACCGCAGCCTCGTAGAGGCGGTACGCCGGGGTAAGTGGCAGCACCTGCCGCGGGTCGCCGACGACTTCCAGCGCCGCGCCGCAGTCGTGAGTGAGCACCGGCGTGCCCAGGGCGTGGGACTCGGCGAACACCAGGCCGAAGGTCTCCGGAATCACGAAGTTGGGAAAGAAGGTGCACAGCGCGCTGCGCGCCTCGGCGTGGATGCGTGCCTGGGGCTGCGGACCGAGGAGCTCGACGCCCGCGCGGCGCGCGTCGCAGCCGGCCTTGTAACCGGGATTGCCCACCACCAGGCGCAGATCCGGCATGCGCTTCTTGAGCGCGCTGAAGGCATCGAGCGTGAAGTTCAGGCCCTTGTTGGGAGAGGAAAAAAATATCAGCTTGCGCTCATCCACCGGCGTGCCGTCCGGCATCAGAGTGTCGTCCACCGGGTTGTAGATCCTGAGCGCGCGCACCCGCTCGCCGACGCCGATGCCGCGCAGCGTGGCCTCGACGCCGCGGCGCTGCGAGTCCGATACGCACACCGCCGTCACCGCCATCTCGCGCAGTACCTCGGCAGTGCCGGCCAGCCAGCGCGCGCGCCTCGAGCCCGGATTCAGCTGGTCGTGCAGCCACAGGTACGCGCGCGCGTCGGGGTAGCGCTGGCGTACCAGCGGCAACGCGCGCGAGTCGCGGTTCACGATCACGCTGGTGATGCCGGAAATGCGCTGCGGCTGGCGATAGCGGCCCCAGTCCTCGGCGCGGTTGTGCTGGATCACGAACGCGTCCAGCGCGTCGGCCACGCGTGTCAGGGTCGCTTCGCTCCCACCCATGGCCTGAGTGCGCAGGGTGCGCGTGTCGTAAGGCTGCCGACACACCGGGTCGTAGAACAGGACCGAGCTCATTTTGAGAGTATTCTACGGACTTTGCGCGAGGCGACGACGGGGTGCGCGTGGCGAGTCACAGTGGCTTATCGGCGTGCATTATCACCTTCAACGAAGCTGACCGTATCGAAGCCTGCCTGCGTTCCGTCAGCTTCTGCGACGAAATCATCGTCGTCGACGCGCATTCCACCGACGGCACGCGCGAACTGGCGGCCGCCCTGGGGGCGCGGATCATCGAGCGCGACTGGCCGGGTTACCGCTCGCAGAAGCAGTTCGCCGTCGATGCGGCACGCCACGACTGGGTGTTGTGCCTCGACGCCGACGAGCGCGTGAGCGCGCTGCTGCGCGCGGAGATTCTCGCGCTCAGGGCGCAGGGCTTCGCGGCAGCCGCCGGTTTCTCCGTGCCGCGCATCACCGACTACTTCGGCCGCTTCCTGCGCCACGGCAACGCCTACCCGGACCGCCTGGTTCGCCTGTTCGACCGGCGGCGCGGCGGCTGGAGCGGCTACGAGATTCACGAGAATACGCGCGTGCAGGGCCGCACGGCCAAGCTTCGCGGCCGTCTCGAGCACTACGCCTACCGCAGTCTCGCCGACCATCACAACCGCATGCAGCGCTACGCCGAGCTCATGGCGCAGGCGATGTACGAGCGCGGCCAGCGCTGCGGCTTGGTGCGGGTGCTGGTGAATCCGCAGTGGCGTTTCGTGCGCGGCTACCTGTTGCGGTTGGGTTTTCTCGACGGCTGGCGCGGGCTGGTGTTTGCCCTCATCGAGGCGAACTACGTGCGGCGCAAGTACCTGGGGCTATACGCCCGCAGTCGGGGGCTGCCGGTGTGACCATGCCGCCACCTGTGCCAGGCGCGCCAGTGGATCATCGAGCAGCAGCAGCTCCAGTCTCTCCGCGGAGGTGAGCGGCAGGATCTCCGCCCAGCGGTTGCCGACCCAGCCGGCGTCGTCGTAGTGGCTGTCGACATGCGCGTACGCGCCACCGAGCTTCGGCAGCACCTCGCGCAGCAGCTCCCCGAGGTGTGCAAGCGCTGCGGGCAGCGCACTGGGCGCATCCTCGGGCAGGAAATCAACTTCGGCCAGATTGAGTCCATCGCTCTGCTGCCAGCGCCGGCGCACCCGGAAGCGCCGCTCGCCCACACAGGTGATCCCGAGCAGGCCGTCCGGCAGCGTGTCGAAATCCACCGGCCGCGCGCTGGTGCCGGTGTCGGCCACGGCTGAAACCTCACCGGCTTCCGCGCCCGCCAGGATGAGCACCACACCGAACGTACTGTGTTCCTTCAGACAGCGGCGCACCATGTCCAGGTAGCGCGGCTCGAAGATACGCAGCGGCAGCGGCCCGCCCGGAAACAACACGGTATTCAGGGGGAACAGCGGCAGGGCGTCCGGCTGCATGCGGCTCAAGACCCGTGCGCCGGCCCGGCGTCGCCGGCCGCGGCGTCCGCCGTGCGTTCGAGTTCCGCGAGCAGTTTGCCGTGCAGACCGCCGAAGCCGCCGTTGCTCATGATGAGTACGTGGTCTCCGGGCCGCGCGCTGCGCGCGAGATCGCGTGCCAGCGTGTCGATGTCGGCGCTGGCGTGTGCGCGCGCGCCGAGCGCGGCCAGCACCTCGCCCGTGTCCCAGCCCAGATCCGGTGCCGTGTACAGCCACACCTGGTCCGCGCCGGCGAGCGCCGGGGCGAGCGTGAACCGATGCACGCCCATGCGCATGGTGTGCGAGCGCGGCTCGAGCACCGCGATGATCCGCGCGGCACCGACGCGGCGGCGCAGGCCATCGATGGTGTTGGTGACCGCGGTGGGGTGGTGCGCAAAGTCATCGTAAACGCGGATCCTGTTGACCTCCCCGTGCAGCTGCAGGCGCCGTGCGACGCCCTGGAATGCCTGCAGCGCATCGAGCGCCTGCGGCAGCTCCACACCCACATGCCGCGCGGCGGCGATGGCCGCGAGCGCGTTGTCCAGGTTGTGTGCGCCGATCAGCGACCACTGCACGGTGCCGCGCGGCTGCCCGCCTTCCAGGATCTCGAAGCGC
The DNA here is from genome assembly GCA_041485725.1 of Steroidobacteraceae bacterium. GTDB lineage: Bacteria > Pseudomonadota > Gammaproteobacteria > Steroidobacterales > Steroidobacteraceae > 13-2-20CM-66-19. The sequence goes on from JBGPKC010000025.1 coordinate 15,073, forward strand.
GAGAAGTCCTGCACCCCGTGCACGGCACGCGCGCTCCACAGCGCACCGGGGCGTGGCTCGCGCGCAAAGCCCTCGAGCGGCGTCCAGCAGCCCATCTGCAGCGTGTCCCTTAAGAGCGCGTCGGCGGCGTTCCATACGATGCGCCCGCCCCCGGGCACGATGCGCACCAGGTGGTGGAACTGGCGCTGGATGGCGCCGACGTCGGGGTAAATGTCGGCATGATCATACTCGAGGTTGTTGAGAGTGAGCGTGCGCGGATGGTAGTGCACGAACTTCGCGCGTTTGTCGAAGAACGCCGTGTCGTACTCATCCGCCTCGATGACGAAGTACGGCCGCGCACCGAGGCGCGCGCTCACGCCGAAGTTTGTCGGCACGCCACCGATGAGAAACCCGGGGGTGCGGCCGGCGTGCTCCAGGATCCACGCCAGGAGCGAGGCGGTCGTGGTCTTGCCGTGGGTGCCTGCGACCGCGAGCACCCAGCGTCCTTTCAGCACCTCGCGCGCCAGCCACTCAGGCCCCGAGGCATACGGCAGGCCGAGCTCGAGCAACGCTTCGATCACCGGTTGGCCGCGCGTCATCACGTTGCCGACCAGCACCACGTCCGGGGCCGGCGTGAGCTGCGCGGCGTCGAAGCCTTCGGTCACCGCGATGCCGAGCGCCTGCAGCTGCGTGCTCATGGGCGGGTAGACATTGCGATCCGAGCCGCTGACGCTGAAGCCCGCGGCGCGGGCCAGGGCGGCGACGCCGCCCATGAACGTGCCGCAGATGCCGAGGATATGAACGTGCATCGGGGCCGACTTCAGGCTTTGACGGGGGGAAACAGAGCGAACAGCAACAGCCGCCCAGTGAAGATCTGCAGGATCACCAGCACGACGCTCGCAGGGCTCGACCATTCCAGCGCCGCCTTCACGATCTGGCTGTTGGCGGCGACCAGCCATATGATCAGCAGCAGCCCGGCGCAGGCGACCGGCACCTGCCACAGCGTATCTTCGCCGAAGCGCAACATGAGCCAATCGGAAGCGATCAGCAGCGGCGACAGCAGCCCCTGCAGTCCGAATACCGCGGTCGCGGTCTGCAGGATGCGCTCGGACCGCCCCAGGAGCTTCAGCAGGGCGACGTACCACGCCAGCATGAACAGCGTGTCGACCAGCACCTGCGCGGGCCAGCCCTTGACCGGCGGCAGCACGCTGCTCACCACAAGATTCACGCCCAGATAACCGAGGACGGTCAGCGCGAGCAGCAGCGTCGAGGCGGGCAGGTCCTGCGGGCCGCGGCGCAGCAATGCGATCTGCGCAAAGAGCTGTATGAGCTCCCTCATGTCTTTCGGTGCCGGCGTGGGCCTCGCATAATGGGCACGCCGGATTGTACAGATCATTGTCAGAACCCGTTGCAGCGCATCGTCAGCACACCGCCGGACCTTACCGCGCTCGCCGCGCGTCTTGCCACGCAGCCGCGCGTTGGCCTGGACACCGAGTTCCTGCGCGAGCGCACCTATCGCGCGCAGCTGTGCCTCGTGCAGCTGTCGGCGCCGGACGACGCCGTGTGCGTCGATCCGCTCGCGCTCCCCGATCTGACGCCGCTGGCGGGCGTGCTCGGCTCCTCCGGCGTCGTCAAGGTCATGCATGCCTCGCGCCAGGACCTCGAGGTGCTGCTGCCGCTCGCAGGCCTGGTGCGGCCGGTGTTTGACACCCAGATCGCCGCCGCTCTCAGCGGCCTGCCCGCCCAGATCGGCTACGCGGAAGCTGTGCGCAGACTCCTGGGACAGGAGCTCGCCAAGTCCCACACCCGCACCGACTGGTCGCGCCGCCCGCTATCCTCCGAACAGATCGAATACGCGCTCGATGACGTACGCTACCTGCTGCCGCTGGCCGCGCGACTGCAGGAGCAGCTCGGGCACCTCGGGCGCCTCGACTGGCTTCGCGAAGAGCTCGCGGCGCTCGAGGACGCGAGCGCGCTCACGATCGAGCCCGACAAGGCGTGGCTGCGCATCAAGGGCCTGCGCGACCTGGACCCGGCGCGCGCGCGCCTGGCGCGCATCCTGGCCGCGTGGCGCGAACGCTGTGCCGTGGAATTCGACCGCCCGCGCGGCTGGATTCTCGATGACACCGCGCTGCGCGAGATCGTCCTGCAGGTGCCGCGCACGCTGCAGGCGCTGTCGCAGATTGCGGAAATACCCGTAGGGATGGTGAAGCGCCGCGGCGAGGAACTGCTCGCCCAGGTGCGCGCCGCCGAGGTTCCGGACCCCGCGCCCCCGGCTCCGGGCCGGCCGCGGCCCGATCCGCTGAAGGCCGCGCTGGTGAAGAAGCTCGCCGCCATCAGCCAGGCGGTGGCCGCGGAGCTGAAACTCGTGCCGGAGGTGTTGGCGACGCGGCGTGATCTGGAGCAGCTGGCCGACGGACGCCGCGACGGCGCGGTGCTGCGCGGCTGGCGCCGCGCGACTGTCGGCGAACGGCTGCTCGCCGCGCTCTAGGCAAGATGCTGCCGAAAGGCTCGCAGTCGGCCAGCCGCTCAGCGGCGTTTTCCCTTGAGTCGAGCGCGCCCGGAACGACTCGGGCGCCGCGATTTCCCGCGCGCCACCCGCGCCGTCTTCGCGGCCGCCTTGCGGCGGGCCGGGCGCAGGCTGGTGCTCTTGCGGGCGCTTGGCGCCGCCCGCTTCCTCGCCGGCGCCTTGACGGGGGTCGCGGCCTTCGTGCGGCGGGGCGCACGCCGGGACGCCGGCGCACCGAGCGCCTGCGCCAGACGCCGCGTCACCTCATCCACGTCCCCTTCGGCGTTGATCACCCGCAGCAGGCCGCGCGCGCGGTAGAAGTCGGTCAACGGCCGGGTCTGCTCGTCGTACACCCGCAGCCGCTCGGCAACCGTCGCTTCGTTGTCGTCCGGGCGCTGCGTGAGCCGATGCGGGGCCCCGGTCTTCGGACACAACTCGCTGTGTGCGGCCACCGGCGGGCAAGTGAGCAGATTGAACACGCGCCCGCAGTCCGCGCAGGTGCGCCTGCCGGAAATGCGTCGCACCAGCTCGCGGTTGTCGACGTCGAGTTGCACCACCGCATCGAGCGGCTGGTGCAGCGCTTCGAGCAACCGCTCGAGCGCGTGAGCCTGGGCGAGGTTGCGCGGAAAACCATCGAGAATGAAACCGCGGCGGGTATCGGGTTCGACCAGACGCTCGCGGATCATGCCCAGCACCAGGGAGTCATCGACGAGCCGGCCACCGTGCATGGCTTCCTTGGCCTGGCGGCCGAGCTCGGTGCCTCGGGCTACGGCGGCCCGCAGCAGATCTCCGGTCGAGATCTGCGGGATGCCGGTCCGCTCCATCAGACGCTGGGACTGGGTGCCCTTGCCGGAGCCGGGCGCGCCCAACAGAACGATGCGCATGTTTGTTCAGTCGCGAGAGCGCTGCCGTGGCAGCCACAAGGGTGCGCCACGTTACCGGCGGCCCCCCTCAGAGGTCAAACGGGCGAGAGACCGTATCGCCATCTGCGCTTCTCGCCGCGCGTGCGTTATTCTTGCCCGCCACCCTCCTCCCCACCCTTGCCGGCAGCGCCCACGGCCATGAAAAAGATCGTCCGCAGGAATGCTTTCTATGCCCAGTCAGGCGGCGTTTCAGCCGTCATCAACGCCTCCGCGTGCGGGGTGATCGAGACGGCGATGCGCTCCAGACACATCGGCAAGATGTACGCCGGGCGCCACGGCATCATCGGGGCGCTGACCGAGGATCTCATTGATGTCGGCCGCGAGAGCGCCGCGACCATCCGCGCCCTGAAGCACACGCCGGCCGGCGCGTTCGGCTCGGCGCGCTTCAAGTTGAAGGGTATCGAGCAGAACCGCGCCGAGTATGAGCGCCTGATCGAAGTGTTCCGCGCCCACGACATCGGCTACTTCTTCTACAACGGCGGCAACGATTCGATGGACACCGCGCTCAAGGTGTCGCAGATCGGCGCGGCGCTCGGCTATCCCATCACCTGCGTGGGCATACCGAAGACCGTGGACAACGATCTTCCCCATACCGATTGCTGTCCCGGCTTCGGCTCGGTCGCCAAGTACGTCGCGGTCTCCACGCGTGAGGCGGCGCTTGATGTCGCCTCCATGGCGCGCACCTCCACCCGGGTGTTCGTGTTTGAAGTGATGGGTCGTCACGCCGGCTGGATCGCGGCGGCCGGCGGGCTCGCCGGCCGCGGCGCCGGCGAACCGCCCCACATCATCCTGTTTCCGGAAGTGCCGTTCGAGCAGCAAAAATTCCTCGATCGCGTGCGCCAGTGCGTCGGCGACTACGGTTACTGCGTGATCGTGGTCTCCGAGGGAGCCGCGTATGCGGACGGCAAGTTCCTCGCCGACGCCGGCACCCGCGACGCCTTCGGACATACGCAGTTGGGCGGGGTAGCCCCGCTGGTTGCCAACATGGTGCGCGAGGCGCATGGCTACAAGTACCACTGGGCGGTGGCGGATTACCTGCAGCGCTCCGCGCGCCACATCGCATCCCGGGTCGACGTGGAGCAGGCGTATGCGGTCGGCCGGGCGGCGGTGGAACTGGCCGCGCGGGGCGTGAACGCGGTGATGCCGACGATCGTGCGCAAGGCTTCCAAGCCCTACAAATGGGTGATCGGGCAGGTGCCGCTCGCGCAAGTCGCCAACAAGGAGAAAAAGCTCCCCGCCGGGTACATCCGCGCGGACGGCTTCGGCATCACCGAGGCCTGCCGCCGCTACCTCGAGCCGCTGATCGCCGGTGAGGCCTATCCTCCGTACCGCAACGGACTGCCGGACTACGTGCGCATCAAGGGCGTGGCGGTGCGCAGGAAGCTGACGAGCGACTTCAAGGTCTAGTGCGCTTTGCTGCGGCGCGGGCGCAGCCGCCTGGGGCCGTGAGGCTTAAGGCCGCCATGCTATAGTGCGCGGCCTTTTTTGGGGGAGATCTCTCGATGGATGCCACCCTGTGGCTGTGGGTCGCGATCGCGGCCGGCGTGCTCGCGGTCCTCTACGGCGTGTTCTCGATGATGTTGATTCTGCGACTGCCGGCGGGCAACGCCCGCATGCAGGAGATCGCCGCCGCGGTGCAGGCCGGCGCCAAGGCGTACCTCAACCGCCAGTACAGCACCATCCTGGTGGTGGGCGTGGTGCTGTTCGCGGCGATAGGCTTCTCGCCGCTCGGCTGGCCCACGGCCGGCGGTTTCGCGGTGGGCGCGCTGCTGTCGGGTCTGACCGGCTACATCGGCATGAACATCTCGGTGCGCGCCAACGTGCGCACCGCGCAAGCCGCCACCGAGGGCCTGAATGCCGCGCTCAGCGTGGCGTTCCGTGGCGGCGCGATCACCGGCATGCTGGTGGTGGGCCTGGGGTTGATCGGTGTCGCCGGCTATTACCTGCTGCTGCGGCAGTTCTCCGCCATCGGCGCCGACGGCGCGCTGCACGCGCTGGTCGGCCTGGCGTTTGGCGGCTCGCTCATCTCGATCTTCGCGCGTCTGGGCGGTGGTATCTTCACCAAGGGCGCGGACGTCGGCGCGGATCTGGTGGGCAAGGTCGAAGCGGGGATCCCCGAGGACGACCCGCGCAACCCCGCGGTGATTGCCGACAACGTCGGTGACAACGTCGGGGACTGCGCCGGCATGGCCGCCGACCTGTTCGAGACCTATGCCGTCACGCTGGTCGCGACCATGCTGCTCGGCGGAATGTTGTTTGCCGGTCAGGGAGCGGACGCGGCGGCCGCCGCCGTCAGCTATCCGATCGCGCTCGGCGCCGCCTCGATCGTTGCCTCGATCATCGGAACGTTCTTCGTTTCCGTGAGCGCCGGCGGCAAGATCATGAACGCGCTCTACAAGGGCGTGATCGTCTCCGCGCTGGTGTCGGCGCTGGCGTTCTACTTCATCACACGCCAGATCATGCCCGGCAACGTGGCTCCCCTGTACGGCTGCGCGCTCATCGGCCTCGCGCTCACGGCCGCGATGATCATGATCACCGAGTATTACACCGCCACCGAGTACGCTCCGGTGCGCAAGGTGGCCAGCGCCTCGCAAACCGGCCATGCCACCAACATCATCGCGGGACTTGGCGTGTCGATGAAGGCCACCGCGCTGCCGGTCATCGCCGTGTGCCTCGCGATCTGGGGCGCGTTCACGCTCGATGGCCTGTACGGTATCGCGATCGCCGCGACCTCGATGCTGTCGATGACGGGCATGATCGTCGCGCTCGATGCCTATGGCCCCATCACCGACAACGCCGGCGGCATCGCCGAGATGGCCGGCCTGCCGCGCCAGGTGCGCGACATCACCGACCCGCTGGATGCGGTGGGCAACACCACCAAGGCGGTCACCAAGGGCTATGCCATCGGCTCCGCCGGGCTCGCCGCGCTGGTGCTGTTCGCCGACTACACGCATAACCTCGAAGCCGCCGGCAAGGCCACCGTATTCTCGCTGTCCGATCCGGCGGTGATCATCGGCCTGTTCATCGGCGGCCTGGTGCCCTACCTGTTTGCCGCCATGGCAATGGAGGCGGTCGGGCGCGCCGCCGGCGCGGTGGTCAACGAAGTGCGGCGTCAGTTCCGCGAAATCAAGGGAATCATGGCGGGCACGGCCAAACCCGACTACTCGCGCGCGGTGGACCTGCTCACGCGCGCGGCGATCCGCGAGATGATCGTGCCGTCACTGCTGCCGATCCTGGTGCCCATCGTACTGGTGTTGGTGATCAACACCCTCATGGGGAGCGGTGCGGGTATCCGCGCGCTCGGCGGTCTCTTGATCGGTACCATCGTCACCGGGCTGTTCGTCGCCATCTCCATGACCACCGGCGGCGGCGCCTGGGACAACGCCAAGAAGTACATCGAAGAGGGTCACTTCGGCGGCAAGGGGTCGGAGGCGCACAAGGCGGCGGTCACCGGCGACACGGTGGGCGATCCATACAAGGACACCGCGGGACCGGCCATCAATCCGCTGATCAAGATCATCAACATCGTGGCGCTGCTGCTGGTGCCGTTGCTGTGAAGTCTGACGCTGGCGCCGTGGGCTCACGCCGCCAGCAACAGCGGCTGCGGCCGTCCGATCGCATACCCTTGCAGGTAATCGACACCCATCCTGCGCGCCACGTCGACTGAGGCCGCGTCTTCCACCTGCTCGGCGATGACCTTGAAGTTGAGCGTGCGGGCGAGCTTGATCATCGCCGCCACCATCGCCTGATTGACGGTATCGCGCGCCAGGTTGCGCATGAAGGAGCCGTCGATCTTGAGGTAGTCGAGTGGCAGATTCTTGAGATTCGAGAACGAGCCGACGCCGGAACCGAAGTCATCGAGCGCGAACTCACATCCCATGCCGTGCAGCACCCCGACGAAGCGGCGCGCGTGATCAAGGTTGGCGACCACCGCGCTCTCGTTGATCTCGAAGCACACCTGCGCGGGCGCGACGCCGCTGGTATCGAAGCACTCGACCACGAACTCCAGAAACTGTGCGTCTCCGAGTGTCTGACCGGATATGTTGATGGCGACGCTGCGGTGGGCCGGCACGGGAATCGCCCCGCGCCCCAGCGCCGCGAACGTCGCCTGCACCACCCAGCGGTCCACCAGCCCCATGAGCCGGTAGCGTTCCGCCGCCCGCATGAACTCCGAGGGCGGCAGCTCGTGCCCCGCCTCGTCCTGCAGCCGCAGCAGCACTTCCAGGGCCGGGCCGCCGTCATCGCCGTGCGCCGCAACGATCACCTGCTGGTACAGGTGGAAGCGGTTTTCCTTGAGCGCGCCCTGCAGGCGCTGCAGCCACTGGATCTCGCCGGTGTGGCGCGCCAGCGCCTCATCGCGCGCCGAGTACACCACCACCCGTCCCGAACCCTGCTTCTTGGCGACGTAGCAGGCGGTATCGGCGGCGGCCAGCAGCTCTTCCAGCGTGCCGCTCTCGCGCGAGATCTCCACCAGGCCGACCGAGACGCCGATGTTGAAGATCTTGTCCTTCCATACGAAGCGGTACTCGCCCACCGAGCGGGTGAGGTCATCGGCGATCTGCCGGGCCTTGTCCAGCGGACAGCCGACCAGCAGCGTGCCGAACTCGTCACCGCCGAGACGCCCGACCGTGTCGCTGTCGCGCACCGCGTCGCGCAGCAGCTTGGCGACCTCGCGCAGCATGCTGTCCCCGGCGAGGTGACCGCTGGTGTCGTTGACAATCTTGAATCGATCGAGGTCGAGATAACACAGCACGTGCTGGCCATCACCACGGTGGCCGCTCTCGATCGCCTCCTCCAGCCGCCGCTCGAACTCGCGGCGATTGACGAGTCCGGTGAGCGCATCGTGGGTCGCCTGGTACGACATCTGCCGGGCGAGACCGCGCATTTCGGTGACGTCATGCAACAGCACCACCGCGCCGATGAGCTCCTGGGCGCCGTTGCGGATGGGCGAAGCCGACAGCTCGATGGAGCGCTCGTTGCCGTTGGTGCGCGACAGCAGCAGGGCGCGCCGGCTGAGATTGACGGGTGCGCCACTGGTGAGCGCCTGGTGCACGGGATCCGAGAGCAGCCGCCGGTCGGTCTCGTCGACGAGACTGACGATGTCCTCCAGGAGTTTGCCGAGCGCCCCTGCGGCGGCACTGCCGGTGAGGTGCTCGGCGGCGGGATTGAGGAAGGTGATGCGGCCGTCCTTGTCGGTGGCGATGATCGCCTCCGCCAGGGACTGCAGCGCCAGCAGCTGCGGCTCGGAGGCGCCGTCGCCGCCCAAGCGCAGTGCCGGCGTCGTCTGGGTGGGAATGATCTCCAGACCCGTGATCAACAGCGCACTGCCGTGGTCGAAATCGACCGGCGTGGAGCTGATCTCCAGGCGGCTGAGCTGGCCCTGTAATCCGACCATGTCGATTTCGTAGCGCTCGGCGGCCGGCTCCCCCGACAGGCGGCGGCGGATGTTGTCGCTCACCAGCTCGGAGTATTCCGGCGGCACCAGATCGGCGAGCCGGCGCCCGACGAGATCCACGCGATCCACGCCGACGAAGCTCGCGAACTGCCGGTTGGCGTACAGGATCACCTCGCGATGCACCAGCACCGCCTCGTGAATGCGGTCGCCCAGGTCGGCGAACAGTCTGGGTGCCTGGGCGGCATCGTGCTCCGTGCCGCCGGCGGCGCGTGTCAACAGGTTATTGACGGCCGTGACCAGGCCCGCGATTTCAGCTTGGTCGCTGCCGAGTTCCACCCGCTCGGGGAGCCGCCCGCCCCCGGCAATACCCTGCAGCTGCTGCGACAGCTGCGCAATGCTGCGCAACTCGCGACGCTGCAACCCATAGAGCACCAGGATCAGAGCGGCGATCAGCGCGAACAGCAGGCACAATAGCCCAAGGATCGACATCTATAGTTCTTCTCAAGCCGCGCGGTCCTGTCAGGCATGTAATTCGATTTGTCGCGCCTGAGGCTTGCGGTCCAGGCAAGCATAGCGCACGCACCCCCTCGCCCCGTCGGTATTTCACCATATCTCGTCGCAAGTCCGCTTGGCAGCGCGCGGGAAAACCCTTAACTTCTCCGGCCTTTTCACCGTACGGCAATAAGTACAATCGGAGCGGCCACCAGATGCACACGGCGGATGCCCGCGAACAGATGATCGAGCAGCAGGTGCGCGCGTGGGACGTGCTGGAGGAGCGCGTGCTGGAGGTCATGCGCCAGGTGCCGCGCGAGCTGTTTGTGCCGCAGGGGCAGCGCTACCGCGCGTATGCCGATGTGGAGGCGCCGCTGGCGCGCGGACAGCATATGTTGCGTCCCAGCGTGGCAGGCAGGCTGCTGCAGGCGCTGCTGCCCCAGCCCGGGGAGGCGGTGCTGGAGATCGGGGCCGGCAGCGGATTTGTCACGGCGTGCCTGCGCGCCATGGCGGCGCAGGTGCGCTCGCTGGAGATTTTTCCGGAGCTTGCGGACGCGGCGCGCCGCAATCTCGCGGCGCTCGGCATGCGCGATGTCGAGGTGCTGGACGCGGATGCGCTCAACGCCGACAGCGGCGCGCGTTACGACGCCATCGCGGTAACCGCTTCGCTGCCGCTCTACGATGCGCGCTTCGAGCGCATGCTGACGCTTGGCGGGCGCCTGTTCGTGGTGGTAGGCGAGGCGCCGGTGATGGACGCACGCCTGGTGCGGCGCACGGCCGAGGACGCCTGGAGCGTGGAGAGCCTGTTCGAGACGGTGATCGACCCGCTGGTGAATGCCGTGCGGCCATCGGGATTCACTTTTTGACCACAGATCGCATCTGACCGTTGAGTAAATGAAGGGAATGCTATGAATCGCGCGTCGACTCTCGCACTGGTGTTACTCGCGTTTTCGGGCACCGCGCCCGCCAAGGATCTGGTGGGGGTGTTCGAAGATGCGGTGCACAACGACCCGGTCATCCGCCAGGCCGATGCCAACCGGCTCGCGGCGCGCGAAGCTCGCCCCCAGGCCTGGGCCGCGGTGCTGCCGCAGCTCAACGGCACCGCCAGCGCGACCGGCGACCACAACGCCGGCGAGCAGCCCTTTTTCGGCACCGGCCCGAACGGCACACCGTTGGTGACGTCTGCGCCTGCGGTTGTGGATACGACCACCAAGACGTGGGCCGTGAATCTGCGGCAGAACGTGTTCTCGTGGTCGAACTGGATGGCGCTCAAGGGGGCCGGGCGCGAGGTCGCCCAGGCCGAGGCCACCTACCAGGCCGCCGAGCAGCAGCTGATCCTGCGCGTCGCGCAGGCCTACTTCAACGTGCTCGCCGCCGAGGACGGGCTGGAAGCCAACCAGGCGTCCCTCGAAGCCATCTCCCGCCAGCTCGATCAGGCGAACAAGCGCTTCGAGGTGGGGCTCATCGCCATCACCGATGTGCAGGAAGCCAAGGCGGCGCGCGATACCGCGGCGGCGGCCGTGATCGCCGCCAAACGCACCCTCGCCACCTCGGAGGATCAGCTGCAGGAAATCACCGCGCAGAAGTACGACCGCCTGTCCAAGCCCGGCGGGGACATGCCGCTCAAGAGCCCGGAGCCGGCCGACGAGAGCCGCTGGGTCAACATCTCTCTGGAGCAGAACCTGTCGCTCATCTCCAGCCGCCTGGGGGCGGAGATCGCGCGCGACAACGTGCGCGTCGCCGTCGGCGGGCATCTGCCGACCCTCGACCTGGTCGCGGGACGCTCCTATCAGAGGCAGGGTGTCAACGAGAACTTCGCGGGTGAGCGCTTCGGTTACGATAGCTATTTCAACGATCGGCAGATCGGCCTGCAGCTCACCGTGCCGATCTTCAGCGGCGGCTTCACGCAGTCGAAGGTGCGTCAGACCCAGTACCTGTGGATCGCCGCCAAGGAAGCGGTCGTGCAGAGCTCACGCGCCACCGAGCGTCAGGCGCGCGACGCCTATCTCGGCGTGATCAGCGGCATCGCGCGGGTGCAGGCGCTGCGCCAGGCGCTCGAGTCGAGCCAGACGGCACTCAAAGCCACCGAGGCGGGCTACGAGGTCGGTACCCGCACCGCGGTCGACGTTCTCAACTCCCGCAAAACCCTGGTGCAGGCGAAGACCGACTACTCCGGCAGTCGCTACGATTACATCGTGAGCGTGCTGCAGCTGCGCCTCGCGGCCGGCAATCTCGACCGCCCGCAACTCACCGAGATCAACGGCTACCTGACGGTGGACGCGCCGACCTCGCCCCCGGTGACGCCCGAAAACCTGGCGCCCACCATCCCGCCGACACAACCGCCGCCGAGCGGCAAGCGCTAGGTCTTACGGCTCGTTCAGCAGCGGTTCGATCAAGCCCAGCAGCTTCGCCAGCGCACCGCGGTTACTGTCCACCGAGGCGCGCGCGTGCGCACCGATACGGACCCGGGCCTCCGGGTTCGCCAGCAGCGCGCTGGCGCGCGCGCCCAGCTGCGCTGCGTCGTGCACGACCTCGGCCGCGCCGCTCGCGATCAGCAGGCGGGCGATCTCCTCGCTGTTGGAGTTGTCGGGCCCGGTGAGGATCGGGACCCCTAACGCCGCCGGCTCGAGCAGGTTGTGGCCGCCGACGGGCACCAGGCTTCCGCCGACGAATGCGACATCGGCGGCCGCGTAGAAATCCAGCAGCTCACCCAGGGAGTCGAGCAGCAGCACCTCGCATTGTTGGGCCGCGCTGGCGGCTCCCTGCGAGCGGCGCACGAAGCTCACGCCGGCCTGATGCAGTAATGCCGCGACCTCGGCGAATCGCTGCGGATGACGCGGCGCCAGCACCAGCAGCGCGTCAGGGTGTGCGGCGCGCACACGCCGCTGCGCCTCGAGCAGCGCCTGCTCCTCGCCCCCGCCGTGCGTGCTGCCGGCCACCCACAGCGCTCGGGCGGGCGCGTACTGCTCACGCAGCCGCGCGCCACGCTCCACGGTCCGCGGCGGCAGCTCGAAGTCGAACTTGAGGTTGCCGGTCACGTGGGTGCTGGCAGGATCTGCGCCCAGCGCCCGGAAGCGCTCGGCATCCCCCGTGCCCTGGGCCGCGACCACGGCCGCCTGCGACAAGGCGTCCCGGAACAGGCCTCCCAGGCGCCGATAGCGGCCGACCGAGCGCGCCGAGACCCGCGCGCTCGCCAGAACCAGCGGCACGCGCCGCCGTCCGCACTCGCGGTACAGGTTCGGCCACAGCTCGGTCTCGACTATGACCGCGAGCCGCGGTTGCACGCGCGCGAAGAAGCGCCGTACCGCGCCGGGCAGATCAAACGGGACGTAACGCACCTGCGCCGCGCTGCCGAACAGCGCGCGCGCCCGCGCGGCTCCGGTGGGCGTAAGAGCCGTGACGGTCAGCGGCAGGTCCTGATAGCGCTGCCGCAGCGCGCCCACCAGAGGCGCGCAGGCCTGCACCTCACCGACCGACGCCGCGTGTATCCACACCCCGTGCCGCGCCGCCGGCGCGCCGAAGCCGAAGCGCTCGCCAAAGTTGCGCCAGTAGCTGCGATCGCGCAGGCCGCGCCACAGAAACACGGCAGAGATGATCGGAGCGGCGAGATATACCGCGAGGAGATAGACGAATCGCAACTGAGCGCCGCTGCCTTTCAGGCCGCCGGCGGCGCGGGGGTGCCGGAAGACTGGCGGTAACCGTCGAGCAGTGCCTGCCAGTCCGCCTCGCCGAAACGCTCCGGCGGCAGCGCCCAGGTGACCTTCTCCAGCGAGCGGCGCAGCCGCACCAGGTTGGCGTCGCACCACAACCCCGGCCGGCGCAGCTGGCAGCGATCGAAGTCGATGAGGTACACGGCCTCCTCGCTCAGCAGCACGTTGTGCGCATTGAGATCCGCATGGCATACCCCGAGATCGTGGAATCTGCGGATGCAGCGACCGATGGCAATCCAGGTGAGCACCGACAGGGCCCCGGTGCGCAGGCACTCGCTCAAGGAGCCGACGATCGGCAGTCGCTCGGTGATGATGTCGCCGGTGTAGGTGAAGCCATGGTGGCGGTAGCGCGCCGCGAGCGGCGCCGGCACCGGCAGCCCCGCCCGATGCAAACGGTAGGTCAGCTGCCACTCCTCGAACGGCCGCGTGCTCTGCTCGCCTTGCCAGACATAGCGATCGCCGGAGATGCGCGTGATCAGGCCGCCGCGGCGGTAGTGGCGCAGCACGTAACCCTTGCCCGCGGATCTGACGAAGTGGGTGGCGCCCCGGCCGCGCGCCACTCCATCGAGCTCCCCGCGCGCCGCCCAGTACTTCGGGTCGAACCAGTTGGCACTCAAATTGCCCACACGCGAGGCGTCATATAGCATGGCGCCGCCCGCGAGGGCGCCGTGTTTCACTTCGGGGCCAAGCGCCCAGCGCCCGTTCACAAACCTGACTCCATGATGTTGCCTCTCGCCGAACCGCCGCGCAGCGTCTGCATCCTCAGGCTGTCGGCGATCGGTGATGCCTGCCACGTGGTGCCGATCGTGCGCACCTTACAGCAGGCGTGGCCCGCGACGCAGCTGACCTGGATCATCGGCAAGACCGAAGCGCGCCTCATGAGCCTCATCGAAGGGGTCGAGTTTATCACCGTGGACAAGCGCGCAAGTCTCACCGCACTGCGCGCGCTGCGCAGGCAGCTGCGCGGCCGGCGCTTCGATGCGCTGCTGCACATGCAAGTCGCGCTGCGCTCGAGCCTGGTGGCGCAGTGCGTGCCGGCGGCCGTGAAGCTCGGCTTCGACCGTGCGCGAGCCCGCGAGCTGCAGTGGCTGTTCACCAACGCGCGCATCGCCCCCCGCTCCCGCGAGCACGTGCTCGACAGCTTTTTCGGCTTTCCCGCCGCACTCGGCATCAGCGAGCGGCTGTTGCGCTGGGACCTGCCGCTGCCGGGCGCTGCGCGCGCCTACGCCGAGCGGCTGATTCCGGACGCCCGGCCGACGCTGGTCATCAATCCGTGCTCCAGTCATGCGCTGCGCAACTGGCGGCCCACACGCTACGCAGCGCTCGCGCAGCATGCCGCCAGCCGTCACGGCATGCGCGTGATTCTCGCCGGCGGACCGAGCGAGCTCGAGCGGCGCACCGGCGCGGAAATCGAGCAGGCCTGCGGCAGCGGGCTCGTTAACCAGATCGGCAAAGACACGCTGCCGGAGTTGCTCGCGCTGCTGTCGCGGGCGAGCGTGCTCGTGAGCCCCGACTCGGGGCCGGTGCACATGGCGACCATGGTGGGCACCCCGGTGGTGGGGCTGTACGCCGCCACCAACCCGGCGCGCAGTGGCCCGTACCTGTCAGGCCGATGGTGCGTCGACGCGTACCCCCAGGCCGCGCGCGCCTTTCGCGGCTGTGAGCCCGGCGAATTGCCGTGGAACCACAAGATCGAAGAGCCGGGCGTCATGGACCTCATCAGCGTCGCCCAGGTCACCGCGAAACTCGACGAGTTGCTAGGATCACGCCCATGAAGGACATTCTCGTTCCCATCTCTCCGGGCGAGCTGCTCGACAAGATCACCATTCTCAGGATCAAGCAGGTGCGCATCCTCGATGCCGCCAAGCTCGCCAACGTGAAGCTGGAACTCGCGCTGCTGGAGCAGACCTGGCGGGACTGGGGCGGCAGCGCGCAGGACGTCGCGCTCGATGAGCGCGCGCTGCAGAACGTCAACGAGCGCCTGTGGGACATCGAGGATCGCATCCGTGACAAGGAAGCCAAACAGTGCTTCGATCGGGATTTCATCGAGCTGGCGCGCGCGGTGTACGTGTCCAATGACGAACGCGCGGCGATCAAGAAGCGCATCAATCTGCAACTCGGATCGCGGCTGGTCGAAGAGAAGTCGTACCGGCCGTATCGGTAGGCGCGGGGTTTGAGCGAAGTGCGGATACACAAGGCATTGTTGGTGACGGCGCTGAGCGTCGTCAGCCTGGCGTGGGTGTCGCGCGCCGGCGTCGCGCAGCACCAGGCGCCCGGCCTCTACGGCGATCTCGCCTGGCGGATGATCGGGCCGTTGCGCGGCGGGCGCACCCGCGCGGTAGCCGGGGTGCCGTCGCAGGCGAACGTCTTTTATGTGGGCGCGACCGATGGCGGCGTCTGGAAAACCGACGACGCCGGCCGCACCTGGCAGCCCATCTTCGACCAGCAGCCGACGCAATCGATCGGGGCGATCGCAGTGGCGCCTTCAGATCCCAACATCATCTACGTGGGAAGCGGCGAGGGGCTGCATCGACCGGACCTGTCGGTCGGCAACGGAGTCTATCGTTCCGCGGATGGCGGGCGCAGCTGGGCACATCGCGGCCTGACCGACGGGCAGCAGATTGCGGAGCTGGCGGTCGACCCCCGTGATCCCAGCCGCCTGTTCGCCGCGGTTCTCGGCCACCCCTATGGCCCGAACTCCGAACGCGGCATCTATCGTTCACAGGACGCAGGAGTCACCTGGCAACGGGTTCTGTACCGGGATGAAGACACCGGCGGTTCCGCGGTAGCGATCGATCCGGCCCAACCGCAGATCGTGTATGCGGCGCTGTGGCAGACGCGTCTCGGCCCCTGGGAGGACAAGAACGAGTTCGAGGGCACGGGCGGCGGGCTGTTCAAGTCGACCGACGGCGGGACGAGCTGGAGGCGGCTCACCGCGGGCCTGCCGGCGGATCTGGCGCAGATCAACATCGCGATTGCGCCGAGCACCCCACAGCGCCTGTACGCGACCGTGGGCACCACCGAGCCCGGTGACTATTCCTCCGCGGCGGGACTCGGCGTCTTTCGCTCCGACGATGGCGGCGAAAGCTGGATCCGCATCACCTCCGACCCCCGGCCTGCGTTGCGCATCGGCGGCGGCGATCTGCCTGTGGTGCGCGTCGATCCCGCCAATGCGGATGTCGTCTACAGCGCCAGCATCGTGACCATGAAGTCCAGCGATGGGGGCAGGACCTGGCTGTCACTGCGGGGCGCGCCGGGCGGCGATGACTACCAGAACCTGTGGATCAACCCGAACGATCCGCGCATCATCGCCTTGGTCAGTGATCAGGGCGCGCTCGTGACCGTGAACGGCGGACAGACCTGGAGTTCGTGGTTCAACCAGCCGACCGCGCAGCTCTTTCACGTCAGTGTCGCGCCCACCTTTCCGTATCGCGTGTGCGCGGCACAGCAGGAGAGCGGCTCGGTGTGCATCGCCAGCCGCGGCAACGACGGCAGTGTCACTGACCGCGACTGGCATCCGGTGGGGGCCATCGAGTACGGCTACGTTGCCCCGGATCCGCTCGACCCCGACGTGATCTATGGCGCCGGGCGCAATGAAGTCTCCAAGTTCCACTGGTCGACCGGGCAAGTGCAGAACGTGACACCGATCCCGGTGCGTGGCCCCGATGTGCGTGTCGACCGCACCGAGCCGCTGTTATTTTCGCCGCTCGACCCGCACACGCTCTACTACGGCGCCCACCGGCTGTACAAGACGAGCGACGGGGGGGCGACGTGGCAGGTGATCAGCCCCGACCTCGCGCGGCCGCCGGGCGCAATTCCCGCGAGCGTCGGCGCGCTGCACCTGCCGGGAGCGGAGCGCCAGCGCGGTGTCATCTACGCGCTGGGAGTCTCGCCGCGCAGCATCGACACCTTGTGGGCTGGCACCGATGACGGGCTGGTCTGGGTGACCGCGGATGGCGGGGGACAGTGGTCGAACGTCACGCCGGCGGCGGTTACGGCGTGGAGCAAGGTCACGCAGATCGAGGCGTCTCACTTCGACGCAGATACCGCCTATGTCTCGGTGAGCCGCATGCGCATCGACGACCTGCGCCCTTACATTTACCGCACTCACGACCGGGGCAAGACTTGGGCTGCGATTGCCGGCGGCCTGCCGCCGGATGCCCCCGTGAACGCGGTCCGCGAGGATCCTGAGCGAAAGGGATTGCTGTTCGCGGCCACGGAGAACGCCGTGTGGACGTCCGGCGATGACGGGGAGCACTGGGACTCGCTGCAGTTGAATCTGCCCCACACCTCGATGCGCGACCTGTGGATCCACGACGACGATCTGATCGTGGCGACCCACGGCCGCTCGATCTGGATTCTCGACGACATCTCGCGGCTGCGGCAACTCACGAGCGCCGCCCCAATGCACGCGGTGGTACTTTTTCGCCCCGCCGACGCCTACCGCGTGCAACGCAGCACCTGGACCGACACGCCGGTTCCGCCGGACGAGCCGCTGGCCGAAAATCCCCCCGCGGGCGCCGTCATCGACTTCTTTCTGCCGCACGACGCCCAGCGCCCGGTGATGCTCGAAGTGCTCGACAGCAGCGAGCGTCTGGTGCGCCGCTTCAGAAGCGACGATCCTCCCGAGCCGGGCGCGGCAGAACTCGCCCGCGAACTCATTCCGCAGTATTGGCTCAAACCGCCGCGCGTCCTGCCGGCGCAAGCCGGCATGCACCGCTGGGTATGGGACCTTCGCTACGCGGCTCCCGTCAGCGCCGCGCGCGGCTACCCGATCTCCGCGGTACCGCATGCGACGCCACAGGGGCCGGAAGGCCCGCTCGCGCTGCCCGGACGTTACCTGGTACGCCTGACAGTCGAGGGCCGCCCCTTCGAGGCGCCGCTGACTGTGAAGGTGGATCCGCGCGTACGGCTTCCCAGCGGCGCTCTCGAGGATCAATTGCGCCTCGCCACACAGTTAGCCAGGCTGCTGAGCGAGAGCTCCCGGGCACTGCTCGCGGCCAAATCCGAACAGGCGCAGCTGCAGGCTCTGGCGCCCGCCGGCGCGACGGCAGAAGCGGTTCGCGCCTGCCAGGCGCGGCTGGCAGAGCTGTTAGGTTCGACCGACAAGAAGGAGGACGAGCAGCAAGACCCGGCTGCTTCAAAAATACTCCTGCCTGCGCTGCAGGGCTTCATCGCCACTCTCTATACGGACGTCACCCGCGGCGATGCCGCCCCCACCGCCGCACAGGTGAACGCCACTGCGACGTTGCAACAAGCGCTCACGGGGCACCTCAGTACCTGGCAGCAGCTGCAGGCCGATCTTCCGGCACTCAACGCACGCCTGCGGGCGGCGAAACTCGCCCCAATCCGCGCGGAGCTGCCGCCACCGAGGGACCTCAACGCGGCGGACAGGGACTGAGCGCGAGCGAGGCGGGCGGCCGCGCGCCGACGGCGTCACCGCCGCAACGTGTACTCCGCGCCACAGTAGGGACATTTCGCCCAGCCGGTCGCCTCGATCGGCAGATACACGCGCGGATGCGAGTTCCACAGATACATCTGCGGCATCGGGCAGCACAGCGGCAGATCCTCGGTGCTGACCTGGTACTGGTTCTGCGCGTTGGGTTCAATGAGCGCTTTGGCCGTAGCGACCATGGGCGAGACTTCTTCCGCTGCGCAGATGAGGGTGCCGATTATACCTGCGCGCCCGCAGGCGCAGCGGCCATCGTCGCGTTCCACAGCTGTATCACGGCGGCACGCGTGTCGCGGAACTCCGCCGCCGGCACGATGGGCGCGGCCCCCTCGAGGGACAGGCGATGGGTCCCGGCGCGGTACGCCCGATAGGCCTGGGTGAGCAGGTCCACGCTCGCCTGCGGCACCAGGTTCGCGGAGGCCACGGACTCCAGCTGGCGGATGGTGTCGGAGAACATCGCCACCGGCGGGTAGTCCCGCGCCCACAGCAGCGCCCAGTACTGAGCGAGGAACTCGATGTCGGCGATCCCGCCCGGGTCCTGCTTGATGTCGAACCGCAGCGCATCGCCCGCGGACAGCTCCTTGCGCATGCGCTCGCGCATGTTGCGCACTTCCTCGCGCAGCTTGTCACGGCGCACGTGCTGGCACAGTACCTCGAGCCGCACCCGCTCGAAGCGCGCCCGCAGCTCGGGGGAGCCCGCCACCGCGCGCGCGTGCAGCAGCGCCTGGTGCTCCCAGGTCCACGCTTCCTGGCGCTGGTAGTCCGCAAACGCCTCGATGTTGGTGACCAGCAGGCCGCCTTTGCCGCTCGGGCGCAGGCGCACGTCGACCTCGTAGAGCCGACCGGCGGCGGAGTGCATGGTCAGGAGGTGCACGATGCGTTGCGCGAGCCGCACGAAGAACAACTGGTTGTCGATGGGACGCGCGCCGCTGGTCTCCTGCCGCTCGCCGTGCGAGTCGTGCAGGAACACGAGGTCCAGATCGGAACCGTAGCCGAGCTCCATGCCGCCGAGCTTGCCGTAGCCCACCGCGCAGATGCTCACCGGGCGCAGGCCCGCGCCGTCACCGCACATCGGCACTCCGAACTGCGCGGTGATCTGCCGCCAGCCCAGCTGCATGGCGCGCTCGACGATGAGTTCGGCGATGTCGGTGAGCCGGTCGCTCACCTGCATCAGCGCCAGCACGCCGGTGAGATCCGCGACCGCGACCCGAAACAGGGCCGCGCGCTGGAACTGCCGCAGGGCCTCCACCTGCTGCTCGGGATCATCGGCGCGCAGCTGTTCCATCCTGGATTCGAGCTCGCGCGCGAAGCCGGCACGGGTCGGCGGCTGCGACAGCAGCCGCTCATCGATCAGCTCATCCAGCAGCAGCGGATGCGCGGCGATCTGCGCCGCGAGGAAATCGCCGTGACGGCACAGCTGCACCAGACGCGCGCGCGCCGCGCCGTTCTCTCGCAGCAGCGCGAAGTACGCTGAGCGCTTGCCCGTCGCCTCGATGATGGCGAGGATCCGCCGCAGCACGGGCACCTGGGCGCTGCTGTGCGCCACGTCCGCGAGCAGCGCCGGCAGCAGGGCCTGCAGGCGCTTGCGCCCGGGCTCGTCGAGCTTGCGCACCAGGGCCGAGGCGCGCAGCTCCAGCAGCAGGCGCGCGACTTCCGTGCTGTCGCTGAAACCGGCGCGCGCCAGTGCCTCCACCAGCGCCGCGGTTTCCGCCTGACTGTCCCAGAACCTTCCCAGATCGATGCGCACGGCGGCGTGATCGGGCTCAGCCCCGCCCTGCACGACCAGGCGAAAGTGCCGGCTGACCCGTGCGCGGTGTTCATTGAGTTCCTGCGTGAGCGACAGCCAGTCGCGTGCGCCCATGGCGAGTGCAATGCGCTCGCGCGCGAGCGGCTCCGCCGGCAGGCGATGGACCTGCGCGTCGGCGAGCATCTGCAGGCGGTTCTCGAGGCGGCGCAGATAGACATAGGCCGCCCGCAGTTCGCTGGCAGCCTCCGGCGGCAGCAGCTGCGACTCCCCGAGGCACGCCAGGGCGGCGAGGAGCGAGGCGGTCTGCAGGCGCTGATCGCGGCCGCCGCGGGTGAGCTGCAGCGCCTGCACGATGAATTCGATTTCGCGGATCCCGCCCGGACCGAGCTTCACGTGATCGGCGAGCTCGCGCCGCTGCATCTCGCGCTCGATGAGAGTCTTCATCTCCCGCAGGCTCTCGAACACGCCGTAGTCGAGATAGCGGCGGTAGACGAACGGCCGTATCGCCGCCGCGTCAATTTCCGCGTAACGCTCGGCACACGTCACCGGGCGGGCTTTGACGTACGCGTACCGCTCCCAGTCGCGTCCATGGCGCGGCAGGTAATCCTCGAACGAGGCGAAGCTCGCCACCAGCGGACCTGAGTCCCCGAAAGGCCGCAAACGCAGATCAACGCGCAGCACAAAGCCCTCGGACGTCGGGGTCTCCAGCAGCCGCACCAGCGCCTGACCCAGGCGCGTGAAAAACTCCTCGTTGGCGACGCCGTGCGGGCCGTCGGTTTCACCGTGCTCGGGAAACAGCAGCACCAGATCGACGTCGGAGGAGAAATTCAGCTCGCCGCCGCCGAGCTTGCCCATGCCGATGACGACCAGGGGCTGAACCTCGCCCGCCGCCGAGCGCGGTTCGCCGTAGCGGGCGACGAGGGCGCGGCGGGCGTGAGCCAAGGCCGTGGCGATCGCCGTGTCGGCAAAGGCCGTGAGATCGGCCAGCGTCTCGCCGAGATCCGCCCAGCCGGCGAGATCCCGCCAGGCGATGCGGGTGAGCTCGCGCCGCCGCCAGCGGCGCAGCTCGCCCTGGAAATGCGCCTCGGGTGTCGCAGGGTCCGGGGGCAGCAGCGGGGCGCGCGCCGCAAAGTCCGCCGCTGCGAGGCGCCGCTGCAAGTCAGCGCCGCTGATGAGGCTGGCGAAGCACTGCGCATCGCGCGTGCAGGATTGCGCCACGAAGTCGCTGGCGGCGAATACCGCCTGGATCGAGTCGCGAATGGCGGCCGGCGCATTGTCGAGCGCCGTGCGCGCGGCGTCGTTGGCGTTGAGCGCCTCGAGCGAGCCTGCAACCAGACCGGCCAGCTCCGTGCTGAACCCGACCCCCCGGGTCAGTTCCAGATGTTGCCCCCGAGATCGTGGAACGCCGCGCTGTCGAGCCGGCGACTCAGGCCCCTGAAGCGCGAGGATGCGGCATACACCTGCGCGCCATCCGAGGCATCGATCGAGGCCGTATCGCCCTCGATCAGGCTGTTGTCGATGTGGACGTTGGCGGCGCGGGCCGTGACCCCGACCCCGGTGGCGCTGATGTGGCTGTTGGTGATGTGAATCTCGCAGCCGTCTTGCGCGCTCACCGCGTCGCCGTCGAACTCGAGGTTGCGGTTGTCGATGTGCAGCAGCCGCGAGCCCTGACACACGATCGGCTCGTGGCGCCGCTCGACTGCGGCGCTGGTGACGGTGCTATCGCGCACCCGCCCGCCCGCGGCCGGCGCGGCGATGGAGGCGGCCTTGATGGTGTAGCCCGGCCCTTCCTTCAACACTCGTCCGCCCCCCGCCGTCGTGGCCTGCGCGGCCGCCGCAGGCGATGCGGACTGAGCGTTGGAGTCTTGCGGGCTTGCTGCTTCGCCGGCCCCGGCAGCCGGGCCGTTGTGGGCAGTGACCGCCGCCGTTGCGGCTGGCGCAGCCGTGCCGGCCGTCGGCGCCGCGGCTGCCGGCGCAGTCGCGGGGAGCGATGGGCCGGCCATGAGCTGGTCGGCGCGCAGCATGCGCAACTCGCCCGTGTCCTTAACCCGCACGGTAAAGGTACCGCTGTGCGGGTCGGCGGCCACGACTTCGAGCCGGTCGTTGCGCTCCAGCGCCGCCCGCGCCCAGCCCATCTTGTCCTCGCCTTCCCGCGCGCACGCGACGAGCCCCAGGAGAGCCAGGCACGCGGCGCCCCGGAGAGCTCGGTAACGAACAATAGCCATGGTTGGGCCTCCTTGGCAGGACGATAAACCCCGCCGGGGGTGCGGGGAAGTGGCTGCACTGCGACACGCCGCCCAGTCCCGACCGAAGCGCCGTGGAAGCGCGCGCAGCGTGCACCAAAAAACAGGCCCCACTAGGTGGGGCCTGCGAGGAATGCGCGGAATAGGGGGTCTTGTTCCGCGGCTTTGGGGGTGGCGTCGGGCTGAGAGCCCGACGCGAACCCTTAACTGTTATGTAAAGCGTATCGGCTGTTGTTTCGGGAATCGATACCTCTTTAGAGAGGGTCTTACATGTCCATTCCGCCCATGCCGCCCGGCGGGCCCGCATGGCTGTGCTCCTCGTCCTTCGGGGCCTCGGCGACCATGACCTCGGTTGTGAGCAGCAGGCCCGCTACCGAGGCGGCATTCTGCAGCGCCAGGCGCGTCACCTTGGTCGGGTCCAGGATGCCCGCTTCGAGCATGTCGCCGAACTCGCCCGTGGCGGCGTTGTAGCCGAATGCGCCCTTGCCTTCCTTCACGCGGTTGAGAATCACCGCAGCGTCCTCGCCGGCGTTGTCGACGATCTGCCGCAACGGCTCCTCGATCGAGCGCGAGAGAATGCGGATGCCGACCGCCTGGTCTTCATTCGCCGCCTCGAGCTTCTCGAGCGCCCGCTGCGCGCGGATCAGCGCCACGCCGCCGCCCGGCACCACGCCCTCTTCGACCGCTGCGCGCGTGGCGTGCAGCGCGTCCTCGACGCGGGCCTTCTTTTCCTTCATTTCGATTTCAGTGGCCGCACCGACCTTGATCAGGGCGACTCCGCCGGAGAGCTTCGCCACGCGCTCCTGCAGCTTCTCCTTGTCGTAGTCGGAAGTGGCTTCCTCGATCTGCTGGCGGATCGACTCGATGCGCGCCTTGATGTCAGAGCTCTTGCCGGCGCCGTCGATGATCGTGGTGTTTTCCTTCTCCACGACGATCTTCTTCGCCTCGCCCAGATCGTTCAGCGTCGCCTTCTCGAGCGACAGGCCGACCTCATCGGAGATCACCGTGCCGCCGGTGAGGGTGGCGATGTCCTGCAGCATGGCCTTGCGACGATCGCCGAAGCCCGGGGCCTTGACAGAGGCCACCTTGAGGATCCCGCGGATGTTGTTGACGACCAGCGTCGCCAGTGCCTCACCCTCGAGGTCCTCGGCGACCACCAGCAGCGGTCGTCCGGCCTTCGCCACGCTCTCGAGCAGCGGCAGCAGTTCGCGGATGTTGGAGATCTTCTTGTCGACCAGCAGGATCACCGGCTTTTCGAGCTCGGCGGTCTGGTTCTGCTGGTTGTTGATGAAGTACGGCGAGAGGTAGCCGCGGTCGAACTGCATGCCCTCGACCACTTCCAGCTCGTTCTCCAGTCCCGAGCCTTCCTCGACCGTAATCACGCCTTCCTTGCCCACCTTCTCCATCGCCTCGGCGATGGTCTTGCCGATCGACTCGTCGGAATTTGCCGAGATCGTGCCGACCTGGGCGATCGCCTTGGAGTCCTTGCAGGGCTTGGAGAGCTTCTTCAGTTCCTCGACGACGGTGCCGACTCCCTTGTCGATGCCGCGCTTGAGGTCCATTGGGTTGCGACCCGAGGACACTGCCTTAAGTCCCTCGCGCATGATCGCCTGCGCGAGCAGCGTGGCGGTCGTGGTGCCGTCACCGGCCTCATCGGAGGTGTTGGACGCGACTTCTTTCACCATCTGCGCGCCCATGTTCTCAAACTTGTCCTTGAGCTCGATTTCCTTCGCTACCGACACACCGTCCTTGGTGACGGTGGGG
>JBGPKC010000026.1:0-38991 GCA_041485725.1 Steroidobacteraceae bacterium
GGTCCTCGACCACGGCCTTGGGCCTCGCGCCTCCCATGGCGGTGCCGATCAAAAGCAGGTCTTGAATCTGCGTGAGATCAGCCCGATCGGTGGCGGCGGCTTTCTCCGGTAGCTCTTCGTCCGCCACGATGAGATCGGCGAGCTCCTGTAGCCGCGACAAGTGCATTGTGCGATTGAAGGTGCGAAGCGGCGCTGGCGGTTCGACATTCAAGCCGAAGCCGAGCGCACCAGCCCGGTCATCTGGTGAGTTCAGAAGGTAGTCAAGTTCGGTGAGATTGACTCTCCCGGCATGCTTTTCGATGACCCGGCGGCCCCAATAATCTGGACTCGCGTCTCGAAGCGCTCCGAACATCCCGTGGAGGCGCCCCGTCTCGTATGTGCGCTCCTCGAGCTTGAGCTCGATCGGATCGATCGGCACGGCATCCGACCGCTCAAGGTAGCGACGACCGTAGATGAACCGACCGACGCTGTTCCCTTGGCGGTCGGTGTCGAGCGCAAAGCGCCCTGCGGTGACGGAAGAGGTCTGCCCGGGAAGTGTCAGGTAGACGAAGACCTCAGAAGTCATTGTCGAGCGCCCTTTTGCCACGACCGCTTGCGCGTTCGCGCTTTGTCTCAAGCGCGCGGCCCTCGACATCCTTGGCAGGATCCGCGAGATCATCGGCGGGCTTCATCAGGTCATACGCCCATAAGAGCGCCCAATAGGTGCCGATGCTCGCGCTCGCTCGGCCATCCTCCGCGTCACGAACAGCTCGCAACCCAGTGCCGATTTTCGCCGCGGCGGCGGCGAGAGTCAGATTGCGGCTCAGGCGAGCCATGCGCAGACGCTCTCCGAGCTTTTTGAGGCTCCGCTCGATGGCAAAGGGAGGCGCGGCTTGGAGGGTGTTGCGCTTGGACATGCTTTAAAAGGAACGTTAACATTGATAAGGTGCTTTTTAAAGCATGCCACAGCAGGAGCCGGCCCGCAACTGGTTCATGCTTTAAAAGACATCTTGAGTCGAATAATGTGCTTTTTAAAGCACTCAACCGAGCCTGGACCCGGGTTTCGTGCCCAGCGAACTCACCGCGGCTCATCGTCGCATCGCGCTGTTCGCAGTCAACACGGGCCTGGGAGATCAGGAGCTCTGTCGGTTGCAATGGACGTGGGAAGTACGAATACCAGAATTGGACACGCCCACTCTTAAGCGAAGCGTGTTTGTGCTCCCGGCCGACTTCGTAAAAGGAAAGCGCGCGCGCGTTGTCGTGCTCAATGACTGCGCTCCTCGATCGCGCCCCGTATACGTTTCTCGCCTCTCTACGTCGATACAACCAGAGTCAGGATACGCCCGCTTTCAGCTTCTCCTCCGCATACAGCGCTAGCTCGATCATGCGCTCTAGCAGCTGCTCCGGGGAAACGCCCGTGAAGTTCTTCAGCACGAGCTCCTTGACGTAGAGCCGCACGAGGTAGCGCAGTTGCAGCGCGCGATTCTTCGTTGCGAATACAAAGTCGCGGTGCCCGCTGTTCACGATGATGAGGTTGCGCTCGGGGTCGAACCGAGATCTCCAAAGTTCCCCCGCCGCCCGCTCGAACGTATACCCCGGAAGACCACGCGCATTGACGATGGCCGTGCTTATCGAGGTCTCGAGGCTATCGGTGATCGTCACCAGCGCCTCCGCGGTGCACGTAACGTCGCGCTGTGTGACTGATACTTTGAGGCGCGAGAGGCCCGGTGTGCCCGGCGCCAGGTACCCGACTTCCTGATCGGTCGTGTTCGCGAGCGAGCCGCCGCCTTCGGCGATCTCCCAGGCGAACTGCAAATCTTCCTCCACGCGCCGGCGGGACCGATCCCGCGGCAGCCCTCGAAATTGTCGCCGCTCATTGACGGGCGTCGTGCTCGAAGCGGGCGAAATGACCACACTGAATAGCGGTCCTGCGTAGTCGAAGAATTGCCGCTGTACACCCGGGTTGAAGGTCGGTTCTGAGACGCCGAGGTCGGCCGGCTCCTCCTCTCCCGTTGCCGGCCCAACCTCGCCGGTGCCCGGCCGCGGCGGCCCGTTTTCATTGCGGGCGCGCGCCTGGATGTCGAACCAGTCGTATTCCTCAGGCGGAAGCGCGAGAAGCGCCTCTCGAAAGGCGCGCTGAATCGCACGCAGCGACTGTTGGCTCGCCTGTTCCTCCTCCGCCCGCTGCTGCGCTTCGATGAGCCCGTGCAGGTGCGCCTCAAGAGGTCGCAGCGCCTCCAACAGCGCTGCGTAACGATCGTCGTGGACAAGGCCGCTGCGCGTAGCTGGTGTGAGATTCAAGAACGGCACATCGATCAGCCCCTGCAGGTAGCGGGAGGACCAAGGTGTGTGCTCAAGCCCTTGGAGTGTGGCGAGATCCTCGATGACCCGGGTCCCCGCGCGGGTGAGCGCAACCTGGCAACTGTCGGCGGGCTCCGCGAGATACAGCTCGGCGTAGGCATCGCCGAATGGCGTGCGAACCGAGGGGAGTTGATGCAGAAGCCGCCCCTCGTAGGCGCGCGGCTCGACCTCGTATTGTTTGCGCGCAAGCTTGTCGATGACCGTTACGCGGACCTTCGCGTTGCGGATCCGGTCTCGCAGTTCGGAGGCCAGATACCACTGGATCTTCTCGCCGGAGAGCGTCCGGATGCCCTCCAGCAGCGGACCGACCCGCAGTTCCGTGCCGCGTTCAGCGAACAGGACTCGTCGCAGGCTCACCGCGTAGCCCGAGTCGCCCTTGCTCATCGTCATTTGGTAGGGGCGCTGGTTGCTTCCTGTGGAAATCATCGTGAGCGTGTCCCCGACCGTCCAGAAGGATAGCAGCCCGATGCCGAACTCTCCCTGGAGGCCGGCTCCGGTTCCTTCCGCTTTCAACCGCCGCTTGATCGAATCGCAAATGTGCGTCGCGACGTACTTGAAATTTGGCCGCCCCTCCTCGTCGCGGGGCACGCCGTCGCCGTCGTCCTTGATCGAGAGGTAATGCTCTCCGTGCTCACGGCCGCGCGTGATCGTGATGGTCGCAGCCTTCGCGTCGATGCTGTTCTCGACGAACTCGGCGATCGCCTTCAAGGGATTGCTCTGCGAGAGCGCGATGATGCGGATCGCGTTCCAATCGTCGCCGATTTTGAGCTTGCCGCGGTCGGTGGCCTTGTTCTTTCGACGGACCTTCGACTTGGATCCGTGTGAGGGCCCGCTGCCGGGATCGGAGGACTCCGATGGATCCTTTCGCTCACGATGGCGATTTCTTCCTACGAGGATGCGAGGGTCGAGTGCGCGGCGGCTGCCACGCACTGAGTGCTATGACGGATCCCGGCTCCGAAACTTGGTTGACATACCGGGTATCGGCCGTCACGAACAACCCGTTGTGCAGGAGCGCGAGCGCGTGATAGGCGGCGTCGTAGAAGGACACGTCGAAGCGGCGGGTCAATTCGACGGTTTTCGCGAGCCAGGGATGCGAGGTCGGTGCCTCCTCGAGCCCAAACTTCATCAGTGCAGACAGCCAGTCCGAAGCGTGCGTCGGGAAACGCCGTGCGATCGTATTGCCGACTTCGTAGAGCCACAGCGCCGGCAAGAGCACGCGTACCGCTTCATCCACGATCGCAGCGCGTAGAAGCAGCGCTTTGTCCGCGTCCGGCTCGTCATCCGATGGCAGTACCCATTTGAGCAGGACCGACGCATCAGGCACTACGAGCGGTATCGGCATTTTTAGTGGCCGTGCTGCCGATCCTCGCGAATCCACCTCGTCACTTCGTCCGTGCTGATTTTCGGCAGCCGTGTACGCAGGGTCTCCATCTCACGCACCGCATCGTTGCGCCGGCGCCGAGTGACCCAGGTGCGTAACGCCTCGTTGATGGCGCGGCTACGCTCGCCGGCCGGAACCCGCTCCAGGATCCCCCAAGTATCCTTATCAATCATCACATTGATGCGTTTGCTCATTGCAACGGGCGCTCCAGGTGAAACGGGCAAGTGTGTATATGATTACACACTGAAGCGCCCGCGCGCAAACCCCCGGAATTTGGGAGAGAGTTGGTGGGTGCTGACGGGATCGAACCGCCGACATTCGCCTTGTAAGGGCGACGCTCTACCAGCTGAGCTAAGCACCCGCGGTCCTTGGCAGGTGCGAAATTCTAACAGGAGCCGAAGCGAAATTCGGCTGCGATCGTGCCTGCTTGGGCCAAAGGGGTCGTGAGTGCCGATCAGTGCGCCGGCGGTACAACCTGCTTCAGCCGCCGGCCGTTACGCCGCGAGCGCTTGTCGTCCGCCGCGGCCGCGGCGGCGACCGCCGCCGTAGCCACCGGCGCGTCCGCCTGCTGATGCGGCCTCGGCTGTTCAGTCAGTGCGTACGCGAGGACCTCGTCGATCCATTTGACCGGCTTGATCTCGAGATTTCCCTTGATGTTGTCCGGGATCTCCACCAGGTCCTTCACGTTCTCGTCCGGAATGAGCACGGTCTTGATGCCGCCACGATGCGCGGCCAGCAGCTTCTCCTTCAGGCCCCCGATCGGCAGCACTTCCCCGCGCAGCGTGATCTCCCCGGTCATCGCCACATCTGAGCGCACCGGGATCTTGGTGAGCGCCGAGACCAGTGCGGTGCACATGCCGATGCCGGCGCTCGGACCGTCCTTCGGCGTAGCCCCTTCCGGGATGTGCAGGTGCACGTCGTGCTTCTGGTAGAACTCGGACTCGAGCCCCAGCCCCTGCGCGCGGCTGCGCACCACGGTCATGGCAGCCTGGATCGACTCCTGCATCACCTCACCGAGCTGGCCGGTGTGCTGCAGCTTGCCCTTGCCGGGCACGACCGCGGCTTCGATGGTGAGCAGTTCCCCGCCCACCTCGGTCCACGCGAGCCCCGTGACCTGGCCGACGCGGTTCATGTCCTCGGCCTTGCCGTAGCGGAAGCGGCGCACGCCCAGGAACTTGTCGAGATTGCGCGGCGTGACCGCCACGGACTTCTGCTCCTTCTTGTGCAGCAGCATCTGCTTCACGGCCTTGCGGCAGATCTTGGCGATCTCGCGCTCGAGGTTGCGCACGCCCGCTTCGCGCGTGTAGTAACGCACGATGTCGAGCAGCGCCGTATCGGACACCTTCAGCTCCTCAGGCTTCAGGCCGTTATTCTTCTTCTGCTTCGGCACCAGATAACGGCGCGCGATGTTCATCTTCTCGTCTTCGGTATACCCGGGCAGACGGATGACTTCCATGCGGTCGAGCAGCGGCGGGGGGATGTTGAGGGTGTTCGCGGTGCACACGAACATCACCTCCGAGAGGTCCAGATCGACCTCGAGGTAATGATCGTTGAAGGTGGAGTTCTGCTCGGGATCCAGCACTTCCAGCAGCGCCGAGGACGGATCGCCGCGGAAATCCATGGACATCTTGTCGACTTCATCGAGCAGGAACAGCGGGTTGTGCACCGCCGCCTTCGACATGTTCTGCACGATCTTGCCGGGCATGGAACCGATGTAGGTGCGCCGGTGACCGCGGATCTCGGCCTCATCGCGCACGCCCCCTAAGGACATGCGCACGAACTTGCGGTTGGTGGAGCGCGCGATGCTCTGACCGAGGGAGGTCTTGCCGACGCCCGGTGGCCCGACGAGGCACAGGATCGGGCCACGCAGCTTGTCGACGCGCTGCTGCACGGCGAGATACTCGACTATGCGCTCCTTCACCTTGTCCAGCCCATAGTGATCCTCGTCCAGCACCTTCTGGGCGCGGGCGATGTCCTTGATGATCTTGGTGCGCTTCTTCCACGGCACCTTCAACAGCCAGTCGATGTAGTTGCGCACCACCGTGGCTTCGGCGGACATCGGTGACATCATCTTCAGCTTGTTCAGTTCACCGCCTGCCTTGTCGCGCGCCTCCTTGGGCATGCCGGCCTTGGCGATCTTCTGCTCGAGCTCGGTGATCTCGTTGCCGCCCTCGTCCATCTCGCCGAGCTCTTTCTGAATGGCCTTCATCTGCTCATTCAGGTAGTACTCGCGCTGGCTCTTCTCCATCTGCGCCTTGACGCGGCCGCGGATGCGCTTCTCGATCTGCAGCACGTCCATCTCGCTCTCGATGGCGACCAGGATGTGCTCGAGGCGCTTCTTGACGTCGAGGATCTCCAGCACTTTCTGCTTCTCGGCGAGCTTCAGCGACATGTGCGCCGCCACGGTGTCGGCCAGACGCCCCGCCTGTTCGATGCCGGCGAGCGCCGTCAGCACCTCGGGCGGCACCTTCTTGTTGAGCTTCACGTACTGCTCGAACTGGGAGATGACCGAACGCCCCAGCACGTCCAGCTCCTTCTCGTCGTAGCTCTCCGCGTCCGGCAGCAGCGTGGCATCCGCGGAGTAGTACTCGCCGGCGTGCAGTTTCTCGATGCGGGCGCGGTCGACACCCTCGACCAGCACCTTCACCGTGCCGTCGGGAAGCTTCAACAGCTGCAGAATGGTCGCGACGGTGGCGATGCGGTACAGGTCCTCCGCCTTGGGATCATCGACATCGGCCTGCTTCTGCGCCACCAGCATGATGCGCTTATCGGTGCGCATGGCGACGTCCAGCGCCTGGATCGACTTCTCGCGCCCGACGAACAGCGGAATCACCATGTGGGGGTAAACCACCACGTCACGCAGCGGCAGCACCGGCACGTTTTCGAGCACGACGGGAATCGCAGTCGCGGGAATCGGAGTCGCGGGAGTAGTCGGTTCGGACACGCTCAAGCCCTCGGTGACGAGTGGGACACGGCCGGGCGTCTGTCAGAACCCCGGCCGACGGCGTTTATAGGCCTAGTGTAGCGGGAAATGAGGCTGCGGCACCGCGTTTCAAGGGTGACGCGCCTCACAGGCAGCGCGTTTGAGGAACGCGGGCTTAGGACGGGTCAGTGATGGTTCGAGCCGGAGGCGCGGCGCGGCTCGTCGACGCTCGCAAGCCGGCCGTCATCGGAGCCGTACACCACGTAGGGCTTGGTCTGCCCCTCGATGACCGTCTCGTCGATCACAATCCTGGACACGTTACGCATCGAGGGCAGCTCGTACATGGTGTCGAGCAGCACGGTCTCGAGGATGGTGCGCAGGCCCCGCGCCCCGGTCTTGCGCTGCATGGCGCGGTGCGCAACCGCGCGCAGCGCCTCGTCGCGGAACTCGAGCTCGGCGCCCTCCATTTCGAACAGGCGCCGGTACTGCTTGGTCAGCGCGTTCTTGGGCTCGGTGAGAATCGAGACCAGGGCCTGTTCATCGAGCTCATCGAGCGTCGCCACCACCGGCAAACGCCCCACGAATTCCGGGATCAGGCCGTACTTGATCAGGTCCTCGGGCTCGACGTCGTGGAACAGGTCGCTGCCGTGCGGGCGGTGGTTGATGTCGCGCACCTCGGAGGTGAAGCCGATGCCGCTCTTCTGGGTGCGGTTCAGGATGATCTTTTCCAGGCCGGCGAAGGCGCCACCGCAGATGAACAGGATATTGCTGGTGTCGACCTGCAGGAACTCCTGCTGCGGGTGCTTGCGGCCGCCCTGCGGCGGCACCGAGGCAATCGTGCCCTCGATGAGCTTCAGCAGCGCCTGCTGCACGCCCTCGCCCGAGACGTCGCGGGTGATCGACGGGTTGTCCGACTTGCGCGAGATCTTGTCGATCTCATCGATGTAGACGATGCCGGTCTGCGCCTTCTCGACGTCGTAATCGCACTTCTGCAGCAGCTTCTGGATGATGTTCTCGACGTCCTCGCCGACGTAGCCGGCCTCGGTGAGGGTGGTCGCGTCCGCAATGGTGAACGGTACGTTGAGCAGCCGCGCCAGCGTCTCCGCGAGCAGGGTCTTGCCGCAGCCGGTCGGGCCGATCAGCAGAATGTTGCTCTTGGCGATCTCGACCTCGTCCTTGGAGCGCGAGCCGGTGCGGGTCTGCAGACGCTTGTAGTGGTAGTAGACGGCGACCGAGAGCACCTTCTTGGCGCGCTCCTGGCCGATGACGTACTCGTCGAGGACCTTCTTGATTTCGTGGGGCTTGGGGAGCTTGTCGCGCGCGCGTTCGGCGCGGTCCTCGAGCTCCTCACGGATGATGTCGTTGCACAGCTCGACGCATTCGTCGCAGACGAACACCGACGGGCCGGCGATCAGCTTGCGGACCTCGTGCTGACTCTTCCCGCAGAAGGAGCAGTACAGGAGCTTGCCGTCATCATGGCGGCTGCGGGCATCTTCACTCATCGAGGTGTCTCATAAATTCACGTCGCGCTACTTCTCAAGGGCACGTCGAACGCCAGTTTCTTATAGCACGGTGTCCGGCCATGAAGCAAAGAGCGACTGCACAGCTAAGTCCTTCTGTGCACGGAAGTTATATGACGTGGTTCACCTCTTTGACATTTGCTTGGGTCGCCTCCCGCAATAGGGCAAATCACGCCGGCTTTCCCGGGGTCGGGGCCGGCAGCTGCACGCGCTGTTCCAGGACCTTGTCGATCAGCCCGTAGCGTACCGCCTCGTTCCAGTCCATGAATCGGTCGCGGTCGGTATCCTGCTTGATGCGCTCGACGCTCTGGCCGGTGTGCTTGGCCAGGATCTTGTTGAGCCGGTCGCGCGTCTCGAGGATCTCCCGGGCGTGGATCTCCATGTCCGCCGCCTGCCCCTGAAAACCGCCCAGGGGCTGGTGAATCATCACGCGCGCGTGCGGCAGGCAGTAGCGCTTGCCGCGCGTGCCGCCGGCGAGGAGCACGGCGCCCATGCTGGCCGCCTGGCCGATGCAGATGGTGCTCACGTCGGGCTTGATGAACTGCATGGTGTCGTAGATCGCCAGTCCCGCGCTCACCACGCCGCCCGGGGAATTGATGTACAGCGCGACGTCCTTCTCCGGATTCTCGGACTCCAGGAACAGCATCTGCGCGACCACGATGTTCGCCACGTAGTCATCGACCGCCCCCACGATGAACACCACCCGCTCCTTGAGCAGGCGCGAGTAGATGTCATAAGCCCGTTCACCCCGCGCGGTCTGCTCGACCACGATGGGGACCAGATTCAAGCCACGTTCGTTCATGTTTCGCTCGCCTGTTCGTGCTGGGGTTCGTACTGAGGGTCGTGCCGGGGTTCGTGCTGATGCTGATGTTCGTGATCCTCCGGCTGGCCAAAGCCGGTGAGTTCGCTGAAGCTCATGGCCCGCTCCGTGACGCGCGCGCGCTCCAGCACCCAGTCCACGACCTGGTCCTCGAGGACCGCGGACTCGATCGTGCGCATCGCGTCCTTGTTGTGCTGGTACGCCCGCAGCGCCTCGTCAGGATTGGGGTAACCCTCCGCGAGCTCGGTGACCCGTGCCTGCACGCGCTCGCGGTCCACCTTGATGGCCTGCGCCTGCACGATCTGCGCGACCAGCAGGGCAAGCGCCACACGCCGGCGCGCCGGCTCCTCGAACACCTCACGCGCGGGCAGCTGGCTCGCCTCGCGAATCCCCAGGCGCCGCGCCGTATCGATCTGCAGCTGCTGCACCTGCTCGTCGATCAGGGCGCGTGGCACATCGACTGGGTTGTCCTTGTAGAGGGCATCGAGCGCCTGCACGCGCACCCGGCCGCGAATCACATCAGCAAGCTCCCGCTCCATGCTCTTGCGAACCTCGGCGCGCATTTCCGCAAGCCCACCCTGTTCGACACCGTACGCACGAAAGAATTCATCGTCGACCGCCGGAAGGGAGTGTTCCTCGACTGCCTTAATGGAGAGATGCAGCTCGGCGGACTGGCCGGCGAGCTTCTTGTTCGGGTGAGCGGCGGGGAACACCGCGCTGACGGTGCGCTGCTCGCCGGCGCGCACGCCCTTCAGGCCCTCCTCGAGTTCGGGCATCGCCTGGTGCGTGCCCAGCACGATCCTCACATCGGTAAGATCGCTGCCTTCGAACGGTTTGCCGCCGATGCGCGCCTGGTAATCGAACACCACGCGATCGGAATCGCGCGCTGCCCGTTCGACCGGCGTGAACACCGGCCGCTGCCGGCGCATGTTCTCGATCATGGCGTCCACGTCCGTCTCGGACACCGCGGCCGCCGGCCGCTCGATGGCGAGGCCCTCGGGCGGGTTCACCCGGATCTCGGGCAGCACCTCGAAATGGGCGGCATATTTCAGGCCCGTCTCCGGCCCCATTGCAATCGGCTCGATGCGCGGCCCGCCGGCCGGCCGGAGCTTTTCCTGCCTCACGGCCTGCGCAAAGGAGCTGCGCACCAGATCGCTCAGCACCTCGGCGCGCACCTGCTCGCCAAACTGCTTGGTGATGACTGCAAGCGGCGCCTTGCCAGGGCGAAAGCCCTTCAGGCGCGCGGTGCGCGACAGGCGCTTCAGGCGCTGCTGCACCTCGTTGGCCACTTCGGTGGCGGGCACAGCCACTTCGAGGCGCCGTGAAAGACCACCCGTGTCAGACAGTGAGACTTCCATCAATTCAATCCTCGGCTCCGGGACCTCGAGCCCCGCTGCCAGCGACCGTACCTAGTGAAGCCAAGGAGAACTGGTGCGAAAGGAGAGACTCGAACTCTCACGGGTTTCCCCACTGGATTCTAAGTCCAGCGCGTCTGCCAGTTCCGCCACTTTCGCCCGTGTCGTGCGCGCCGCACGAGCCGGATGCGGCCACACCTGTCGGCCGTGCGTCGGGGTGACGCGCATTATAGCCGATGCCGTCCGGCGGCCCGCGCACCGCCGCGGCTCGCGACCCACACCGGTGTTGGTCTTGTAACTGATTGATTATTATAGCTACACGAGACTACAACATGAGTCTCGGCTAGCTGCACGAACGAAAACGCCGCCCGCGCACCTCGGGCGGCGTCAGTTTTGCGTATCAATACCGCTCGCGTCTGTCGTCCGCACGAGCCTGCCGCTCAGGGTAGCCCCCATCTCGCGTTCGACGTCCAGGTACGATTTGGTTACAGGCTTCAAGTCGATCCGGGCCTCGCGGCTGTCGGAACGCTCCACCTCATCGCACAGCGCGTGATAGCTGCGGGAGAGTCGCTCAAAGGACTCCTTCACTTCTGCGTCGCCGGCGCGCCGCTCACCGCCGATAGCCGCAGCAACCGGAACTAGTGCCCGGCGTTAGGTCCCGGGCCCGGTGGTTGACTTGACACATGCGCAGCCGAACTCCTCTCATGCCGCGCGCCCAGTTGTGCCTCCCATTGGGTTTCTGTCATGCAGCTGGGCGCCATATGGGAGCCCGTCGGCGAGGCCGTGGGACAGAATAACGTCCGATCCCCGCTGCCGACCACTTTGTAACCGGCTCGTTCTGCTGCCGCGACGTTGGCCGCGTGTCTCTCGGCAGTTATCGGTGGTGCAGGCGGTCGCGCAGCACAGGCGGCCACTGTCACCGCCAGGATCACAACAGCCAATCGCACGCTATGCACTATGGCCCCCGGAACAGACGATACGCAAGCGCCTCCCCTTCAGCGTCCCGCGGCTCAATCAGCGACTAAATGGTGGGCCGTGTAGGGATCGAACCTACGACCAAGAGATTAAGAGTCTCCTGCTCTACCAGCTGAGCTAACGGCCCTGGTTTTCAAGTGGGGTGGACGATGGGACTCGAACCCACGACAACCGGGATCACAACCCGGGGCTCTACCAACTGAGCTACGTCCACCGTCCGGCCCCTCATCGTGTGGCTGGCGTGCCCGGCAGGACTTGAACCTGCGACCCTCGGCTTAGAAGGCCGATGCTCTATCCGCCTGAGCTACGGGCACGACTTCCAGGCGCCCCTAGCCGGCCCCGCCGCACGGGGGGCGCGAATCATACGTAAGTGACTCAGGGAGCGTCAATTTGCAGTGCGGATGGCTGCGGCGCAGCCCTGGGCTCACCCTGCCCGGGGCCCGCCTTTGTTACACTCGCGAAAACGCTTCGCTTTCGTAAGGTAATCGATGAAGGGTCAGCTCAGCGCCCGCCAGGGCGAGCCGGCTGCCGCTGGCGTCGCGGTTGCGCGCGCCGGCCTGCTGTCTGCGTTCGACATCGGCACCACGGCGAGTGAAGTGGCGCTCGTGGAGTTGCGACGGTTGCTGGCCGCGTGGCACGCGCACGAACCGGGCGCGCGCCTGGGGCACGATCCGGAAGCGCTGCACCAGCTGCGTGTCACCGCGCGCCGTATCGACGCGACGCTCGGTCTGTTCAAACATCAGCTGCCCCTGGCGCTCTTGCACGCGCGCAAGACCGCCAAAACCGTGCTGCGCGCCCTGGGAGCGGCGCGCGACCTCGACGTGCAGCTCGCGGAGCTCGCCCGCTACTGCGCCGGGTTGCCCGAACACGAGCGTACCGCGGCGGAACCTCTGAAAGCGCGCCTCGAAGCGGAGCGGGCGCGCGCGCGCGCGCGCATGGTGAGGGCGCTGGACTCCGAGCCCACGCGGCGCTGGCTTGAAACGCTTGGCCTCGCAAGCGCGCAAGCCTCGACCGGGGACGGGGCGTTCGCCGACCGTGCGATGGTGATCATGCCGGAACGCGTACGCTGCCGCTTTCGCAAGCTCAGAAAGTCCGTCCGCAAGCTGCGTACCAAGTCGTCGATGGAGGACTACCACGCCGTTCGCCGCCGCGCAAAGCAGTTGCGCTACGCGATCGAGTCCGGCGCCGGCATGTTCGGCAAACCTGCGGACGAGACGCTCAAAGCATTGCGCCGCCTGCAGGACAAACTCGGCGCACACCAGGACGCTTACATGTCCAGGAATCGCCTGGCCACCCTCGCCGCCGACCCCGCGAACGGGCTTCCGCCGGCAACGCTGTTCCTGATGGGGCGCCTTGCCGAGCACCACGCCAGCACGACCGCGGAGGCGCGCAAG
The DNA here is from genome assembly GCA_041485725.1 of Steroidobacteraceae bacterium. Taxonomy (GTDB): domain Bacteria; phylum Pseudomonadota; class Gammaproteobacteria; order Steroidobacterales; family Steroidobacteraceae; genus 13-2-20CM-66-19. The sequence continues at coordinate 12,709 of JBGPKC010000026.1, forward strand.
ACCCTCACCGGCTCCTGGCGCAAGGTCCGAGGCAAACGCTGGAGAGCGTTGCGCGCGAAGCTCGAGGAACTGAGCGATACCGCCCGCGAGGCGAACAACGGCGCGCCCGCGCAGCCAGCCCGCGCGCACGACGCAGCCATGGCCGCCACCAGCCTGGAGCATGTGCCGGAGCCGGAATCGCGCCCGATCAACCATTGACGGTGAGCGGACGTGCGCATGGAGCTGCTGGTCGTCCGACACGCCATCGCCTTCGAACGCAGCGCCAGGCGCTGGCCGGACGATGCTCGGCGCCCGTTGTCGCCGCAGGGCGTGGAGCGCGCCCGCAAGGCGGCGCTGGGACTGAAGCGCGTCACGGAACACCCGGCGCGGGTGCTCGTGAGCCCCCTGCGCCGCGCACAGCAGACCGCGGCGATCCTTGCTCAGTTCGCCGGCTGGCCCGAGGCGGGAGAGTGCGTGCAGCTGCTGCCCGGCGCAGACCCTGAAGGCCTGCTGGCGCTGCTGGCACGCAGTCACGACAGCCGCATCGCCGTGGTCGGGCACCAGCCCGGTCTTGGCCGGCTGCTCGCGGCGTGCCTGCCGGGCGGGGTGGGAGCTGCGGCGTTCGAGTTCAGGAAAATGGGTGTTGCGCTGCTGTGCTTCCAGGGGGCGGCGCGCGCCGGGTGCGGTCAGCTCATCTGGCTGCTGCCGCCGAGAATCCTGCGCGCGGCCGGTTAGCGCGGCTCAAGTTCAGTGGGCTGCGGAGGAGGACGCGGCGCCCAGGCCGCCGCGCAACGGCCGCGCCAGCCACACCAGAAAGATCAGGCCGAGGAACAGCAGCCCCGACACATAGAAGATGTCGTTCGCGGAGAGCATGAACGCTTGGGAATCGACCATGCGATTGAGCAGCGCGTAGCTCTGATCCGGGCCCATGCCGCTGGCGTGCAGGTTGCCGAGCGCCTGCGCCGTCACCGGATCGTTGGGCGTGAGGTGCTCGACCAGCTGCGCATGGTGCAGCGTGGCGCGCCGGTCCCACAGTGTGGTGGTGATGGACGTGCCGAATGATCCGGCCGTGATACGCGCGAAGTTCGACAGCCCGGAAGCGGCGGGGATGCGCTCGGGCGGCAGCCCGGAGAGGGTGATCGACATGAGCGGAATGAAGAACACCGCCATCCCCGCGCCCTGGATCACGGTCGGCACCAGGAGCGTCGCGAGGGTGGCGTCGGTGTTGAACTGCGCGCGCATGAACAGCACCAGCGCAAACACCGCGAACGAGATGGTCACGAGGATGCGCGGATCGATGCGGTCGGAAAAGCGGCCCACGAAGGGCGTGAACACCAGCGCGAGCAAGCCGACCGGCGCGAGCACCAGCCCGGCGAGCGTCGCCGTATAGCCCATGTACTGCTGCAGCCACAGCGGCAGCAGCACCACATTGCCGAAGTACAGCCCATAGGCGCACAGCAGCGCCACGGTACTCACCCAGAAATTGCGCAGCCGGAACAGCGCCAGGTCGACGATCGGATGTTCCTCGGTGAGCTCCCAGATCAGGAAGATCGCGAACGCCACCACCGCCACGCAGGCGAGCGCGACAATCGTCGCGGAGTTGAACCAGTCGAGATCCCTGCCCTGGTCGAGCAACACCTGCAGCGCGCCGACCCAGATCACGAGCAGCCCCAGGCCCACCGTGTCCACCGGCACTTTCGCGGTCGGGGTCTCGCGCTTGTGATAGATCCCCCAGGTCACGAGCGCCGCGCCGATGCCCACCGGCACGTTGATATAAAAGATCCACGGCCAGGAGATGTTGTCGGTGATCCAGCCGCCCAGCAGCGGCCCCACCACCGGCGCCACGAGCGTGGTCATCGCCCACATGGCGAGCGCCGTGCCGGCGCGTGTCTTGGGATAGCTCGCCAGCAGCAGCGACTGCGACAGGGGAATCATCGGGCCGGCGACCGCGCCCTGCAGCACCCGGAACAGGATGAGGAGCGACAGGCTCGGCGCCAGGGCGCACAGGAAGGAGGCGATGACGAACAGCACGACCGAGGCGGTGAACAGCTTCACCTGCCCGAAGCGGCGTGTCAGCCAACCGGTCAGCGGCAGCGAAATGGCGTTGGCGACACCGAAGGACGTGATCACCCAGGTGCCCTGATCGGGCGAGACGCCGAGGTCGCCGGCGATGGCCGGGATCGACACGTTGGCGATGGACGTGTCGAGCACGTTCATGAAGGTCGCGAGCGACAGCGCGATGGTGCCGATCGCGAGCGCCGAGCCGGTGAGCGGCGGCAGCCCGGCCGGCGCCCCCCCTGGGGCGCCGCCGGTCACCGGTCTGTCAGCATTCTCGGCGGACACTGCCTTCAGCTCCCCTGAGCTTGCGCGTCGCGCAGCGCCTTAGTGCTGCAGATGCCGCGCCGCGCCCGTGAGCTGCGCGCTCGCGAGCAGGGAGTGATCGGGCGTGGCGTGCGCGGCCGGCACGTGCACCGGCGCGGACTGGTTGGCGGCAATGATGGCCTGCACGCGCGCGTCCGCCAGCGCATTGCTCGAGCCGAACACGTCCGTCGACCAGGCCGCCGAGGCATTGGCGAGTTGCGGAAGGCGCGCCCCGTCGCCACCGTGGCTTACGTCCACGTCGGCCTTCATGGAAAGCCCGATCTGCAGCGGGTGCGCGCCCACCTCGCGCGCATTGAGTGCGATGCGCACCGGCACGCGCTGCACGATCTTGATCCAGTTGCCGGTCGCATTCTGGGCCGGCAGGAGCGAAAAGGCCGCACCGGTGCCGGCGCCAAAGCCTGCGACCGCGCCGTGAAACACCACGCGGGTGCCGTAGAGGTCGGCGGTGAGTCTCACCGGCTGACCGACCCGCATGCGCTGCAGCTGCGGCTCCTTGAAGTTGGCGTCGACCCACACCTGATCGAGCGGTACCACCGCCATCAACGGCGTCCCGGGGCTCACGCGCTGCCCGAGCTGCACATTGCGCCGCGCCACGAAACCGGCCACCGGAGCGGGCAACTCGGTGCGCGCCAGGGTGAGGTAGGCATTGCGCACGGCCGCCGCTGCGTCGCGCACCTGCGGGTGGTCCTTGAGGGTGGTGCCGTCGACGCGTGCGCGGTTGGCGGCGAGCTGCTGCTGGGCAGCGAGCAAGCCCGCCTGCGCAGCCTTGACCGCATCGATCGCGTGCTGCAGTTCCTCGCCCGAGACCGCGCCGGAGGCGCCGAGGCGCTGGCGGCGCGCGAGATCGCTTTGCGCGGCGGCGAGGTCCGTGTGGCGCTCCTGCGCGGCGGCCTCGAGCTGTGCGCTGGTGGCGAACAGATTGCGCACGTCGCGCACCGTGCGCGCGAGCTGCGCCTCCGCCTGGTCGAGCGCCACCCTCGCATCCGCCTGATCGAGGCGCACCAGCGCCTGCCCGGCCTTGACGAACTGGGTGTCATCGGCGCCGAGTCCGATCACCGTGCCGGAGATCTGCGGGGTGATCTGCACCACGTTGCCGCCGACGTACGCATCGTCGGTGGTCTGGTGATAACGCAGAACCTGCGCCCAATACGTGCCGTAGACGAGCGCGATGAGCAGGAAGCCGCCGAGGGCCCCGGCCAGCCAGCGCCAGCGCCGGGTGGTGTTGGAAGGTAGTTTGCCGTTCTGCGCGTTCATGATGATCCTTTAAACTGTCCGTCGTCGTTGCCGTGGCTAATAATGCCTAGGCAAACATCACTCCAAAAAAAACCGCTGACTCCGCCTCAGGCGGTGGCGCGCGCCGGCAGTTCCTGCGCGTTCTCGAGCATGCGGGTGAGAAAGCCCTCCAGCTGCCGCGCGTCCCGCTTGGTGAAGCCGCGCAGGAAGCGGTTGGCCACCGTCAGCGATATCTCGCGCATGCGCGGATACCCCGCCCGGCCCTCCTCCGTCAGCTCCAGATACATCAGCCGACGGTCGTGGGCGCTGCGGTGGCGGCGGATCAGACCCTTGCTCTCGAGGCGATCGAGCATGCGCGTCATGGCGCCTGCGTCATACGAGATGCCCTTGCACAGATCCGACGCCGACACGGGCCCCTCCGCGGCCGCCAGATTCGCAATGATGATGAACTGCGCCGCGCTCAGCTCCAGCGGCGCGAGACGCCTGTCGGCCTCGAGCTCCCGGTCGAGCGCCGTCAGCATCTCTACCCGCACACGGCTCAACAGGTAACCCACGCTCTTGCGCGGCTGGTAGGTCGTGCTGTCGTAAATGTCGCCCACGGTTGTGCTCCTGAACATCTCCCGTTGGGGGGACGGAGGTCTCCTCCCGGGGAGTGCGCGCGATAATACTTGCCTAGGCTGTAGTTGTCAAGGCCTTAACTGCTGGGGCAAGGCGGAGGGCGGATCGTGCCCTTGCGGTTCGATTGCGCGGCGGACTCGAAGCGCTCTGTGGGTCATGCATCGGTTTTCTGACATGACATTGAGGCGCGACTGGCGAGGGCGGCCTCCCGGGAACAGTATCGCATCGGGTTTAACCCTACCCTAACTCAGCTTCGCGAACGCAAGCGACAGCCAAGCGGCGTCATGGGAACGCCTGGTTGATTGCGGTTGGATGCTGGCGCGCGTAGCATCCGCCCGCTGACTGCAGACCAAAAATCTTCCGCAGCCACAAAAAGATTCGGCGCAGGGAGAGTGGAGGAACGACATGACATCCCGCATGGCAGTACGAACTCTCGTCACCGCGTTGCTACTTTCGCCGTTCGCGGCGCAGGCCGGGTCCGATGACGGATTTCCTTTTCTCGAAGCCACCGTAGCGCAGTTACAGGCTCAGATGGCCGCCGGCCGGCTGACCTCGGAGCAATTGACGCGCGCCTACCTTCAGCGCATCCGCAAGCTCGACCAGGGAAGCTCCGGAGACGACGGCGACGCAGGTAGCCTGGGGGTGAATTCCATCATTGAACTCAACCCGGATGCGCTGGCGCTGGCGCGCCAGGCCGACGAGCAGCGCAGAAAGGGCGTGGTGCTGGGACCTTTGCACGGCATCCCGGTGCTGTTGAAAGACAACATCGACACCGGTGACAAAATGCAGACCAGCGCCGGATCGTTTGCGCTGGTGGGAATGCCCGCTTCGCAGGATTCCACGGTCGCGGCCAACCTGCGCGCCGGCGGTGCGGTGATCCTCGGGAAGACGACCCTGTCAGAGTGGGCGAACTTCCGCTCATTCGGATCGATCAGTGGCTGGTCGGGTCGTGGCGGCCAGGCACATAACCCCTACGGTATCGACCGCAATCCCTGTGGCTCCAGTTCCGGTTCGGGTGCGGCGGCTTCGGCGAATTTCGCCACCGTGTCGCTCGGCTCGGAAACCGATGGCAGCATTGTCTGTCCGGGCAATGCGAGCGGCGTGGTTGCCCTCAAACCCACGGTTGGACTCACCAGCCGGGCAGGCGTCGTGCCCATTTCGCATATACAGGACACGGTGGGGCCCCACACGCGCACGGTGGCCGATGCGGCCGTGGCGCTGAGCGTGATCCAGAGCCGCACTTATGACGGTCGCGACCCGGCGACCGGCGGCGTACCGTTGGGCTGGCGCGGACGCTTTACTCGGCCGACTAACATCCCCACCGATTACACCAAGTTCCTCGACCCGAATGGGCTGAAAGGAGCGCGGATCGGCATCACCCGCGCGGGGCTGAACGGGTTCGACCCTTTCGTGACGACACCGGTCGCGGTGACCGCGGCGATCGAAGCCGCGTTCAAGGCGCTCAGCGATGCAGGTGCGACCGTCATCGATCTGGACGCGGAGGGATTCAGCTTCACGCCCGCGTTTGGCGAGTTTGGGATATTGCTCTATGACTTCAAGAACGATGTGCGCGCGTACTTTGCCACCCGCGCCGGCGTGCCCGTTGCCGGCGGGACGCTGCAGACAGCCATCGACTTCAACAATGCCCACGCTGATGTCGAGATGCCGTTCTTCAATCAGGACATCTTCGACCTGGCGAACTCACTGAATACCAGCGATCCGAACGCGGCGCAGGATCCCGGCCTTTTCGGCAGCAACGCCGCCGGGATGTCCTCTTATAACATCGCGCTCGACCTCGACCAGGCCGCTGGCGTCAGCATGGACCAGGCCCTGAGCCAATTTCACTTGGACGCGGTCGTATCGGCGACCGACAATCCGGCGTGGTCCACCGACCTGGTGTTCGGTGACCACTTCATTTTCGGAACCTCGGGCCTCGCAGCCGGGCCGGGCTATCCGATCGTGCAGGTGCCCGCGGGCGAAGTGTTCGGCGTGCCCCTCGGCATCAGCTTCTTCGGGACGGCGTTCAGCGAGCCGACGCTGATCAGGCTCGCGTCCGGCTACGAAGCGGCAACCCAGGCGCGCGCCCACAACCTGCCGACGTTCGCGCCGACGGTGCCTTTCGACCACATCCAGGGCGCGCGGCAGCAGCACAACGCCGCGGGCGGCAATCAGATGCGCTCGTCGTCGTCGGCCGTGGCGTCCAACTCTGCCCAAGCGGCGGCGGCTGCCACGCCCAACCAGGCTGCGAGAGCGAAGCTCAAGAGAATGCCGCACAACCTGTAATAGAGTGGTCGGGGCAGAGGGATTTGAACCCCCGACCCTCTGCTCCCAAAGCAGATGCGCTACCAGACTGCGCCATGCCCCGACCGAACCAAAAATCATACGGAAGCGCTCGCCGCAGCGTCAAACACCACTTGCATCGCTAAGCGCGGCGCCAGGCGGTCTTGCCCCCGGGCTTATCCTCGAGCAGTACGCCGGCCGTGGCAAGCTCCTCGCGGATACGATCCGATTCGGCCCAGTTCTTCGCGCGGCGCGCGGCGGCGCGCGCGGCGATGCGCGCTTCGATCTGTGCCTCGGACAGGCCCGCGCCGCCCTCGGCGGTGCCGGCGGGCGGCTTCGCGAGCCGGAACCACTGTGCCGGCTCGACGCCGAGCAGACCCAGTACCCCGCCGAGCGCCCTGAGCTCCGCCGCCAGCTGCGCCGCGCGGCGCGGCTCGCCGGCATCGCGCGCCGAGTTCACTTCGCGGGTGAGAGTCTGCAGCACCGCCAGCGCCTCGGGCGTGTTGAAATCGTCATCCATGCTGTCGAGGAAGCGCGCCGTGTGCACGCCGGCCTCGGGCGCCACCGCCGGCAGTTCGCGCAGCGCCGTGTAGATCCTCCCTAAGGCCGCATCCGCCTGCTCGAGCAGCTCGAGGGAGTAGTTGACCGGTCCGCGGTAGTGACTGGAGAGAATGAAGAAGCGCAGCACCTCCGGATGGCGCAGCGCCGGCAGCACCTCGCGCAGGGTGAAGAAGTTGCCGAGCGACTTCGACATCTTCTCTTCGTCGACGTTGACGAAGCCGTTGTGCATCCACAGGTTGACGAACTCATCCCCGGTCGCGGCACAGGACTGCGCGATCTCGTTCTCGTGATGCGGGAACTTGAGATCCATGCCGCCGCCATGGAGATCGAAATGCGTGCCGAGCAGCGCCGGTGACATGGCGGAGCACTCGATGTGCCAGCCGGGTCGGCCCGCACCCCACGGCGAGTCCCACGCCGGCTCGCCGGGCTTGGCGTGCTTCCACAGGACGAAGTCCAGAGGATCGCGCTTGGCTTCGTCCACCTCGACACGCGCACCGGCGCGCAGGTCGGCGAGGCGCTTGCCGGAGAGCCGGCCGTAGCCGGCGAAGCGCGCTACCGCGTACATCACGTCGCCGTTGGCAGCGACGTAGGCGTAGTCCCGCGCCAGCAGCTGCTCGACCATGGCGATGATCTGCGGCACGTATTGCGTGGCGCGCGGCTCGTGGTCGGGGCGGGCGATCCCGAGCTGCTCGCAATCCTGGTTCATGGCCGTGATGAAGCGTTCGGTGAGCGCGCCGATCGGCTCGCCATTCTCGGCGGCGCGCCGGATGATCTTGTCATCGATGTCGGTGATGTTGCGCACGTACGTGAGGCGGTAGCCGCGGTGCCGCAGATAGCGGCTGACCACATCGAACACCACCAGCATGCGCGCATGACCGATGTGCACGAAGTCGTACACCGTGAGGCCGCATACGTACATGCGTAAGCTGCCGGGCGTGATGGGCTGGAGTTCCTGCTTCTCGCCGCTGAGGGAGTTGTGGATGCGGATCATGCGAAACGCGCCAGCCGTTCGCGTGCCTTGCCCGCAGGCATCGCCTTGAGCAGCGGCGCGAGCTCCGGGCCGTGCGCGCGCCCGGTGAGCGCCGCCCGCAGCGGCATGTAGAGCTCGGCGCCCCTGCGCCCGGTCGCGGCGCGCACCGCCTCCGCAATGGCCGGCAGGTCGTTGCCGCTGGCAGCCGCCGCGGCGGCGGCGGCGGAGAAGTAGCGCACGCCGGCGGCGCGCACCACTTCCTCGGCCGCGGGCTCCAGCGCCGGCGGCGCGCCGAACACGATATCGACCCACGGCCGCGCGTCTTCGGGCAACACCACGTTCGGCAACAGCGCGGTGATGAATGCGTCCGTGGCGTGCGCATCGAGCCCCGCGGGCAGCACCGGCGCCAGCCAGGCACGCGCCGCGTCCGCCGACAGGTGATGCACGGCGTCTTTCTGCCAGACGGCGAGCTGCTGCTGGTCGAAGCGCGACGGCGCGCGCCCCAGATGCGCCGTGTCGAAGGCGCGCGCCATCTCCTCGAGCGTCAGCAGCCCGTGGAGCGGAGTCGAGTGCCCGAGCCGGAACAGGTGATTGACGAGCGCGAGCGGCTGATAGCCGCGCTCGCGATATTCGCGCACGCTCACCGCCGCGTGGCGTTTGGACAACGGCGCGCCGTCGGCGCCGACGATGAGCGCCACGTGGCCGTAGGCCGGCGCCGCGAGCCCCAGGGCCGCGAGAATCAGCAGCTGCCGCGGCGTGTTGGTGAGGTGGTCCTCGCCACGCAACGCCTGCGTCACCCCCATGCAGGCATCGTCCACCGCATTGGAGAAGAAGAAAGCCGCGGAGCCGTCGGCGCGCCGCACCACGAAATCGCCGATGTCGTCGGTGTGGAAGCTCTGCGGACCGTGCACGAAGTCCACGAAAGTCACACGCTCGCCGCGCGGCACGCGAAAGCGCAGCGTGGCCGCGAGTCCCTGCTTCTCGCGGCGCGCACGCTCGGCGGCGGACAGGTCCCGGCAGGTGCCGGCGTAGCGCGGCGGCTTGCCCGCGGAGAGCTGCGCGCGGCGCGACAGTTCCAGTTCCAGCGGCGAGCAGAAGCACGGATAGACCACGTCCTGCCGTTCCAGCACCGCGAACTGCCGCGCGTACAGCGCGCCACGCTGCGACTGGCGGTAGGGTCCGCGCTCATCCTCGCGGTCCGGGCCCGCGTCCCAGTCGATGCCGAGCCAGCGCAGGTCCGCCATGAGCGCCGTGGTGTAGGAGTCGAGACTGCGTTCGCTGTCGGTGTCTTCGATGCGCAGCAGGAAGCGCCCCGCGGCGCTGCGCGCCAGCAGCAGGTTGAACAGCGCGGTGCGCGCGTTTCCCAGGTGCAGCTCACCGGTAGGACTGGGGGCGAAGCGGGTGGCCCGCTGCGGCTCCCCGCCCGGGGGTGAAATCGCGCTCGCGCTCATGACGCCATGGTACGGGAAACTGACGAAGCTCAACAAAGCGCCGCGCGCCTGCCGCGCTGCTATAGAATTCGCGGCCGGAGGAATCGATGTCCATTCAGCCCCGCACCCGGATCGCCGCCCTCGCGACGCTGCTGCTCAGCATCATGCTGCTGCACGGCGAGGCGCGCGCCGACGAGCCAAACCCGCAGGTGAAGGTCACGACCAATATGGGTGAGTTCGTCATCGAAGTGCGCCAGGACCGCTCGCCCCTCACCGCGGCGAACTTCCTGCGTTACGTGCGCGAGGGCTTCTACTCCGGTACCGTGATCCACCGCGTGGTCGCCAACTTCGTCATCCAGGGCGGCGGGCACGACGCCACCACCTACGCTCTCAAGGCGACGCACGAAAACGTGTTCAACGAGTCCGGCAACGGCCTGCAGAACAAGCGCGGCACCGTGGGCATGGCGCGCGGGGATGCGCCCCACTCCGGCAACGCGCAGTTCTACGTCAACTTGGTCGACAATCCGGACCTGGATCCGGTCTCGACCCGCTGGGGCTACACGGTGTTCGGCCGCATCGTGCAGGGGATGGACGTCATCGATCACATCGGCGAGACGCCCACCGGCTCCATCGGACCATTCAAGTCCGATGCGCCCCTGAAGCCGGTCATCATCGAGAAGATGGAGATGGTCGCGGCGGGTACGACCAGCAGCGCGCCGGTGATAACCCCGCTGCCGCCGCGGCAGGACACGATCCTCTCGCCGAAGTAACCGCATGGCGCGCCTGTTCGTCTCGGACGTGCATCTGGATGCCGGCGCGCCCGAGGCCACGGAGCAGTTCCTCGGGTTTCTCGCCGGCGAGGCCGCGGCCGCCGAGGCGCTCTACATCCTCGGCGACCTGTTCGAGGCCTGGGTGGGCGACGACGACCAGGATCCCGCCAAGGAGCGCGTGTGCCGGGGACTGCGCGCACTCGCCGCGCGCGGTGTCGCATGCTTCGCGCTGCACGGCAACCGCGACTTCCTGCTCGGTGAGGGTTTCTGCGAGCGCAGCGGCTGCCGCCTGCTGACGGACCCGGTGGTGGCGCAGTTCGATGGCGAGCCGGTGTTGCTCACGCACGGCGATGCGCTGTGCACCGACGATCATCCCTATCAGGAGTTGCGCAGCATGGTGCGCAGCCGGGACTGGCAGCAGCGCTTCCTCGCCCTGCCGCGCTCGCATCGGGAGCTGCTGGCCGATGAGGCGCGCGCCGGCAGCCGGCGGCACATCTCGCGCACGGTACCCTACATCATGGACGTGAATGCCGGTGCGGTGGCCGCGGCGTTTCGGGCCGCCCAGGTGCGGCGCATGATCCACGGGCACACGCACCGTCCCGGCATGCATGACGTCCAGACCGACGGCGGCCTGGCACAGCGTATCGTGCTCGGCGCCTGGTACGAGCAGGGAAGCTACCTCAGCTGCGAGCGGGGAAAGTACCAGCTGCGCGAGCTGCCGCGCCCATCGTGAGCGGCTTAACTCCCGTGCAGGTGCGCGGCGCGCTCAGTTCTGCGAGAGGGGCGCGCTGCCTTCCGGCGCTCCGCCGTGCCCGAAGTGCCCGTGCATCATCCCGCCGTGCATTTCCTGCAGAATCTGGAACTTCTTCAGCTGCGAGGCCGACAGCACCGGGGTGAGCTTCTGCAGGGTCTCCTGCTGAATCTGCTGGTGCAGGGCCTGCATCTGCTGCCAGTCGGGCTTGGTGCCGGACGCCTTGGCCTGCTCGTGGGCGGCCTTGATCTTGGCGTGCTCTTCCTGCAGGACCGCATGAACCTGGGTCTTCTGCGCGTCGGTCAGATCGAGCAGCGTCGCGAGCTTCTCCAGGTGAGCGGCGTGTTCCGGCGGGGCCGGGGCCTGGGCGAACAGCGCACCTGCCCATAACACGGCAAGCGCAAAAACAGTGGCTTTCATCGATTTCTCCTTGGCGTGGGTGGTGCGGAGGTCCGCGTTGCGGTGCCTACGCTAACGGGCGGTCGGCGATGCAGGTCGTGAGCAATCGTTAGCGAGTGTGAAGGCCGGGCGCGCCGCGACCAGCCGTGCGTCAAATGCGGTGCAAGCCATTGTCAGGTCAGCGCCGTCGTGGCAGCAGCAGCGCGGCTTCCAGCCCCCCGCCGGGCAGGTTGCGCAAGGTGAGCGATCCGCCGTGTGCCTGCGCGATGTCGCGGGCGATGGACAGCCCCAGGCCGGTGCCGCCGCTGTCGCGGTTGCGAGAGGACTCGAGCCGGTAGAACGGCTCGAACACCCGTTCCAACTCCTGCGCGGGAATGCCGGGACCGGTATCGCGCACGCGAATCGCAACCACCGCCCCGTCCTCGAGCAGGATGTCGGCGCGCGCGCCGAACTTGGTGGCGTTGGCCACGAGATTCGTGAGGCAGCGCTTCAGTGCCTGCGGCTTGGCCGTCAACGGCTGCTCGCTGCGGCCGGTGACCGTCACCTGCTGCCCCATGTCGGTAAACTCCTCGCGTAGCTTGCCGAGCAGCGCCCCCAGGTCGATGGGCGCGGCCGGCTCGCCGTCCTCGATGCCGCGAAACAGGGACAGGGCTTCGCGCACCATGGCCTCCATCTCGTCGAGTTCCCGGCCGATGCGCGCCTGCATGGGGAGATTGTCGAGCGCTTCCACCTGCAGCCGCAGCCGCGTCAGCGGCGTCTTCAGGTCATGCGACATGGCGGCGAGCACGCGCGTGCGGCTGTCCAGGTAGCGGCGCAGGCGATCCTGCATGGTGTTGAACGCGCGCGCCGCGTCGCGCAGTTCGCGCGCGCCGCGTTCCTGGAGCTGCGCCGGGCGGATGTCCCGGCCGATGCTGTCAGCGGCGTGCGCCAGCTCCGACAGCGGCCGGGTAATGTTGCGCGCCGCGAGGTACAGCACGATCACCAGGATCAGCACCAGCAGCGTCAGGTTGATGAACAGATTGCGCGGCAGCGGCGCTCCCCGCGGCATGCGCGTCACCCTGAATAGCACCGCAGCGCCGTCGGCAAAGCGCACGCTCACGTCGTAGCGCTGCGCGCTGCCCTGGTGGGCCGCGAGCTCGTGCGCTTCGAAGAACGGCACCGGTACCGCAATCGCCTGCGGCGCCGGATCGGGCGTAGCGCGCACCTCGACCGCGTACGCCGGCCCGAGGGCGCGGCGCACCTGCTCCTTGAGGGTCCGCTCAAAGCCCGACAGCAGCGGCAGGCGTACGAAGCCGTGCTCCCCGGGGCGCGCCTCGTTCCCGTGGCCAGCGGCGGACATGTGCGGCATGTAGAGTCGTTCGTGCGCTGCTGACAGCCGGCCCACCGCCGCGGCGCGCTCAGGCGGGCTCAGGGGCTGCAGCATGAGCGTGGTTTCGGCAATGCGGCGCGACCACTCGCGCACGCTCCCCTGCAGCACGAAACGCTCACGCTCCTGGGCGATAAGAAACAATCCGACCGCCTGCGCCAGCAGCACGGCGGCGACGGAGGCGGCCAGCAGCCTCCCGAACAGCGATTGTGGCCACAGGGACACGCGCATCATGGACCGCGGGCGGTTCAGTCACTCACGACATCGACCCCGACGACATAACCCTCGCCGTAAACGGTCTTGATGATCTGCGGTGCGCGCGCGTCATCACCCAGGATCTGCCGCAGGCGGCTGACGCGCACGTCGATGCTGCGGTCGAAGGGGTCGGCGTCGCGCCCGCGCAGCAACTCCGTCAGCTGCGTGCGGCTGAGCACGCGGTTGCCCGAGCCGAGCAGCACCGCCAGCAGCCGGTATTCCGCGCCGCTCAGGGCAAGGCCCTTGCCGGAAGCATCGGTGAGGGTGCGGGTGATGGTATCCAGCCGCCAGCCACCGAAGGAAAAACCGCGCACGCTCTCGGGGCTCGGGTCCCGCGGGGCATGCGCCGCACGGCGCAGGATCGCCTTGATGCGGCCGAGGAGCTCGCGCGGGTTGAACGGCTTCGCCAGGTAGTCGTCCGCGCCGAGCTCGAGTCCGACGATGCGATCGACGTCCTCGCCGCGCGCGGTCAGCATGATGATCGGCACCTGCGAGCGGCTGCGCAGCTCGCGACACAAGTACAGACCGTCCTCCCCCGGCAGCATGAGATCGAGCACCAGCAGGTCGACGTGCGAGCGCTCCATGACGCGCCGCATCTCCCTGCCATCGGCAACCGTGGTGGTGCGGAACGCGTGCTTCTCGAGATATTGGGCGAGCAAGCCGCGGATCTCGCGATCGTCGTCTACGATCAACAGGTGCGGACGGTCGTTCATCGTCGCAGGATACCGGGGCAACAGATGAGCTGACAGCGAATTTGGTGCCGCCGCCAGGAGCGTGCTTTGTAACCAACTGTTGGGTCAGCTGTAGTGCCCGCAATGCAGGGGGCCGGAGTGAAAACGCAGCGTGCGGTCGGGGGTTGTCACCAACTCCGCCTCCCGCGCCGCGAGCTCCCCGAGTCGCGCCCGCCACTCTGCGGGGGCGACGCCGCGCGCGAAGTCGGTGTACAGCTCGAAGTGTCGCGCCTCGGAGGTTCCCAGGTCCTGGTACAGCCGCGCGAGCGGCGCCGGCATGCGCGGCGCGAGCAACTGGAAACGCTCGGCCGAGCGTGCCTCGATCAGGGCGGCGGCGAGCAGCAGATCGAGCTTGCGCCCGGGATCGGAGCTGCGCAGCGCGCGGCGCAGCTGCTGCGCGTAACGCCCCGGGCGCTGCCGCGCGAAGCCGACACCGAGCGCGCTCATGGCTCTCACCACCTGCTCGAAATGCCGCAGTTCCTCGCGCGCCAGGCGCGCCAGCGCCAACGCCAGCGGCCGGTCCTCGGCGTAAGCGAACATCAGGGCGAGCGCGCTCGAGGCGGCCTTCCTCTCGCAGTTCGCATGATCGAGCAGCAGCTCGGGCAGGCGGCTGACGGCAGCCTCCACCCAGGCCTGCGGGGTCGGCGCGCGCAGGATCGAGACCACCTGCGCGGCGCCAGCGGCGCGCGGGGCCTGAGCGCTCACCCCTGCGCTCCGCGGGCCAGCCACCCCTCGAGCGTGCCCTGCAGCGCCTCCGCCGCCTGCAGCGCGCCGGCGAAGCGATCCGCGGGCGCTTTCGCCAGCAGCCGCTCGAGCAGCGGTTGCACGGCCGCGAACTGTGGCGGCAGCTGCGGGATCGGCTCCTTGCGGTGTTTGTAGACGATCGCCATGGGGTTCTCGGCGCGGTATGGCTTCTCACCGGTGAGCATCTCGAACAGGATGACGCCGAGGCTGTACAGGTCGCTGCGCACATCGACCGGCTCCGCGTGGCCCTGCTCCGGGCTCATGTAGTGCGGCGTGCCGAAGATGGTGCCGGTGTCGGTCAGATCGAGCGCCAGCGCGGCGTCCTTGGACAGGCCAAAGTCGATGAGTGCGATGCTGCCGTCCTCGCGCAGCATGATGTTGCCGGGCTTCAGATCCCGATGTAACACTCCGGCCGCGTGAATCGTGGCCAGCGCGCGCGCAATCGCGGCGGCCAGGCGCAGCGCGTCGCGCGGCGTGAGGCGTGCCTGCATGCGCCGGCGCAGGTCGCCGAACGCGAAGTACTCCATCACCAGCCAGGCGTGGTCGTCACTGATGCCAAGGTCGTGCAGGCGCACCACCGCCGGGTCGTTGATGCGCTGGGCAATCTCGTACTCCTGCAGGAAGCGGCGGAACATGTCGAGCGGCTCGTGCTGCTCATCCTGGAGGTCGCGCGCGACCTTCAGCGCCACCAGCGTGCCGGCGCGCTCGCTCTCCCCGACGAACAGGTCGCTCATGGGGCCGGCCGCGAGTCTGCGAATGCAGCGATAGCCGCGGATGAACGCCTCGCCAAAGCGCTGCGTCTCGCGTCCCGCGCGGCTGGTGCGCCACACCGCGCGCGCGTACGCCTGGCGCCGCTCGGCCGCGGTCAGCACCTGCGCAAAGGCGTCCTGATCGAGTTCGTCGTAGCTCAGGGTATAAGCGCCCAGCGCCGCGGCATCGCGCGCTGCCGAGCGGTCCGTGCCGCACAGCAGCACCAGCGGCGCAAATCCCGCACGGCTTGCCAGCTCATGTGCCCAGGTGAGACCGCGGCCGCCGGGCCAGACCTCCGCCAGCAACACCGCATCGAACCCCTGGGCCAGGAACTCCGGCGCGAGCGCCCCCTGCGATACCGGGCTGTGCACGATGAGCTGCGCCTGCGGCCGCCATGAGGCGAGCCGCTGCCGGATGTGAGCGCAACGGTGCGCGTCTTCCTCGATCAACAGCAGACGCATCGGGTGAAATTACAGCACGCGTGAGCGCGTGCCGCCATGTCGGTCCGCGAGAGCGCGCGCCGCGGCCGCGGGCAGCTTAAGTCCAATCACCAGATCCCCGACATTGGTTCCGGTCGGACCCGTATGCAGCAGATCGCCACTCGCGGCGAGCGCGCGCGCGGAGTCCGCCTGTTGCAGGCAGCGGTCGGCGTCAAGCTCCGCGAGCGTGAGCCGTGCGCAGGTCTCGGCGTCGATCAGGGCGCCGGCGTCCTCGGTGACGCCGTCGATGCCGTCGGTGCCGGCCGCGAGCAGCATCAGGTCCGCGTGTCCCGCGATGAGGCGCGCCGCCGCCAGCGCCAGGTGCTGGTTGCGCCCGCCGCGACCCGGATGCGCCGGCAGCTGCACGGTGGATTCGCCGCCCCAGACGCACAGCTGCGCGCTGGCGAGGCGCAGTTCGTGCGCAAAGCGCGCCGCCAGGCGCGCAGCGTCGCCCTCGAAGCGGCGTGGCGGCGCGTGCACGCTGAGGCCGAGCTGGGCCGCCGCCGCCGCAACCGCCACCACGGCGTGATCGACCGAGGCCACCACCTGGCGTTCGACCCGATCGGCGCCGCGGTCCGCAGGACCCATGAGGCCCGAGCCGATCACGCGCGGATCATCCTGCGGCACGTCCGACACGAACAACGCCCGCGCCGGCCGGCCGCGCAAGCGCGCCGTGAGCCGCCCGCCCTTGATGCGCGACAGCGCCGCGCGGCGCGCGTTGAGTTCCCCGATCGCGATCCCCTGCGCGAACGCCAGCCGCGTAAGCTCCTCGAGGTCGTGCAGGGTGGCGCCCGCCTCGAGCACTTCCACCAGGCTCGAGGCGCCGCCGGAGATGAGAAACATGGGTTGCGCCTCGGGCGGCAATGCGTCGACCCAAGCGAGCAGGCGCTCGCCGGCGGCGAGGGAGCGTTCATCGGGTACCGGGTGAGAACCGAGCAGGGCCTCGACTGCGCCGCCGGCAACGAACTGCGCTGCGGTGGGCGCGTCGCGCGTGATCAGCAGCGTGCGCTCGATGGCGGCCCCGAGCGCCTCGTGCGCACCGAGCGCCATGGACTCGGCGGCCTTGCCGACCGCGGCCAGCCATACGCGCGCGGGCGCAGGAGCGAGTCCGGTGAGCGCCTCGCGCACGCAACGGCGGCCGTCGACCCGCTGCAGGCCCGCCTGCAACAGGCCGAGCAGCAACTCGCGGCGCGGATCAGGGGCGTCCGCCAGTTCAGCTCCCGCGCACCACTTTGAGTTTGGCGCGCCGCTCGCGGCGCGCGTGCTTCGCCGCATCGGAGCGCTCCAGCTGCAGCCGCTCGAGATATTCGGGGGTGACGTCGCCGGTGACATATTCACCCGAGAAGCACGAGGTGTCGAACTCCTGGATGCGCGCATCCTCGTGCTTGCACGCGGCGATCAGGTCCTCGAGATCCTGGTAGACGAGCCAGTCCGCGCCGATCAAGCGCGCCACTTCCTCCACGGTACGGCCGCTCGCGACCAACTCGCTCACCGCCGGCATGTCGATGCCGTAGACGTTCGGGAAGCGTACCGGTGGCGCGGCGGAGGCGAAGTACACCTTGGCGGCGCCCGCCTCGCGCGCCAGCTCGATGATCTGCGCCGACGTCGTGCCGCGCACGATGGAATCATCCACCAGCAACACCGTCTTGCCGCGGAACTCCAGATCGATGGCGTTCAGCTTGCGGCGCACCGACTTCTCGCGCTCATCCTGCCCGGGCATGATGAAAGTGCGGCCGATGTAACGGTTCTTGATGAAACCCTCGCGGTACTTCACGCCGAGCCGCTGTGCGAGTTGCAGCGCGCTGGTGCGGCTGGTATCCGGGATCGGAATGACGACCTCGATGTCGTGCGCCGGATGCGCGCGCAGGATCTTATCCGCCAGCCGGTCGCCCATGCGCATGCGCGCCCGATACACCGAGATGTTGTCGATCTTGGAGTCGGGCCGCGCGAAATACACGTACTCGAAGATGCACGGCGTGTGCCGCAGCGTCGCGACGCACTGCTGGGTATGGAGCCTGCCCTGCTCGTCGATGAACACCGCTTCCCCGGGCGCCACGTCGCGCACGAAGCGGAACGACAGGCTGTCGAGCGCCACGCTCTCGGAGGCCAGCATCCATTCCGTGCCGCGCGGCGTGCGCCGCTCACCGAGCACCAGCGGGCGGATGCCGTTCGGATCCCGAAAGCCGAGTATGCCGTGGCCGATGATCATCGCGACCACGGCATAGCCGCCGCGGCAACGGCGGTACAGGGCGTTCAGGGCGGCAAATACGTCCGCGGGCGTGATGCGCACGGTCCCGACCCGCTGCAGCTCGGAGGCGAACACGTTCAGCAGCACCTCCGAGTCGGAGGTGGTGTTGAGGTGGCGCCGGTCCTCGCGGATCAGGATCTCGGCGAGCTCCGTCGCGTTGGTGAGATTGCCGTTGTGCCCAAGGCAGATGCCGTAGGGCGCATTGACGTAGAACGGCTGCGCTTCGGAGGCGCCGTCGCAGCCCGCCGTCGGGTAGCGCACGTGGCCGATGCCGGCGTTGCCTTTGAGCTCGAGCATGTGATGCTGCTGGAACACGTCGCGCACCAGGCCACTGCCCTTGCGCACGTACAGCTCGCCGTCGCCGGAGGTGGCGATGCCGGCGGCGTCCTGGCCGCGGTGCTGCAGCACCGTCAGCGCGTCATACAGACGCTGATTGACCGCGCTGGTACCGACGATGCCGACGATCCCACACATGTCAGCCGCAACTCCTCAGACCCGGACCCGCAGATCGCCCGCGCGCCGCACCCGCTCCTCGCCCACCAGCATGCGCAGCCCGTTCGCGATCGACTCCCCATAGGGGATGAGCATCGAGTGCCGCCACCACTGCTCCTCCTGCAGGCGCAGCAGCTGGCCGAGAATGACGAACACGCCGAGCAGCACGAAGCCGCGCAGCACGCCAAAGGCGAAGCCGAGCAGCCGGTCCATGCCGCTGAAAATCGACAGGCGCACGAAGTGCGCGAGCGCCGCACCGACGCCGGCGCCGAGCAGCAGCACCAGCAGCACGATAATGACCCGCGCCGCCCAGGGCCGCACCTCGGAATCCGACATGAGGCCGCCCAGGTGCGGCGCGATGAGATCGGAGAAGTGCCAGGCGAGGAACAGGGCCATGACCCAGGCTGCCACGGCGACCGCCTCGCGCAGGAAGCCGCGCGCCGCACCCACGATCGCCGAGAGCACGATCGTGACAATCAGCAGGTAGTCGGTCAGGTTCATCGCTTACCGATGTGATCGCGGACATTGCGCGCGGCGCGGATTGTACAAGAGCATCGCACGCGTTGCCCACGCAGCGCGTCACGCGAGCCGCTACTTCGGCACGATCGAGCCACTGTGACCCGCGGCCCGCAACTTCACCGCCAGCTGCATCGCCGCCTCGCGGTCGTGCGCCGGGCCGACCCGCACCCGGTACAGCCGCCGCCCGGAGCTGCCCTGGGAGACGCTCACCTTGAAGCCCCCGGCCCTGACCTGTCGCGCCAGGCGTTCGGCGTTCGTGCGGCTGGCGAAGCTGCCGAGCTGCACCATCCACGTGCCGGAATCCCCTGCGACGCTGTTCGCTGCATTCGCCGCTGCGGCGCTCGCCCGCGCGCTCTTCGCCGGCATCAGCGGGGGCGGCGCGGCGGGCGGAGCCTGCGGCGCACGGGGCGCGGCACTCGGGGCGGGCGGCGGGGTCGACGCGGCCGCCGCGGGTGGCGCAACGCTGAGCGACGTGGGTTGTTGCGGTCCACTGGCGGTCGCCGCAGTGCTGCGCGAATGCGTATCGTCCGCGAGATTGATGGTGTAGGAGCGTAATGGCGGTTCCTCGGCCGATGGCGCCACCGCCGCGGCCCGCGGCGCGGAGCGAATGGGTCCGGTCAACAGCTCGGGCACCAACAGCACCATCAGGGCCACGAGAATCACTGCGCCCGTCAGCCGTTCTTTCACTTAGCTACCCACGATGGGGGCGAAACCCGAGAAAGCCAAGCGCAGCGGACGCCGCGCGCAGCCGTGGCCGCTCGCCAAGCAGCGGCCGGCTGCCGTTCAGTATATCCGAAGCCACTGCAGCGCCGGCCCCACGGTGTAGACGGAACCGCAGACGACGACCCGATCTGCCGGGCGCGCCGCGGCGCGCGCCAGCTCACAGCCCGCAGCGACCGAGGCCGCGAGCGTCATCTCGCCCGGGGGCCGCGCGAGGCGCTGCGCCAGCTGCGCCGCGCTGCCACCGCGCGCACCGGGCAGCGCGCACACGATCCAGTGGTCGATGACGGCGCTCAGCGCCGCGGCGATCGCCGCGGCGTCCTTGTCCGCCAGCACCCCGATGACTGCGAAGGTCCGTCCCGGGTCGCCCCGGCCGTCAAGCGCGCCGGGCAGCGCTCGCTCGCGCAGCTGCATGGCGAGCACCTCGGCGGCGGGCTGGTTATGGGCAATATCCAAAATCCACTCCACTTCGCCCGGCACCACCTGGAAGCGGCCGGCGAGCCGCACCGCGCGCAGTGCTGCGCCCACCGCGCGCTCATCGAGCCGCGCGAGCCGGCCGGCGAGGCGCCGGGCCGCCGCGCGTGGCGCGTCGTCAGAGGCGAGCGCCTCCACTGCGGCGATGGCGGTGGCGGCATTGCGGTACTGGATGGAACCTGCGAGCGCGGGCGGCGGCAAGCCGCGCAGCGACACCCCGAGACCGTCGTAGTCCCAGCCCGCAGCGCTCACGCGCCAGCTGAAATCCCGCTCCGCAACCAGCGCGCGCGCACCGAGCGCGGCGATGGTCGCAAACACGCTCGCCGGCATGCTCGGCGTGCCGAGTACCGCCGGCTTACTCGCGCGGAAAATGCCGGCCTTCTCCGCGCCGATGAGCTCGAGCGTGTCGCCGAGCCAGTCGCGATGATCGAGGCCGACGGAGGCGACCACGGCGACATCCGCCGCCACCAGGTTGGTGGCGTCGAGCCGGCCGCCGAGCCCCACTTCCAGGACCGCAACGTCCACGGCCCGCTGCGCGAAAATGAGCAGCGCCGCCAGCGTGTTGTATTCGAAAAAAGTGAGCGTGATCGCGCCGCGGGCGGCCTCAATGCGCTCGAACGCCGCGATCAGCTCCTGATCGCCGACCTCGTCCCCGTTCACGCGGATACGCTCGTTGTAGCGGATGAAGTGCGGCGAGGTGAACATGCCCGTTGAGGCCCCGAGCGCACTGAGCAGCGCCGTGAGATGCGCCACGGTGGAGCCCTTGCCGTTGGTGCCGCCCACGGTCATGACGGGGAATGCCGGCGCGGCGACCCCGAGGGCGCGCGCGACGGCGGCAACGCGCGTGAGCTCCATGTCGATGCTCTTGGGATGCACCGACTCCTGCAGCGTGAGCCACTCGGCGAGCGTGCGCATCGGACCTGAGGCTCGGAAGCGGCGCGCGCGTCAGGCAGCGGCGGCCGGCAGCTTCAGCAGCAGCCGCAGCAGCGTCGCGATCCGGTCGCGCATCTCGCGGCGGTCGACAATCATGTCGATGGCTCCGTGCTCGAGCAGGAATTCGCTGCGCTGGAAGCCCTCCGGCAGCGTTTCGCGCACGGTCTGCTGGATGACCCGGGGACCGGCGAAGCCGATCAGCGCGCGTGGCTCGGCGAGGTTCAGGTCCCCGAGCAGCGCGAGACTCGCCGACACGCCGCCGGTGGTCGGATCGGTCATGACTGAAATGAACGGCAGGTGCGCTTGCGCCAGGCGTGACAGCGCCGCCGCGGTCTTCGCCATCTGCAGCAGCGAATACAGCGCCTCCTGCATGCGCGCCCCGCCGCTGGCGGAAAAGCACACGTACGGCCGCCGCTCCTGGATGCAGTAGTCCACGCCGCGCTTGAAGCGCTCGCCGACCACCGAACCCATCGAACCGCCGAGGAACTGGAATTCGAATGCGCAGGCCACGATCGGCAGCGCGTGCAGCGTGCCGGCCAGCACCACCAGGGCATCACTCTCGCCGGTGGCTTTCTGCGCCTGGGCGAGCCGGTCGCGGTAGCGCTTGCTGTCGCGGAACTTGAGCGGATCCTCCGGTGAGATGGAGGCGCCGATTTCCGCGGTCGTGCCCGGGTCGAGAAAGCGCTCCAGCCGGTCGCGCGCAGCCATGCGCATGTGATGGCTGCACTTGGGACAGACATACAGGTTGCGCTCCAGCTCGGCGCGGTACAGGACCGCATCGCATGCCGGGCACTTGATCCACAGGCCCTCCGGGACCGAGCGCGTGCGCCGCTCGGTCTTGATGCGGGAGGGCATGATCTTCTCGAACCAGGACATTCGGGCGGAGGCGCGCGGAGAGTGAAACCTAAGGTGCGCGATCATAGCCGATCGGGCGGGAGCACCTCCTGCCGGCACGCCGCCGGCAGGGCAAACGCGGCCGGATAGCGCACCGTCATCAGATACAGTCCGGCGGCCGGGGCGGTGGCGGCATTGCGGGTGCGGTCACGCCCCTCGAGCACCTCGCGCGCCCAGCACGGCGGCGCGTCGGCCTTGCCGATGGCAATCAGGAGGCCCGCGATGTTGCGCATCATGTGGTGCAGGAAGGCATTGGCGGTCGCCTCGATGACGACCCAGTCGCCGCGCCGCTCCACGCTGAGGCGCTCCATGCGCCGGATGGGCGATTTGGCCTGGCATTCCGAGGAGCGGAAGGCGCCGAAGTCGTGCTCGCCGTGCAGGGCGAGCGCGGCCTGCGCCATGCGCTCCTGATCCAGCGGCCGATGGATCCAGGTCGCACGTCGCGCAAGCAGAGCCGAACGGGCCAGGCGGTTCAGAATCAGGTAACGGTAGGTGCGCGCCTCGGCGCAGTAGCGCGCGTGGAAGTGCGCCGGCACCGGCACGGCCCAGGACACACTCACGTCCGCCGGCAGTTCGCTGTTGGCTCCGAGAACCCAGCCGCGCGCGCTGCGTGTCGCGCGCGTGTCGAAGTGCGCAACCTGGCCGTGCGCGTGCACACCGGCGTCGGTGCGCCCGGCGCACACCAGAGTGAGCGGCTCCGCGGCGACGCTGCTCAGCGCTCTTTCGGTGATGTGCTGGATGGTCGGCAGGCAGGCCTGCGCCTGCCAGCCTGCGTAGGCGGAGCCGTCGTACTCGATCCCGACGGCAATCCTGGCCAAGGCTCAACTACCCCGGAAGCGACTCCATCAGACGCTGCGCTTCCTGTTTCTGCGCCGCCGAGCCCTCGGCGAGCACTTCCTCGAGAATGTTGCGCGCACCGTCAGGATCGCCCATGTCCATGTAAGCACGAGCCAGATCGAGCTTCGTGCCGACTTCGCTCATGGTCACCGGCTCAAGGTCCGGCAGTGCCAGGTCTTCCGAGGACAGCCTCTGCGTGGCGGCGAACGCGGTGTCGGGCACCGTCGCGGTGCCCACGTCGAGGTCCAGGGATCCGCCGTTGGCGGCGTGCATCCCGGTGGCGGCGCCGACGTCGAGGTCCACACCACCGCTGTGCGTCGCCGGGTGCGTCCCGCTCGAATCCCCCACATCGACATCCACTTCATGCGCGCCGAGGGCTGCGAGCCGCGAGGTCGGCGAGCTGTCCGGCACCGCAAGACTGGTCTGCGTGAGCGCCGCCTCGAGTTCGTCCTGATCGAACTGCCATGCGCCGGTCGAGGAGCCGGTCTCCCCCCTGCCGCGCTGCTGCGCGTTCTCCATGACCCGGCGGGAGTGATCGTCGAGGCCCGCGACCAGTGTCGGGGCATCCGGACCGGAAGCTGCCGCGAGGCCTGGCTGATCCGCCGTGTCGGCCGACCCCACGTCCAGGCCGAGATCATCGAGCGCCAGCTCCGCGGTCTGCTCGCTTTGCTTGAGCGCCGTCTCGACCTTCTGCCGTATGGTGGGGTGCTCCTGGGTGGCGACGATCTGGGGCTGCTCCACGGTCGGACCCTCGACCTCCCCTGTGGCGGCCCCGTCCTGGCGCATGCGGGCCGTCATCTGGCGCGTCGTGCCGGTGGTGCTGAGGAACGTGTTCTCGAGCAGGGCGGCGTTACGGTCGGTGACGTTGGTCGGCGACTCCGCTGTGCCGTGGTCGCCCACGGCAGCCCCGATGTCCAGATCCACTCCCTGAGGCGCGTCGCCTGCGACCGGCTCGCCCGCCAGGTCGAAGTCCACGCGGCTCTGTCCGCCTTCCAGGTCGAGATCCACGCCGCCGGCCGTCGCACCGCTCACCGCGCCGCTCCCCGAGAACAGGGGATCCTCGGGCGCGAGCTGCTTGCCCATGATGAGGATCTTCTCCCACTCCCCGGGCGCGGCCTCGACACGGGTGTCCGCCAGCTCGCGCGCCGCGTGCAGGAACTGGTCCTTGTTGCCCCACACGAAGAATACTTCGAGGAGCTTCAGTCGCAGATCGCGGCGCGCGGGTTCGCGGCCGATGGCAATGCGGATCAGATCCGCGGCCTGGTCGTACAGGCCATACGCCATGTGGAAGTCAGCCTCGGCGAGCGGGTCGCCCTGGTCGAGGTTGATCGCCGTCTCGCTGCTGATCGTCTCATCGCTCGTCACATGCCTCGCCGCGGGCGCCGCAGCGGCCGCTCCGGCCGGGAAGCGGAGCCGCTCGTGCGTCCCCGTTTCCTCCACCAGGAACGCGGGCTCGGGGCGCGCGACCGCAAGCGGTTGCGTGTCCGAGGACGCAAAGCCGCGGTCCGCGTAGGCCGACTCTGAGGCCGCCCCGGCCACCGCCAGGCGGCCGAGGGAATCATCGAACTGCGTCGCGCGGCGCGAACGCACGATCCTCGACACCGCAACCGCCACCAGTGCAAGGAGCAGCAGCGCGACCACCCACCAGTAGCCCTTGAGGGTGTCAAACAGCGACCCACCGGCGACCGGGGCAGCCGGCGTCGGCGCAGGCTTCGCGGTTACCGGCGGGGGTGCTTCGGGCGCCGGCTGGGGTGGCCTCTCTTCGGCCGCGGGCGGCGGCGGCGGAGCCGCCTGCGCTGCCGGAGCTTCGGCAGGGGTCCGCGCCGCAGGAGCTTGCGCGGCCGCGGGAGGGGCTGTTTCAGGGGCGCGCGCTGCCGGGGCGGCGGGCTGCGTGCCCTGCTTGGCCGCCAGTTGCTGCTGCAGACGCGCCAGATCCGCGTTCTTCAGCTCCAGCAGTCGTTTGGATTCGGTGAGCTGCCCTTCCAGATCGTGCACGCGGCCCTTTAGCTGGCTGACCTCAGCGCTCGGGGCTCCGGGCGTGGCGCCCACGGAAGGCGACTCCGAAGGCGTCACCAGCTTCAGCTGTCCGGGCCGCTCACCCGCGGGCGCAGCCGGGGCGCCGGTGGTGGAGCGCCACGCGGCATACTGGCGGCGAATCTCCGCGGACGCCTCGCTCGGCGACACTGCCGCCGCCTGCGCGGCCTCCGGGATGCGCAGCACTGCGCCGGAGCGCAGCACGTTCATGTTCTGTTCGAAGGCGCGCGGGTTCGCCTGGTAGATGGCGAGCATCCAGCTGCGGGTGCGGGGAGACTTCGCGTTTTCGGCGGCCGTGCTACTGGCGATTCCCGAGAGCGTCTCGCCGCGCTGGACCACGTGCATCGAGGCAGCGCCCGCCTCCGTACTCGCCGCGCTCGCGCCGCGTGCCGGTGTGGGTGCGGCGCTCGCGGCGCCCGACTCGGGCGCAGGCGCCGCGGCCGCCGGGTTCTCGGCACTGCGTGCAATCGCTCCTTCGCGCACGCCGGAACCGGTCGCGGGTGCGCTCACCGGCGCGCTCGCCACGGCCGACTTGCCCGGGGTGTACACGGGCGGATCAAGCAACATGGTGTATTCGCGCACCAGGTGGCCGCGCGCCCAGCTCACTTCGACCAGCAGCGTAATAAAGGGCTCGGAGATCGCCTCCGTGGACTTGAGCTTGAGCATCTGGCGGCCGTCCGGCGTGCGCACCGTGCGCATCTGGACGCCGGTGAGGTAGGCGGGCCAGTCGAGGCCGTAGCGGGCGAAGGTCTCGCGTGAGGCAAGCTGTGCCTGTACGGTATTGACTTCATCGGGCGCGACGTCGACGAGTTCGACTTCCGCGTCGAGCGGCGCGTTGAGCGGCGAGAGGAGACGTATGTCTCCGAGACCCAAGGCAAACGCCGCCGACGGCAAGGCCAGCAGCAATGCCAGCGCCCGACTTGAGCGTTTGGCGACCATCAGGGCACCCCGAAAGGCATTATCGGACCAAATGTCCTGTGAAAACAACAGGATGGGGCACGGGATGTGACCCCCCCGTGAATCCCGCGGCAATATAACTTAAATAGGGCGTTGCGCCAAAGCCTCTGCGATCTGAACGCTGTTCGTGGCGGCCCCTTTTCGTACATTGTCGGCGACAATCCATAAGTTAAGTCCTCGATCCGGGGCGAGATATTCCCGGATTCTCCCGACATAAACTGTGTCGCGTTTCGCTGCCTCGGTAGCGGCCGTGGGGTATCCGCCCGCCCGGCGCTCGTCCATAACGGTCACGCCCGGCGCTTTGCGCAATAGTTCACGGGCCTGGTCGGCGCTCAGCGGGCGGCGCGTCTGGAGGTGCACCGCCTCGGAGTGTCCGTAAAACACCGGCACCCGCACCGCCGTAGCATTCACGCGGATCGCCGCGTCCCCGAGGATCTTGCGGGTCTCCCAGACGAGTTTCATCTCCTCGCGCGTGTA
>JBGPKC010000027.1:0-38261 GCA_041485725.1 Steroidobacteraceae bacterium
CAGCGCCCGGTCGAGAATGACGTACATCGAGTAGTCGAGGTAGGCCTTCTCGGTGAAGGTGCGCAGCGGCTGGCGCTCGATGCCCTCGAAGTTCAGTTCCGGAGTTTCCATCGTTAACCTTGGTTACCTGGGGTGGCTTTACACCTGCACTTCCGCGAGGTTACCTTTCTTTTCGAGCCATTCGCGCCGGTCGGCGGCGCGCTTCTTGGCGAGCAGCATGTCCATGAGCTGATCGGTATTGTCCTTACCGTCGATGGTGAGCTGCACCAGGCGCCGCGTGCGCGGGTCGATGGTGGTCTCGCGCAGCTGCGTCGGGTTCATCTCGCCCAAGCCCTTGAAGCGCGTGACCGTCGGCTTGGTGCGCGGGCTCTCCTTCTCGATCTTCTTGAGCAACTGGTCGCGCTCGGCGTCATCGAGCGCGTAGTGCACCTGCTTGCCCGCATCGATGCGGTACAGCGGCGGCATGGCCACGTGCACGTGCCCGTGGGCCACCAGCGGGCGGAAGTGCCGCAGAAACAGCGCGCACAGGAGCGTGGCGATGTGCTGTCCGTCGGAATCCGCATCCGCGAGGATGCACACCTTGTGGTAGCGCAGCTGGCTCAGGTCCGTCGAGCCCGGCTCGATGCCGAGCGCCACGCAGATGTCGTGCACCTCCTGGCTGCCGGCGATCTCACCCGCATCGAGCTCCCAGGTGTTCAGAATCTTGCCGCGCAACGGCATGATGGCCTGGAAGTCCCGGTCGCGCGCCTGCTTGGCCGAGCCTCCGGCGGAATCGCCTTCCACCAGGAACAGCTCCGAGCGCTTGGGTTCCTGGCTGGTGCAGTCGGCGAGCTTGCCCGGCAAGGCCGGTCCGCCCGCCATGCGCTTGCGCACCACGCGCTGCGCAGCCTTGGCGCGCTCCTGCGCGTTGATAATCGCGAACTGCGCGATGCGCTCGCCGGCATCCGGATGGCGGTTGAGCCACAGCGCCATCGAGTCGCGCACGAACCCCTCGACGAGTGCGGCGGCATCGCGCGAGCCCAGTCGCTCCTTCATCTGTCCGGCGAACTGCGGCTCGTGGATCTTCACCGACAGCACGTAATTCGCCTTGTCCCACACGTCTTCGGGCGTGAGCTTGATGCCGCGCGGTACGAGGTTACGGAACTCGCAGAACTCACGCACCGCCTGCGCCACCCCGGCACGCAGGCCATTGACGTGGGTGCCACCCTCGATGGTGGGAATCAGGTTGACATAGCTCTCGCCGATGGCGGTTTCCGCATCCGGCGCCCAGCACAGCGCGTAGTTCACCGCGTCGTCATCGCCCTCGCGCGTGCCGGTGATGGGATCGGGCGGAATACGTTCGTGCTTGTCGAGCTCCTCGACCAGATAGGCGCCCAGGTCTCCGGTATAGAACCACTCGTCCTTCTCGCCGGTGGCCTCGTTCTTGAAGGTGACGCGCAGCCCCGGGCACAGCACCGCCTTGGCCTTGAGGGTGTGCTTGAGCTGCGGGACGGAGAACTTGTCGGTGTCGAAGAACTTCGCATCCGGCCAGAAACGCAGGCGCGTGCCGGTGTTGCGCTGGCCGACGGTGCCGATCTCCTCGAGCTTCGAGCTGACCTTGCCGTCCTTGAAGCCGATGTTGTATTCCTTGCCGCCGCGCTTGATCCAGCACTCGAGGTGCTTCGAGAGCGCGTTGACGACCGAGACGCCGACGCCGTGCAGGCCGCCGGAGAACTTGTAGTTCTTGTCGGAGAATTTGGCGCCGGCGTGCAGGCGCGTGAGTATGAGCTCGGCGCCACTCACCTTCTCTTTGGGATGGATGTCGACCGGCATGCCGCGGCCGTCGTCCTCCACCTGCAGCGATCCGTCCTTGAAGAGCGTGACGTCGATCTGCTTGCAATAACCGGCGATCGCCTCATCGACGCTGTTGTCGATGACTTCGTGCGCGAGGTGATTGGGCCGTTGCGTGTGGGTGTACATGCCCGGCCGTCGCCGGACGGGCTCGAGGCCGGTCAGGACCTCGATATCGGAGGCGGTGTACGACTGAGTCATCCGGCTGCGTAGATCATCCGTGGCTGAGCGCCGCGCGGGCGCGGCGCGATCTTAGCAGAGGCACGAGTTGCGCTAGCGGAAGTCGGCCGTCAGGGCGAGGCGCGTCGGCGCGGGCACTTCGTGCACGGCGTGCCGGTAGTCCTCGTGATCGACGCCGGCGGCGAGTGCCGCTCCGGCGCGCAGGCTGGCGATCATGCCGGGGTCGAGCTCGAAGCGCAGAAAATGCACCGCGGAGGTCTTCTCCTCGTTCTCGCGCTCCAGATCCTCGTCCGCAATGGCGAACACGCGCGCGTGACCGGCCACCTCCACCCAGCAGCGATCCTCGATACCCTTCAGGCGCGCGAGCGCCCGCGCCCGCTCCGCGGGTTGCACAAACTCGATCAGCAGCGTCACCTTCCAGTTGCTGCCGTCCGGGATCAGCGGGTTGAAGGCGCCGAGCTCATCCGCGATGCCCTGCGCCTCGAAGATACGCTCGGTGCGCAGCATCTCCTGCACCTGGTACTGCACCGTGAGTCGATCCTCGAACAACCAGGTGGCGTTCGGCCCGACCGCGAGCTGCCGCTCGCTCTTGTGCTGCATCACCCGCGCGCGGAAGGCCGGCCGCTCCCGGGCGTACTGCTCGAGCGGCATGAGGTCCTTGGCGGCAAGCTTGTCCATGGCAGGCTCCTTTGGTGCATCCGCTGCGGTGGCCGCGCCCACAGTTTACAGTCCGTACGCCATCCGCAGCAGCCGCAGCGGATGCTCGGGTGCACGCGGCTGCGTGAGGCCGCTCGCGATCTGCTGCGCCGCCATGGGGCAGTCGCTGGCGTAGTGATCGGCCTGCGCGCTCTCGACCCGCTGCACCACCGGGCGACCGATGCGCACCGACGCGGCGCGAAACTCGCGCTTCACGCCGTAGGTACCGTTGTGCCCCGAGCAGCGCTCGATGGTGTCGAGGCTGGTGCCTGGCACGAGCTTCAAGAGATCGCGCGTCTTGAACCCGATGTTCTGCACCCGCAGGTGACAGGGGACGTGGTAGCTCACCTTGCCGAGCGCTACCTTGAAGTCGGTGCGCAGCAGCCCCGCCTCATGACGCAGCATCAGATATTCGAACGGGTCGAACATGCGCGCGGCGACCTGGCGCACCTGCGCATCCTCGGGGTACATGAGCGGCAGCTCCTGCTTGAACATGAGCACGCACGAGGGGATCGGCGCCACCAGGTCGTAGCCGGCGTCGACGGCCTGCGCCAGCTGCGGGATGTTGTACTCCTTGAGCCTCGCGACCGCCTCGAGGTCGCCGAGCTCGAGCCGCGGCATCCCACAACAGCGCTCCTGCGCGAGCAGCGTGATTTCGATGCCGTTGTGCGCGAACACCGCGACCAGGTCCTCGTCGAGCGCCGGCTCGTTGCGGTTGCCATAACAGCTCGTGAACAGCGCCACCCGCCCGGTGGTCGCCGCCGTCGCCTGCGCGCTGTGCGCGCCTGCGGCGTGCTGAGTGGTGCCAAGATGCGCGAGGCGTTTGCGCGCGCTACGCGCGTGGTACTGCGGCAGCGGCGCCGTACGGTCGACGCCGAGAGTCTTCTCCAGCAGCGCGCGGCCGGCCACCGTGCGATTGATCGCGTTCATCAGCTCCACTACCACCGGAATTCCGGCGAGCCTGCCGACTGCATCGGTGGCGGCGAGTACGCGCTCGCGCAGCGTGAAGCCCGCGGTGCGCGCGCGCACCGCTTTCGCCCGCAGCATCAGATGCGGAAAGTCGACGTTCCAGGGATGCGGCGGCACGTACGGGCACTTCGTCATGAAGCACATGTCGCACAGGTAGCAGTGATCCACGACCTGCCAGAACACCTGCCGCTCCACGCCCGCAACTTCGCCGTGCGCGGAGGCATCCACGGCGTCGAACAGCGTCGGAAAGGCGTTGCACAGGCTGAAGCAGCGCCGGCAGCCGTGGCAGATGTCGAACACGCGCTCGAGTTCCGTCTCGAGCGCGGTGACGTTGTAGAACTGCGGGTCGTGCCACTGCAGGGGGTGCCGGGTGGGAGCCTCCAGGCTTCCCTCGCGTCCGCCCATGGCGGAACCCGGCGCGGCCGGCGTCGTGCTCATGCGCGCGTCAGGCTCTCAGGCACAAATACCGCCGCTGCTGGCGCGCGGGCGTGCGCGTCTTAAAGGCCGTCCAGGGCTTTCTGGAAGCGATTGGCATGCGAGCGCTCGGCCTTGGCCAGCGTCTCGAACCAATCGGCGATTTCCCCGAAACCTTCCTCGCGCGCAGCTTTCGCCATGCCGGGGTACATGTCGGTGTACTCATGAGTCTCACCGGCGATGGCGGCCTTGAGATTGAGCCGGGTCTCCCCGATGGGCAGTCCCGTTGCCGGATCACCCACCGCCTCCAGGTACTCGAGGTGCCCGTGGGCGTGGCCGGTCTCGCCTTCCGCGGTGGAGCGAAACACCGCCGAAACGTCGTTGAACCCTTCGACGTCGGCCTTCTGTGCGAAATACAGATAACGCCGGTTGGCTTGCGATTCCCCGGCGAACGCATCCTTGAGATTCTTCTCCGTCTTGCTGCCTTTGAGATTCATGACGCTCCTCACTTAGACTCGGTCTAACCCAGGCGTGCGACTGTATCGCCGCACCGCAAGCGACGTCAACCCCGCGTTGACCCTCGCACCGCGCTGTGTAACGTTGCGCGCCCTGGGCTTACCTCCCGCTTCAGCCTTGCAGGAGCGACCCGATTTGACGCGTAACAGCAAAGGCCCCGACTTCGAGCAGGCGCTTGCGGAGCTGGAAGGCCTGGTCGAGCGTCTCGAGCGCGGCGATCTGCCGCTCGATGAGGCGCTGAAGATCTTCGAGCGCGGCGTCGCGCTCACGCGCCACTGCCAGGCATCGCTCCAGACCGCACAGCAGAAGGTCGAGATCCTCCTGAAGCGCAGCGGTCAGACCGGGGCCGGGATCGAGCCGTTCGAGGAGGCCGGGGACGAGGCTGCGGCCGCGGCGCCGGACCCGGAGTGATGAACGCTCAGGTAAGCGATGCGCCGCGGGCCGCCGATTTCGCCGCGCGGGTCCTCGCCTGCCAGGCGCGTATCGAGGGTGTGCTCGAGCGCGCCCTCGCGCTGCCCGATCCGGGCACGCAACGCCTGCGCGAAGCGATGCGTTACAGCGTCCTGGGCGCGGGCAAGCGTTTGCGACCGACGCTGGTGTACCTCACCGGCGAGTCACTCGGCGCGCCGCTCGCGCGACTCGACGCGCCCGCGGCCGCGGTTGAACTGATCCATGTCTACAGCCTCGTGCACGATGACCTGCCCGCGATGGACGATGACGATCTGCGGCGCGGCCGACCGACCTGTCATCGCGCCTACGATGAAGCGACCGCGATTCTGGTGGGCGATGCGCTGCAGGCACTCGGCTTTGAGGTGCTGGCGAGCGAACCGATGGACGGTGTGAACGCCGCAGTGCGCCTCGAGATGCTGCGCGTCCTCGCCCGTGCCATCGGCACCGGGGGCATGGCGGGCGGCCAGGCGCTCGATCTGGCCGCCGTGGGACAGAAGCTGTCGATCGGCGCCGTCGAGAACATGCACCGTCGCAAGACCGGCGCGCTCATCCAGTGCAGCGTGTTGCTCGGAGCCCTGGCGGCCGGTGTGAGCGGCGGCCGTGAGCTCGCAGCCCTGCAGCACTTCGGCGCCGAGATCGGGCTCGCGTTCCAGATCCAGGATGACATTCTCGACGTCGAAGGCGACCCGGCGCTGCTCGGCAAGTCCACGGGCGCCGACGCGGCGCTCGCCAAGCCCACCTATCCCAGCACGGTGGGGCTTGCCACCTCGCGCGTGCGTGCCGGCGGGTTGCGCGACGCGGCGATCGCGGCGCTCGAACCCCTGGGGGAACGCGGCGCGGCGCTCGCGCAACTGGCCGACTTCGTCGTCAATCGCGCCACTTGAGCGTGCCTGCAGGCCGCGGCTCGTGCGCACGGGCGCAGGCGCCGCGGTGCGCTACACTGATGCTGCGATGAACCGTCCGCCGGACAACTACCCGCTGCTGTGCGCGATCGAGTCGCCGGCAGACATGCGCCGCCTGCCGGTAGGCAAGCTCCCGGCGCTTGCCGCTGAGCTGCGCGAGTTCCTGATCCACAGCGTCAGCACCCGCGGTGGTCACTTTGCCGCAGGTCTGGGCACGGTCGAGCTCACCATCGCCCTGCACTACGTGTTCGACACGCCGCGCGACCGTCTGGTGTGGGATGTCGGCCACCAGGCATACCCGCACAAGGTGCTGACCGGGCGGCGCGATCGCCTGCACACCATCAAGCAGGACGGGGGCCTGGCGCCCTTTCCGGCGCGCCACGAGAGCGAGTACGACACGTTCGGAGTCGGACACTCGAGCACCTCGATCAGCGCAGCGTTGGGCATGGCGGTGGCGGCGGCGCGCGCCGGCGAGGATCGCCGCGTGGTGGCGGTCATCGGCGATGGCGCCATGACGGCGGGCATGGCGTTCGAGGCGCTGAACCACGCCGGCTCACTGCCCGCGGACCTGCTGGTGATCCTCAACGATAACGACATGTCGATCTCGGAGAACGTCGGCGCCCTTTCCAATCACTTCGCGCGCGCGCTCTCGGGCCGCGTGTACGCGCACCTGCGCGAGGGCGGCAAGAAAGTGCTGCGGCAGATGCCCACGGTGTGGGAGCTCGCGCGCCGCTCGGAGGAACACCTGAAGGGCATGGTGCTGCCCGGCACGTTGTTCGAAGAGATGCGGTTCAACTACATCGGGCCCATGGACGGTCACGACGTCAAGGCGCTGGTCAGCACGCTGCGGAACATTCGCAAGCTGCGCGGACCGCAGCTCCTGCACGTCGTGACGCGCAAGGGCAAGGGCTACGCACCCGCCGAAGCCGACCCGATCAAGTGGCATGGGCCGGGGCCGTTCGACCCGGTGAGCGGCACGATCTTCAAGGAGAAGAGCGCCGGTCCCACTTACTCCCAGGTCTTCGGCCAATGGCTGTGCGACATGGCGGAGCGCGATCCGCGCATCATTGCCATCACGCCGGCAATGCGCGAAGGCTCCGGCCTGGTCGAGTTCTCCAAACGTTTCCCCGATCGCTATTTCGACGTCGCGATCGCCGAGCAGCATGCGGTGACCTTCGCCGCGGGGATGGCCGCAGACGGCCTGAGGCCGGTGGTCGCGATCTACTCGACGTTCCTGCAGCGCGCCTACGATCAGCTCATTCACGACGTGGCGCTGCAGAACCTGCCGGTCGTGTTTGCGGTGGATCGCGCCGGCCTCGTCGGCAGCGATGGCGCGACTCATCAGGGCAGCTACGATCTGTCCTACCTGCGCTGCATTCCCAACACGGTGATCATGGCGCCGGCGGACGAGAACGAGTGCCGGCAGATGCTGTACACCGCGAGCACGCTCAACGCCCCGGCAATCGTGCGCTATCCGCGCGGCGCAGGTCCTGGAGCCGCGGTGACCGCGGAGCTGAGCGCGCTGCCGATCGGCAAGGCGCAGCTGCGGCGCGAGGGCAAGAGCGGGCTGGCGTTGCTGGCGTTCGGCGCGCTGGTGACGCCGGCCCAGCTGATCGCGGAAGCCCTCGACGCCACGCTCGTCAACATGCGCTTCGTCAAGCCGCTCGACGCGGACCTGATTGTCACGCTCGCCGCACGGCATCGCGCGCTCGTGACCCTCGAGGAGAACGCCACGCACGGCGGGGCGGGCTCCGCGGTCGGTGAGCTGCTCGCCTCGGAGGGTCTGCAGGTCCCGCTGCTGCAGCTCGGTAGTCCCGACCGCTTCATCGAACACGGCTCGCGCGAGGGGTGCCTTGCGGCTGCGGGACTCGATGCAGCGGGCCTCAGCGCCAGCATCGAGCGCTGGTGGGCCGCGCAGCCGCAGGAACGCCTGCGCTCCGCCAGCGGCCGTACCTAATAAGAGGTATTCCGCGGCACTGCCGCGCCACTAACAATGCAACTACGGATTTCCGCGCGTTTCCTGTAGGCTTTTGCATCATGACTCCTCCGCTTGCCACCGCCAAGCTCGCGCGCACCGCCGTCACCGAGGTCGAGGACGTGCAGGCGCGCCCCGACACGCGCGAACTGCCCATCAATCGCGTGGGCATCAAGGACATCAGCCACCCGGTGCGGGTCAGGGATCGATCCGCGGGCGAGCAGCACACTATCGCCAGCTTCAACATGTACGTGAGCCTGCCGCACAACTTCAAGGGCACGCACATGTCGCGTTTCGTGGAAATCCTGCACGGCGAGCGCGAGATCTCGGTGGAGTCGTTTCGCGGCATGCTGCGCACCATGAGCGAGCGCCTCGAGGCCGACACCGGGCACATCGAGATGAGCTTCCCGTTCTTCGTCATGAAGCGCGCGCCGATCTCCGGCGTCGAGAGCCTGATGGACTACCGCGCCAGCCTCATCGGCGAACACCGCCACGGCCACACCGAGATGTGGGTGCGGGTGTCCGTGCCGGTCACCAGCCTGTGTCCGTGCTCGAAGAACATTTCCGACTATGGCGCCCATAACCAGCGCTCGCACGTGACCATCACCGCGAAGCTGCGCAGCCACATGTGGATCGAGGAGCTCATCGAGATCGCCGAGAGCGAGGCCTCGTGCGAGCTGTACGGAATTCTCAAGCGCACCGACGAGAAGTACGTGACCGAACGCGCCTATGACAACCCGAAGTTCGTCGAGGACATGGTGCGCGACGTTGCGACCCGGCTCAACGGCGACGAGCGCGTCGCCGCGTACGTGGTGGAATCGGAGAATTTCGAGTCCATCCACAACCACTCGGCCTACGCGCTCATCGAGCACGACAAGGACGCCTGAAGGCGACGCGCTCGGGCATTGCGGCCTCGGGCCCGATTCTGGCGCCCGAGCGCCGCGCATGAAGATTTCTTAATGCGGCGTTCATTGCGGTGTGAGGCCCAAGCCCTCTAACTTCTGCGCTAGTCGCCAGTCGTACACGTGAGGAAAGCGCGCATGAAGATCATCACCGCATTCACCGCCATCGCCATCGTGGGTTGCGGCGCCGCCGTTGCCGCCGCTGCGCCCGCGGCGCCGTCGGCGACGCCGGTGAAGCATGCCTCGCTCAAGGTCTGCAACAAGCAGGCGGACGCGAAGAAGCTCACCGGGCCGGCGCGCGCGCAGTTCGTGAAGGACTGCCGCGGCGGCAAGAGCCCCTGAAGCGGCGGCGCGCACCCCGTGCAGCGGGGGCCGTCGCTCAGACTCTAGGCGGGCAGCTCGACCACCACTTTGAGACCCGGGTCGTTGCTCTGCAGCTCCAGCCGCCCGCGGTGCAGGCGCGCAATGGCCGCAACCAGACTCAGGCCCAGGCCGCTGCCTTCCTGCTTGGCGATCGGCCCGAAGCGCACGAACGGCTGCACGGCGCGCACCCGGTCCTGGGTGGCGATGCCCGGACCGTTGTCGCTGACAGTGAGCCGTACACAATCACTCAAGCGCTGCACGGCGACCTCGATGCGCCCGCCCGCAGGCACGTACTTCAGCCCGTTCTCGATGAGATTGGTGAGCAGTTGCGCGAGCAGCTGGCGATTGCCCTGCACGATGGCTCGGGTGTCATACCGGCAGGCAAGCTGGAGGCCCTGCGCTGCCGCGACCGGCTCGAACAGCTCGACCAGTTCGGCGGCGAGATCGCCGACGTCCACCGACGCCGCGGAAGCGAGCGGCGCGCCGGATTCCGCCAGCGCGATCTGCAGCAGCGTGGCGAGAGTGCGCTGCAGGTGATCGACTTCCCGCAATGCCAACTCGATCGACTCGTGCACTGCCGGCTCGAGCGCCGGTGAGCGCAGCAGCAGCGCGTCCATGCGGGTGCGCAGCCGGTGCAACGGCGCGCGCAGGTCGTGCGCGGTGCTGTCGAACGTCGCGCGCAGCGTGACGGCCTGCTCCTCGAGACGATCGAGCACCCGGTTGACGGACACCGCCAGCGCGTCGAACTCGTCATTGGCGCCCGCCACCGGCAGCCGCCGCCCGGTCTCACCCGCCATGATGCGCTGGCAGGTGCTGGTTACCTCGCCCACCCGCCGCGCCAGCTTGTAGCTGAACCAGAAACCGGCCAGCGCCGCCGCCAGCGTCGACAGGCCGATGCCCCACAGCGTGGCGACGCGGAATTTCTCGGCAAAGCGCCGCCCCTGCGAGATATCCGTTCCCACCAGCAGCAGGTCCCCGCCCGCAAGCGTGCGCACCGCGGCGCGCACCGGGTGCACCGCGCGCCGTCCCGGCTCGATGGTGGCGATCTCGAATTCCGGCCAGCGCTCCGCCGGCATGCCGTCGAACGGCCAATGGGTCACGTTGCCGGCGATGCGCTCGAAGTTGGCGTCGGTGATCATGTAGACGGCCCCGATGCGGCCCCAGCGCTCGATGCGCAGGTTGATCTCGTCGCTGACGCCCGGCACGCCGCTGCGCGCGAACTTCTCCTCGAGGCTCTGCAGCTCCGTGTCGATGATCAGGTCCACCTCGTCGGCGATCAGCCTTTCGGTGAGCAGGTAGGCGCTGCCGAGCGTTACGCTCACCGCGAGCGTCAGCAGCAGTGTGTAGCCCACCGACAGGCGGAAGGCTGTGGTATTGAACAGGTCCAGCCGCACGGGCTAGGTGTCGGTGCGCAGCACGTAGCCCGAGCCGCGCACCGTGTGGATCAGCGGGTGGTCGGTGCCGCGATCGATCGCCTGCCGCAGCCGGCTGATGTGTACGTCGATGAGATTGCTCTGCGGGTCGAAGTGCAGATCCCATACGCCCTCGAGCAGCATGGTGCGCGTCACCACCTGTCCGGCGCGGCGCATGAGAAATTCCAGCAGCTTCAGTTCGCGCGCCGTGAGCTCCACCGCGCGCCCGCCGCGCGTCACCCGCCGGGCCAGCAGGTCGAACTCGAGGTCCTCCACCTTCAGGTGCGTGGTGTGCGGCGCCGCGGCGCGCCGGCGCAGCAGCGCTTCGATGCGCGCCAGCAGCTCCGCGAACGCGAACGGCTTGGTGAGATAGTCGTCGCCACCGGCCTTGAGCCCGCGGATGCGGTCGTCGACGCTGCCGAGCGCGGACAGCACCAGTACCGGAGTCAGAATACCCTTAGCGCGCATCAGCTCGATGATCGCAAGCCCATCGATGTGCGGCAGCATGCGGTCGGTCACGATGAGGTCGAACTGCCCCTCGGTGGCGCGCGACAGCCCTTCGCGCCCGTCGGCGGCATGATCGACACCGTAGCCGCTCTCGCGCAGGCCTTTGACCAGAAAGCGCGCGGCCTCGCGGTCGTCCTCGATGAGCAGTACGTGCACTTAGGCGACAGAGTAGGAGCCGGTGCCGCCGCCGCGCAAGAGTCGCTTGGGGTTTAGGAGGCGGGCGGGCGGGTGCGTTCGGCGCTCTGCAGGCGCGCGATCAGCGCGCTCAGGAACACCCGGTTGAATCGCAGCTGGCAGGACGCCGATACCTGCTCCAGCAACGTCGAGCTCACCTTCAGCACCGTCACCGCCGCGGCCGCGCGGATGGTGGCGGTACGCTTGGCGCCGGGCACATAGCTCGCCTCGCCGAAGCAGTCGCCGGTATCGAGCGAGCCGACGCGCTGGCTGTGCCGCTCCACCACGCAGTTGCCGCTCACCAGGATATAGAAGCGATCGTCCAGCTCGCCTTCCTTGACGATCTCCTCCCCCGCCGCATAGTCCTGCCAGCTGCTGGCGCGCAGCACTTCCCAGATCTCGGCATGCGAGAACTCGTGGAAGAACTTCAGGCGCCGCAACACCCCGAACTGTTCCTGGCGGTCGATCCGCGCGTTGGCTTCGCGCAGCCGCTGGTGCACGCGGGTGAGGTCGGCGGCGAAGTCCAGCCCGCTCTTGCAGCGCTTTTCCGGATCCTTCTGCAGCGCCAGCGCCACCACCGTCTCGAGCTCCTCGGGTATGTCCTTGCGCAGCGTGTGGATCGGCGGCGCCGTCGCGTACACGATCTGGTGCAGCAGTTTCTGCAGATTACCGGCGCGGAACGGGCGCGCGCCGGTGAGCAATTCGTACATCACCGCGCCGAGTGAATACAGATCGGAGCGGTTGGTGAGCTCGAGACTCTGCACCTGCTCCGGGGACATGTACGAGGGGCTGCCGGCGATGCCCTCGATGCGCGAGATGTCCGAATCCGATACCAGCGCGATGCCGAAGTCGATGATGCGCACGTCGCTGTCCTGCGTGAGCATGATGTTCGAGGGTTTGATGTCGCGATGGATCACGCCGCGCGTGTGCGCGTAGTGCAGCGCCTTGGCGCACTTGAACATGATCTCGACGGTGTCGTCGATGCGCAGCAGGTTGTCCGGACGGCAGTAAGCCGCCAGCGTGCGGGCGCCGTGCACATGCTCGGTGACGATATAGCAGTGGCCATTTTCCTCGCCGGCATCGTAGATGGGCAGGATGTGCGGATGCTGCAGCATGCCGACCAGGTGCGCCTCGGAGAGGAACATCTTGCGCGCAATGCGCGCGCGCTCCTCGTCGCCGCCGGTGTCCATGTTGTAGACCTTGATGGCGACGTCGCGGCCGTAGTACGCGTCATGCGACAGGTAGACGATACCGGTGCTGCCGCGGCCCACCTCCCTGACCACCACGTACTTGCCGATCTTGTCCGGCATGCGGCCCAAGGGCTTGGCGGGTGGAACGGATTTTGGAGCCGATGTCGACATGGGCGCGGCGCGGGTTCGAAAAGGCGTGTCAGGATACGGTCTCGCCCCGCCACACGACTGTGATGCAAGCCTCACGCGCTCCGGCACGCCGGCAGCGCGGCGGCGGCGGCGCGGCGCGCGAGGCTCAGGGCCGCCCCGGGCCGCTTGAGGGGAAATGCTGGTAACCGGAATGCGAGAACTCCATCACAGTCCCGTCGCGCACCACCACCGCGCCCGGGGCGGAGCGCAACGCGCCGATGCGGCTGTAACCCCAGCGTTCCGGCGGCAGCTCTGCCAGCAGTGCCTGCAGGTTTTCCGGATGCACGGCGAAGCACAGCTCGTAGTCGTCCCCGCCGGTGAGCGCCAGTTCGCGCGCCCGCTCCTCCCCGAGCGTCCGCAGCAGCGGCTCGGACACCGGCACGGCGCCGAAGGAGAGTTCCACGCCCGTGCGGCTCGCGTCCGCGAGCTTGCCGGCATCCCCGAGCAGTCCGTCGGACACGTCGATGCAGGCGCTGGCGTGGCGGCGCAGCCGCTCCCCGAGCGCCATGCGCGGCGTCGGCAGCAGGAAGCGCTCGCGCAGGTACGCGAGCGCGTCGGCGGGCGCGCGCAGGCGCCCCTGCTCCAGAGCCAGTCCCGCGGCCGCATCCCCCGGTGTGCCGGAGACGAACAGCGCATCCCCGGCCCGCCCACCGGAGCGCCGCAGCGCCTGGCCCCGCGGTACGTGTCCGAGCAACTGCACCGTCACGCACAAGGGTCCGCGCGTCGTGTCTCCGCCGACCAGCGCCACCTCGTGCGCACGCGCCAGCGCGCCAAGCCCGGCGGCAAACTCCGCCAGCCAGCCTTCGTCGGCATCCGGCAGCGTGAGCGCGAGCAGCGCCCAGGCGGGTCGGGCCCCCATCGCCGCAAGGTCGCTGAGGTTCACGGCGAGCGCCCGGTGGCCGATGGAGGCGGGCGGTGAACCGGCGGGAAAGTGCACGCCCGCGACCAGCGTATCGGTCGCCGCGACGAGTTCGGTGTCGGGCGCGACGGCGAGCAGCGCGGCGTCGTCACCTATGCCGGCGAGCACATCCGAACGCTGCGCCCCGCAGGCGCGGAAGTACCGATCGATCAGCGCGAATTCCGACAGCGGCATGTGCGCATGCCCGTTCAGTGCTCCGCCGGCCGCAACACGCGCGCGGCGCGATCCAGCACGGCGTTCACGAACTTGTGTCCGTCGGTTGCGCCAAAGCGCTTCGCCAGACCGACCGCCTCGTTGATGGCGACGCGGTACGGCACTTCCGGCCGGGCGGTGAGTTCGTACAGGCCGATGAGCAGGATGGCGTGCTCGATCGGATCGAGGAGCCGCGGCTCACGGTCGGCGAGCGATGCGAGCCGCGTGTCGAGTTCCTCGCGCGAGCACCAGACGCCCTCGATCAGGGCGCGGAAATACTCGCGGTCGGCGCGCGGCATGTCCTCGGCCTCGCCGAACTCCTGCAGCAGGTCCTGCCACGGGCAGGCGTTCAGCTGCCAGCGATACAGCGCCTGCAGCGCCAGCTTGCGCGCCACGGTGCGCATACCGCTGTATTCGCGGGCGCTCTGTGCGGTCATCGGCGCGCACCCGTCACAGGCGCGCCATCAGGCCGGCCATCTCGAGCGCGCTCTCCATCGCCTCGCCACCCTTGTTTCCGGCCGTGGTCGCGGCACGTTCCAGCGCCTGCTCGAGCGAGTCCACGGTCAGCACGCCGAAGGCGATCGGCACGCCGGTCTCGAGGCTTGCGAGCTGCAGGCCGCGCGCGCATTCGCCGGCGACATAATTGAAGTGCGGCGTGTCGCCGCGGATCACGCACCCGAGGGCCACGAGGGCGTCGTAACGGCCGCTGCCGGCCAGTTTGCGTGCCACTACCGGCAGCTCGAACGCGCCCGGCACGCGCACCACCGCAAGGTCGGCGGCCGCACCGCCGCGCTCGAGCCATGCGCCGGTGGCGCCGCGGAGCAGACTCGTCACGATGAGATCGTTGAAGCGCGCCGCGATGATCGCGATCTTACGCCCGCGAGCACTCACTTCACCCTCGATGAGTTGCGCGGCGGTCACCCCTCTTCCCCGACGTAACCCTCGACCTCCAGGCCAAAGGCGGAGAGGCCGTGCATCTGTTTCGGCGCCGACAGCACCCGCATGCGCTTGACGCCGAGGTCCTTGAGAATCTGCGCCCCGACGCCGAATGTGCGCAGCACCGCGCCGTCAGCCGCGCCCGCGGCAGCCGCCTCCGGCGCCGGCGCCGCCGCGACGACGGTAAACGCGCGCAGCGAATCGGCGAGCTCGCGGGCAGACTCCTGCTGGCGCAGCACGATGACCACGCCGTTGCCCGCCTCGATGATGCGCTGCATGGCCGCCCGCAGCGTCCACGCCCGCGCCGCCCCCTGTACGCCGAACAGGTCGCGCAGGGTGTCGGGCAGGTGCACGCGCACCAGCGGAGTCTCCGGGCCGTCGAGCCGGCCGCGGGCCAGCGCCACGTGCACCTCGAGGTTCGCGCGGTCCTGGTAGGTATACAGGCGGAACTCGCCGAGCTCGGTCTGCACGCTCTGCTCGGAGATACGCTCGACTGAACGCTCGGTACGCAGGCGGTGGCGGATGAGATCGGCGATGGTGCCGATCCTGAGCTGGTGCCGCCGCGCGAATTCCTCAAGCTGCGGCCGGCGCGCCATGCTGCCGTCCTCGTTCATGACCTCGCACAACACGCCTACGGGCTTCAGTCCCGCCAGGCGGCACAGATCGACCGCAGCCTCGGTGTGTCCGGCACGCACCAGCACCCCGCCGCGGCGCGAGCGCAGCGGGAAAATGTGCCCCGGCCGGGCAAAATCGCCGGCGACCGACGCCTCATCCGCGAGCGCGCGGATGGTCGCCGCGCGGTCGGCCGATGACACGCCGGTGGTGGTTCCGGCGCGCAGATCCACCGACACGGTGAACGCGGTGCGCTGCTGTTCATTGTTCAGCGGCACCATCTGCGGCAGCTCCAGACGCGCCAGCTGCTGCTCCTCCATCGGCACACAGATGATGCCGCTGGTGTGGCGGATCATGAAGGCGACCGCTTCGGGCGTCACGCGCTCGGCGGCCATGATGAGATCGCCCTCGTTCTCCCGATCCTCATCGTCCATGACGACGACCATCCGTCCGGCGCGCAGCTCGGCGAGAATCTCCTCGATGGAATTGAGCGCCGGCGCGGCCTGGGGTGCGGGTGCGCCCTTACCGGTAAGTGACAGGACTTTGGACATGGTGCGCGGTCGGGTGGTACGGCAGATCAGTATACCCGACCCCCGGGCGCGACCCCGCGCACCAACTCATTGCCCACCGGGCGCGACGAACTAGGTGGCCGGCAGCGCCAGCAGCCGCGCCAGGTAGCGCGCTACCTGGTCGACTTCCAGGTTCACGCGCGCCCCCACGCGCAAGGCCCCGAGGGTGGTGCTCGAGCGCGTGTGGGGAATGATGTTGACGCCGAAGCTCGCCTGCTGCACCGCGTTGATGGTGAGACTCACCCCGTCCACGGCGACCGAGCCCTTGGGCGCGAGGTAACGCGCGAGCGGCGGCGGTACCCCGATGGTGAGGCGCAGGGAACGCGCGTCGCCGCTCACCTCGAGAACCTGCGCAACACCGTCGACGTGTCCCGACACCAGGTGTCCGCCGAGCGCATCCCCGGCCCTGAGCGCGGGCTCGAGATTCACCGCCGCATCGGGCTGCAGTTCACCGAGGGTGGTGAGCGCGAGCGTCTCGCGCGACACGTCGGCCGCGAACGCGCGCGCCTGCACCGCAGTCGCGGTCAGACAGCAACCCTGCACGCAGATACTGTCGCCGACGCGAACGACCGACAGGTCGAGGCGCTGCGCTGCGATCACCAGGCGCACATCGCCGCCGCGCGCTTCACGCGCCTGCACCCTGCCGATGTCCTGAACGATTCCGGTAAACACAGCAGCTCCTGCCCCGTCTCAGTCACTTAAGCGGGCGTGGGCTCGACGCGTGGCCGCAGCCGCAGCCGCAGGTCATCCCCAAACGGCTGGGTGTCGATGAGCGTGAAGGCGCGTGCCTCGCTCAGCCCGGTGAGCGCGGGCAGCTCCAGGAGCGGTCGCGCCTTGTCACCGAGGAGCTTGGGGGCCACGTACAGCAACAGCTCGTCCACCAGCGACTGCCGCACCAGCTCGCCCGAGAGCGTGGGACCGGCTTCCACCAGCAGCTCGTTGACTTCGAGCTCACCGAGTCGCTCGAGCACTGCGCCGAGGGCGAGCCGCTCACCGTCGGCCGGCAGCGACTCGATGCGCGCCCCGCGCGCGCCGAGTGCCGCGCCGCGCGCGGCATCGGCCAGCGCCGCGAGCTCGGTGAAAATCAGCACGTCGCCGCCGGTGTCCAGCAGGCGCGCCGCGGGCGGGGTGCGCAGGCGGCGGTCGAGCAGCACGCGCAGCGGCTGGCGAGTCTGCGCGCCGGCGGCCTCGGGCGCGCGCACGTCCAGGCGCGGATCATCCGCGAGCACCGTCCCTATTCCCGTCAGGATGGCGGAGCTACGCGCGCGCCAATGCTGCACGTCGGCGCGCGCCGCCTCGCCGCTGATCCAGCGGCTCTCGCCGCCGGCGAGCGCGGTGCGGCCGTCCAGGCTCATGGCGAGCTTCAGCCGCACCCACGGGCGGCCGTGTCGCATGCGCTTGAGGAAGCCGCAGTTCAGTTCGCGGGCTTCCGCCTCGCACAGCCCGGCCTCGACCGCCATGCCGGCGCGGCGCAGCAGCTCCGCGCCGCTGCCGCTCACCTGCGGATTGGGATCCTCGGTCGCATACACCACGCGCGCCACGCGCGCGCGCACCAGCGCCTCGGCGCACGGGGGCGTGCGGCCGTGGTGGCTGCACGGCTCGAGCGTTACGTAGACGGTGGCCTCCGCGGCCTGGGCGGCGGCGGCCTGCAGCGCCAGCACTTCCGCGTGCGGCTCGCCGGCGCGCCGGTGCCAGCCTTCGCCGACGATGCGTTCGCCGTGCGCGATCACGCAGCCGACGCGCGGGTTCGGGTCCGTGGTTGCCAGCCCGCGCGCGGCCAGCTCCAGCGCGCGCCGCATCGCCAGGCGGTCGAAGTCAGAGAACATGGTCGCGAGAGCTCATCCGTATATCGGTGCGCGGGTCACTTCTTGCCGTCCGGGCCGGGAGTGG
The DNA here is from genome assembly GCA_041485725.1 of Steroidobacteraceae bacterium. Classification (GTDB taxonomy): domain Bacteria; phylum Pseudomonadota; class Gammaproteobacteria; order Steroidobacterales; family Steroidobacteraceae; genus 13-2-20CM-66-19. Next base: position 17,788 of record JBGPKC010000027.1, read on the forward strand.
CGTCGTTCGCCGCGGGCTCGGGCGGCAGCAGCGGCAGCTGATCGCGATTCGCCGCGCGGGCCGTTTCGCGCTTGCGCGCGCGCGGCTGCCCGCCGACGCCGGCCCGCGGGCGCGCACTGCGCAGCCGCTGGATCTCGTCGTGAAACGCCTCGACGTCCTCGAACTGGCGATACACGGAGGCGAAGCGCACATAGGCGACCTCGTCCAGGTGGCGCAGCTCCTCCATCACCAGCTCACCGATCGCGCGCGAGGACACTTCCCGGTCGCCGAGGCTGCGCACCTTGTGCACCACGCGACTCAGCGCCTCGTCGATCTCTGCGCGCGGCACCGGCCGCTTCTGTAGCGCCTTCTCCAGGCCGGCGCGCAACTTCGCCTCATCGAAGGCCTCGCGCCCCCGATCGCCCTTGATCACCATCGGCATGAGAAGCTCGGCGGCTTCGAAGGTCGTGAAACGCTCGCTACACTTCAGGCACTCGCGGCGGCGGCGGATCTGCCGGCCCTCGCCGGCGAGGCGCGAGTCGGTCACCTTGGTCTCAACGTGGCCGCAGAAGGGACAGTACATGCGGCTTGGTTCCGCGCCGAGGCTACGGCCCGTAGACCGGGAAGCGCCCGCACAGCTCGATCACCTGGGGCCGTACGCGCTCGATCACCGCCGGCGCTGCTTCCGCGTCCAGCACCTGGGCGATGAAATCCGCCACCTGCTCCACCTCGGGCACCATGAAGCCGCGAGTGGTGCACGCGGGCGTGCCGATGCGCAAGCCGCTCGCAACCATCGGCGGGCGCGGGTCGTTCGGCACGGCGTTCTTGTTCACCGTGATATAGGCGCGGCCGAGTGCCGCGTCGGCATCCTTTCCAGTGATGTTACGGTCGGCGAGACTCATCAGGAACAGGTGATTGTCGGTGCCGCCCGAGACGATCTGGTAGCCGCGGGTGACGAGCCGCGCCGCCATGGCGCGTGCGTTGGTCAGCACCTGGCGCTGGTAGTCGCGGAACTCGGGCTGCAGAGCCTCGAGCAACGCCACCGCCTTGGCGGCGATGACATGCATCAGCGGTCCGCCCTGGGTGCCGGGGAACACCAGCGAGCTCAGCTTCCTGGTGATTTCCTCGTTGGCCCGCGCCAGGATCAATCCGCCGCGCGGACCGCGCAGCGTCTTGTGAGTCGTGGTCGTCACGACGTCGGCGTGCGGCAGGGGGTTGGGGTAGATACCCGCCGCCACCAGCCCCGCCACGTGTGCCATGTCCACCACGAAGTATGCGCCGACGCTCTTGGCGATGGCCGCGAAGCGCGCCCAGTCGATGATGCGCGAGTACGCGGAAAAGCCGGCGATGATCATCTTCGGGCGATGCTGCTCGGCGAGGCGCTGCACCTGCTCGTAATCGATCTCGCCGCTGTCGGGACGGATGCCGTACTGCGCGGCGCGGAACAACTTGCCGGAGAAGTTGACCTTGGCGCCGTGCGTCAGGTGACCGCCGTGGTCGAGACTCATGCCGAGAATGGCATCGCCCGGCTGCACCAGTGCGAGATACGCGGCCGCATTCGCCTGCGATCCGGAATGCGGCTGCACGTTGGCGTAGTCGGCGCCGAAGAGCTGCTTGGCGCGGTCGATCGCCAGCTGCTCGGCCACGTCGACGTACTCGCAGCCGCCGTAGTAGCGCTTGCCGGGATAGCCTTCCGCGTACTTGTTGGTGAGCACCGAGCCCTGCGCCTCCAGCACCCGCGGACTGGCGTAGTTCTCCGAAGCGATGAGCTCGACGTGCTCCTCCTGGCGGCGGCGCTCGCCCCGTATCGCGCGCGCCAGCTCGGGATCGAAGCCTTCGATAGTCATGGTCGTGCGGAACATGCGCGGCGCCTTAGGGGTGTGAAAAAAAGCGGGGCGCGAATTGTACCGGAACGATGCCGCAGCCGCCTTGGGTCGCGGCGCGCCGCGGGCACGCGCTTGGTCTATAGCAGATTTTCTACGACCGCGGTCCAGGCCTGGGCGAGATTGTCGCGGTTGTATCCCCCGCCTCCCAGGGCGAGCACCCGGCCGTGACCGAGACGGTCGGCGAGCGCGGCCAGCTCGCGGGCCGCGCGCCCGTGCACGCGCGGCGAGAAGCGCAGGTGGGTGATCGGATCGCCCTCGAGACTGTCGGCGCCGCACTGCAGGATGATGAATTCCGGTGCGAACTTCTCCAGGTGCGCCGTGACGTGCGGCCAGACGGTGGCGAACACCTCGTCATCGGCACCGGGGGGCAGCGGTATGTTGAGCTTGGTGCCGCTCGCCGCGCCGCGGCCTCGCTCCTCGAGTGCCCCGGTGCCGGGATACAGGTAGCGCCCGTCCTCGTGCAGGTCGGCGAACACCACCGCGGCATCCTCCTCGAAGGCGTAGAACACGCCGTCGCCGTGATGCGCGTCGATGTCGACGTAGCCGACGCGCTTCAGTCCCGCACGCTTGAGCAACTCGATGGCTACGCCGCAGTCGTTGAACACGCAGAAGCCGGCGGCGCGATCGCGCGCGGCGTGGTGCAGTCCCGCGATGGGCACGAAGGCGCGCCGGCATTCGCCCTGCATGATCGCCTCCATGGCGCTCAGGGTGGCGCCCACCACGATCGCGGCCGCTTCGTACACGCCGCGGAAGGCCGGCGTGTCGCCGGCATCGAGAAATCCGCAACCGCTCTGCGAGCGCTCCCGCACGAACTCCAGGTAGGCGGGGCTGTGGAACGCAAGCAGTTCCGCGTCCGTGGCGGTGCGCGGCTCGAGCACGCGCACGCGCCGGTCGAGGCCGCGCGCCTCGAACTCGCGTACGAAGGCGGCGTGACGGTCCGGCCCGAATGGATGGCCATCGCCGAATCCGTAGCGAGCCAGGCGCTCGCTCACGACCACAGCCACGCTGCTCATGTCGGTCGAGAGGCTCCCTTAAGGGGTGTGTCCCTTAGCGCTTCAAGCCTAACACAGCGCTGCGCGCCGCGGCCGGCAAGCCATCGCCATCGGCGCCGGCCTCGACCATAATCAATTGCATGGCTCAATACATCTACACCATGAACCGTGTGTCGAAGGTGGTGCCGCCCAAGCGGATCATCCTGCGCGACATCAGCCTGTCGTTCTTTCCGGGCGCGAAAATCGGCGTGCTCGGCCTGAACGGCTCGGGGAAATCCTCGCTGCTGAAGATCATGGGCGGCATCGACACGAACTTCGACGGCGAAGCGCGCCCGCAGAGCGGCATCCGCATCGGTTTCCTGCCGCAGGAGCCGCAGCTGGACGCGGCCCTGGACGTGCGCACCACCGTGATGGAGGGAGTCGGGGAGACCTTCCGGCAGCTCGAGGAATTCAACCACATCAGCGAGAAGTTCGCGCAACCCATGGCGGACGAGGAAATGAACGCGCTGCTGGCGCGCCAGGCGCAGCTGCAGGACGCGATTGATGCCGCGCAGGGGTGGGAACTGGAACGCAAGCTCGAGATCGCCGCGGACGCGCTGCGCCTGCCACCGTGGGAGGCGAGCATCGCCACGCTCTCGGGCGGGGAGCGGCGCCGCGTGGCGCTGTGCCGGCTGCTGCTGTCGGCGCCGGACATGCTGCTGCTCGATGAGCCCACCAATCATCTGGATGCGGAGTCGATCGCCTGGCTCGAGCGCTACCTCGAGGAGTACCCGAGCACGGTGATCGCGGTCACGCATGATCGCTACTTCCTCGATAACGTCGCGCAATGGATCCTGGAGCTGGACCGCGGCTACGGTATCCCGTGGCACGGCAACTACTCCTCGTGGCTCGAGCAGAAGGAGCAGCGCCTGGCGCTCGAGGAGCGCGAGCGCGAGGCGCTGCGCAAGACCCTCGCGCACGAGCTGGAGTGGGTGCGACAGAACCCGAAGGCACGCCAGGCGAAGAGCAAGGCCCGGCTGCAGCGCTACGAGGAGCTCGCCTCGCGCGAATTCCAGGAGCGCAACGAAACCAACGAGATCTACATTCCGCCCGGGGAGCGTCTCGGGGATCTGGTGATCGCGGTGTCCGGCCTGCGCAAGGGCTACGGCGATCGCCTGCTTATCGACGAGCTCGCCTTCAGCCTGCCGCGCGGCGGCATCGTCGGCATCATCGGCCCGAACGGCGCCGGCAAGACCACCCTGTTCCGCATGCTCACCGGCGCCGAGAAGCCCGACGCCGGCGAGATCCGCCTAGGGACGAGCGTGCGCCTTGGGTATGTCGATCAGTCGCGCCAGACGCTCGATGACCGCAAGACCGTGTGGCAGGAGATCTCCGGCGGGCTCGACATGATCAAGGTCGGCACTTACGAGACGCCCTCGCGCGCTTACGTGGGACGCTTCAACTTCAGGGGCACGCAGCAACAGCAGCTGATCGGCGAGCTCTCCGGCGGCGAGCGCAACCGCGTGCACCTCGCCAAGGTGCTGCGCTCCGGCGGCAACGTGCTGCTGCTGGATGAACCCACCAATGATCTTGACATCGAGACGCTGCGCGCGCTCGAGGAGGCGCTGCTGAACTTTCCCGGCTGCGCGGTGGTGATCTCCCACGACCGCTGGTTCCTCGACCGCATCGCCACCCACATCCTGGCATTCGAGGGCGACTCGCAGGTGATGTGGTTCGAAGGCAATTACCAGGAGTACGTCGAGGATTACCGGCGGCGCAAGGGCGAGGACGCGGTGCAACCGCATCGCATCAGGTACAAGCCGCTGACACGCTGAAGGACGCCCGAGCCTTGTCTGCAACGACCGCAGCGCCGAGGCAAGCTCGCGAAGAGCGAACGCTGTGGCGCTGGGTGGGGCCGCTCGCGGCGCTGCTGGTGTTTGCCGGCGTGGTGCTGGTGCTGCACCACCAGCTGGCGCGGCTGCACATCAGGAACGTACTCGAGAACCTGCACGCTATCCCGCGCACGCAGGTGCTGGCCGCGCTCGGGTTCACGGCGCTCAGCTACTGGCTGCTGACCACTTACGAAGTGCTGGCGCTGCGCTACCTGCGGCGGGCGATGCCGTACTCACGCATCCTGTTCACCTCGTTCATCGCCTACTCCTTCGGGCACACGCTCGGGTTCGCCGTCTTCACCGGCGCGGCGATCCGCTTCCGGCTGTACGCGAGCGCGGGCATTACCGCCATCGAGGTGGCGACCATCTCCGCATTCTGCAGTCTGTCGCTGGGGATCGGGCTGGCGACGGTCGGGGGACTGTCGCTGATCTTCGAGCCCGCGCACGCCGCCAGGGTGCTGCACCTGCATCACCACTGGTCGGTGCTGGTGGGCGCGCTGCTGCTGGGCGCGGTGATCGCCTATGCGCTGTGGGCGTGTCTGGCGCGCGGCAGGCTCGAGATCCGCGGCTGGGCGCTGCGCGCCCCGGGAGCGGCGATCGGACTTGCGCAGATCGGGCTCTCGGTCATGGACCTGTCGCTGTCCTCGGCGGTGCTGTGGTGGCTGCTGCCGCCGCAGACGCACATCGGCTTCGTCACCTTCCTCGGCGTGTACGCCGCCGCGGTGATCGCCGGCATCGCGAGCCACGTGCCCGGCGGGGTGGGCGTTTTCGAGGCGGTGATGCTGTTCGCCCTGCCGGGCGTGCCCGCGGAGGCGCTGCTCGGCTCGCTGCTCGCCTACCGCTGCGTGTATTACCTGGTGCCGCTGGTGGGCGGCACGCTGCTGTTCGGCGCCAAGGAACTGGCGGCGCAGCGCTCGGCGCTGGCCCGGGCGCAGGAGCTGGCGAGCCTGTACATCGCACCGGTGGTGCCGCAGATCGCCGGCGCCCTCACGTTCCTCGCCGGGGCGCTGCTGCTGTTCTCCGGTGCGACGCCGGCGGTCGCCGAGCGGCTCGCGTTCCTCGACCAGTTCCTGCCGCTCGCGGTGCTGGAGGTGTCGCACCTCGGCGGGAGCCTGGTGGGCCTGGGGCTGCTGGTGCTGGCGCGCGCGCTGTTCCGCCGCGTGCAGGCGGCCTATCACATTGCGGTGTGGTTGCTGCTCGCGGGCATGTTCGCTTCGCTCCTCAAGGGGCTCGATTTCGAGGAAGCGATCCTGCTCGCCCTGGTGCTCGGCGTGCTCATGCTCGGCCGCCGCGCCTTCTACCGCCCTACCGCGATTCTCTCGGAGCGCTTCACGCCGGTGTGGGTGGCGAGCATCGCCGGCGTGATCGTCATGGCGGTGTGGATCGGCATCGTCTCGCACCGGCGCGTCAGCTACTCCGACCAGCTGTGGTGGACCTTCGCCCTGCACGGCAACGCGCCGCGCATGCTGCGCGCCTCACTCGCGGTGGTCGTGCTGGGCAGTGCCTATGTGCTGCTCAACATGCTGCGGCCGGCACGGCCCGAGCCCGCGATCGCGGGACCCGAGGAACTGGCGCGGGCGCGCGCACTGATCGCCAGCTCCGATGCCACGCTGGCGAACGCCGCGCTGACCGGCGATAAGCGCCTGCTGTTCAGCGACGCCGGCGATGCCTTCGTGATGTACCAGATCGCCGGACACAGCTGGATCGCACTCGGCGATCCCGTGGGCTCGAAGGACGGCGGCGAGGAGCTGGTGTGGCGACTGCGCGAGATCTCCGATCACCATGGCGGTGAGACCGTGTTCTACCAGGTGGGCGCCGAGCGGCTGGCGCTGTACGTGGATCTCGGGCTCGCGGCGCTCAAGATCGGCGAGGAGGCGCGGGTGCCGCTCGCCGAGTTCTCGCTCGAGGGCGCCGCACGCGCGGAGCTGCGGCAGTCGCACCGCCGCGCGCAGCGCGACGGCGCCACATTCGAGGTCGTAGCGCCGCAGGGACTGGAGGCGCTCATGCCGGTGCTGCAGCGGATATCTGCTGCGTGGCTCGCGAGCAAATCCACCGGCGAGAAGCGCTTTTCCGTGGGGGCGTTCTCACCCCAGTACCTGCGGCAGTTCCCGGTCGCGGTGGTGCGCTCCGCCGGAGCTCCCGCCGCATTCGCGAACCTGTGGACCACGGGAACCAGGGCCGAGCTGTCGGTGGATCTCATGCGCTTCGATTCGGACGCGCCGCGCGGCGCCATGGATTACCTGTTCATCGAGCTGATGCTGTGGGGGCGCCAGGCCGGCTATCGCTGGTTCAATCTCGGCATGGCGCCGTTGTCGGGCCTCGAAGCCCATCCGCTCGCGCCCGCGTGGCACCGGGTCGGCAACTTCATCTTCCGCCACGGCGAGCACTTCTATAACTTCGAAGGGCTGCGGCGCTACAAGGCGAAGTTCGAACCGACCTGGGAACCGCGCTACCTGATGGCGCGTGGCGGCATCGCGTTGCCAAGGGTGCTGGTCGATGTGTCGGTGCTGATCGCCGGTGGCATGAAGGAGTTGTTCGCCAGATGATCGTGCAGTTGCCGGGGGTCGCGCGGGCGCGCCGACCGGGCGCGCTGTCTGCCGGTATCCTCGCGCTCGCACTGCTTGCCTGCGGAGCCGCGTGCGCCGCGACCGCCGCCGCCGCCGCCGACAACACCTACTCAACGCGCCTGCCGGCCGGGCGTTTCGGCACCGTCACCGTCTACATTCCGGAGGGCAAGCCGCGCAGCGTTGCGATTTTCCTCTCCGGCGATGGCGGCTGGCAGCTGGGCGTGATCGGCATGGCGCGCGCGCTCACCGACATCGGAGCGGTGGTGGTCGGCGCCGATATCCGCCAGTACCTCGGCAGCCTGAAGAGATCGGCGCAGCGCGCCGGCGCGCCCTGCCAGATGATGGCGGCGGATTTCGAAGCCCTGAGCCACCAGCTGCAGAAAGAAATCGGCATGAGCGAGTACCACGTTCCGGTGCTGATCGGGTACTCCTCCGGCGCGACCGTGGTGTACGCGACCCTGGTGCAAGCGCCGCCCGGGACCTTCGCCGGCGCGCTCAGTCTCGGCTTCTGCGCCGCCCAGGATTTCGCCGCAGCGTCGCTGTGTCCGGGCGCCGGGCTTCACTACACGCGCAACCCGCAGCACGAGCTGGTGTTCGAGCCCGCGGCGAGCCTCAGGCAGCCGTGGATCGCGTTGCAGGGGCAGAAGGACCAGGTGTGCAGCCCGCAGGCGGTCGATGAGTTCGCAGCGCAGGTGGCGAACGCACAGGTGGTGAAACTGCCGCTCGTCGGTCACGGCTTCGCGCTCGAGCGCGCCTGGATACGGGAGTTTCGCGACGCCTACGCGCGCCTCACGGCGCAAGCGGAAACGCCGCCGCAGCGGCCGCCGGACATCGACGACCTGCCGGTGACCGAAGTTCACGCCAGCGGCGTGTCGGACGAATTCGCGCTGTTGCTCACCGGGGATGGCGGCTGGGCCGGACTCGATCAGGAACTCGCCGCGCGCCTGGCAGCGAGTGGCGTGCCGACCGTGGGACTGAACTCGCTGAAGTATTTCTGGAGCGAGCGCACGCCGCAAGCGACCGCGCGCGACGTGGCGCGCCTGCTGCGCCACTACCTCGCGGCCTGGCACAAGCAGCGCGTGCTGCTCATCGGTTACTCGTTCGGCGCCGACGTGCTGCCGTTCGTGGTGAATCGCCTGCCGCCGGAGCTGCGTGAGCGGGTGGCGAGCGTCAACCTGCTCGGCATCGACTCCAACGCCTCGTTCGAGGTACGCATCGCGGACTGGGTGGCAAGCGATAGCGCCGGTCCGCCGACCCGGCCGGAAGTGGCGGCGCTCACTCACGTGCCGGTGCTGTGCGTCTACGGCGAGGGCGAGAGCGATTCGATCTGCCCGCAGTTGTCAGCTGCCGGCATCGCACGCGAGCAGATCGGCAAGGGACATCACTTCAGCGGCGAGTACGCGACGCTTGCCGACCGCATCCTCGCCTTTGCGAGGAGCGCTCGGCCGTGACATAACGCGCCCAGGATGGGCAATTCTATGCATGCCACCGACGGACGCGCACTCGGGCGCGCGCTGAGGTAACATGGACTCGACGCGGCACACACAACAACACGAGCCGCCGCGCACGGCACATGTCTCTGTACATCGATTCCGCAAGCCATCTGCACCACGACCAGGAGAAGAACCTGGTCGTGACGTGCCCGCATTGCCAGGCGGTTGCCCACATCACCCCGACCGCCGTGCCGCGCTTCGAGGACCTGCAGCTGTACCGGCCGAACCAGGTCGGCATCGTGTACCTGTGCGACGCGTGCCACGCGCCGATCTTCCTGCGCTTCACGGTGCGGGTGTATGGCGCGACGCGCATCGAGCTGTCGCCGCAGTTCACCGAGGTCGAGCGGGCGCGGGAGAAGTTCAGCTTCGCCTACATCCCGGAAGACGTGGAGCTGCTGTTCCGCGAAGCGCTCACCTGCTTCTCGCAGGGGGCGTTCAACGCGTTCGCCTCCATGTGCCGCCGCTCGGCGCAGGCGATGTTTGCGGACCTCGGCGAGGCCGGCAGGCTGCGCCTTTTCGATGAGCTCAACGCGGTGCGCGAGCTCGCCGACATCGCACCGGAGATCTTCGCCAAGATGAAGAGCGTGCTGTTCGGCGCGGAGCTCGACGCGCGCTCCGAGCTGCCGCTGCTCGACGGCTACGAGGCCGGGATCATGCTCGAGGTTGCCAAGGACCTGCTGTACGAGGCCTACGTCCGCAAGGGCAAGCTGCAGCAGGCGATCATGGTGCGGCGCTTCTTCCTCGACGAGACCAACCCCAACATCGCGCCTCTGGATCAGCGAGCTGAAGCCTCAGCGGGCTGAAGTCCCGGCAGGCTCGATCAGTCGAGGAAGCGGCGCGCGTTGCGGAACAGGCGCATCCAGCCGCTGTGCTCACCGGCATCCCGCGGTCGCCAGGAATTCTGCACATAGCGGAACGAGCGCTCCGGGTGCGGCATGGTGATGGTCACGCGGCCATCAAGGTTCGACAGCGCCGCGATGCCGAAGGGCGTGCCGCTGGGATTGCAGGGATAGGCGCTGGCGACGCCGCCGTCGTGATTCACGTAGCAAAAACCCACCAGGCCGCTCGCGGCGCACGCCTCGGCGGCGGCGCTTGACTCGAACTCCGCACGTCCTTCGCCGTGCGCCACCGCGATGGGCAGAATCGAGCCCGCCATCCCCTGCAGCAGCACCGACGGCGAGCGCAGCACCTGCACCAGCGAGAAGCGCGCCTCGTACTGCTCGCTGCGGTTGCGCACGAAGCGCGGCCAGTGCCCGGTCCCCGGGATGATGCTCCGGAGCGCGGCGAACATCTGGCAGCCGTTGCAGATGCCAAGCGCGAAGCTGTCGGGGCGCGCGAAGAAGCGCTGGAACTCCTCGCGCACCCGCTCGTGAAACAGGATCGACTTGGCCCAGCCCTCGCCGGCTCCCAGCACGTCGCCGTAGGAGAAGCCGCCGCACGCCACCAGGCCTTTGAATTCCGCCAGCGAGCGCCGGCCGCTGAGCAGGTCGGTCATGTGCACATCGTGCGCCGCAAAGCCCGCGCGCTCGCACACCGCCGCGGTCTCGGTGTGGCTGTTGACGCCCTGCTCGCGCAGGATGGCGAGCGCCGGGCGCGCGCCGCGCGCCAGGTAGGGGGCAGCGATGTCCTCCTCGGGATCGAAGCTGAGCGCCACCGACAGGCCCGGATCTGATTCCGCGGCCTGCGCGGCGAATTCCTCGTCCGCACATTGCGGTTCATCGCGCAGCCGCCGCAGGCGCCACGAGGTTTCCGACCACGCACGCCGCAGATCCGCCCAGGATTCATCGAGCTGCGCCGCGCCGATCTTCATCTGTACGCGCAGCTCAGTCACCGGCGCGCCCAGGTACAAGGCGGCATCGGCGAGCCCATGGCGCGCCAGAAGCTCGGCGAACCCGGGCTCATCCCCGGCCGGAATCTGCACTACCACGCCGGGCTCCTCGGAAAACAACTGCGCCAGCGCATTCCCGCGCGCCGCCGGTAACGCGATGTCCAGTCCGCAGTGTCCCGCGAACGCCATCTCCAGCAGTGTCACGAACAGCCCGCCGTCGGAGCGGTCGTGATACGCGCGCAGCATGCCCGCGGCGCGCGCCTCCGCGAGGGCCGCTGCGAAGCGCGTGAGCCGCTGCGGCTCGTCCAGGTCCGCGGGTTCCTCGCCCAGCTCCCCGTACACCTGCGCCAGCGCCGAGGCACCCAGGCGGTTGCGGCCGCCGGCCAGGTCGATGAGCCACAGTGACGTCGGGCGCTCATCGAGCTGCAGCGCGGGAGTGAGGGTGCGGCGCACGTCCTTCACGGGCGCGAACGCCGACACGATCAGCGACAGCGGCGCCACCACGCTCTTGCCGACGCCGCCCTCGCTCCAGGCGGTCTTCATCGACAACGAGTCCTTGCCGACGGGAATCGCGATACCGAGCTGCGGGCACAACTCCTTGCCCACGGCGCGCACCGTGTCGTAGAGAGCCGCATCCTCGCCGGCTTCACCGCAGGCGGCCATCCAGTTGGCCGACAGGCGGATGTGCGACAGCGAATCGATATCGGCCGCGAGGATGTTGGTAATCGCCTCCGCAACCGCGAGGCGTCCGGAGGCCGGCGCATCCAGCACCGCCACCGGCGTGCGCTCGCCCATCGCCATCGCCTCGCCCGCCGTACCCTGATAGTCGGCGATGCTCACTGCCACATCGCTCACCGGCACCTGCCAGGGCCCTACCAGCTGATCGCGGCTGATGAGGCCGCCGACAGTGCGATCGCCGATGGTGATCAGGAAGGTCTTGTCGGCCACCGCCGGCAGGCGCAGCACGCGGTAAGCGGCCTCGCGCAGGCCGATGCGGGCAGTGTCGAAGCGCCGGCGACGCACGGCTACGCTGCTCACCTCACGCGTCAGCTGCGGCGGCTCGCCGAGCAGCACCTCGAGCGGCATGTCGACCGGCTGATCGCCAAACAGCGGATCGCGCACCGTCAGCTGCCCGCTCGCGTCGATCTCGCCGATCACCGCGTACGGGCAGCGCTCGCGCTCGGCGATGGCGGCAAACTGCGCCAGCGCCTGCGGCGCGATGGCGAGCACGTAGCGCTCCTGCGCCTCGTTGCACCACAGCTCCAGGGGCGACATGCCAGGTTCAGCGCTCGGAATGGCGCGCAGATCGATGCGCGCGCCGCGGTGGCTGTGGGCCACGGCCTCGGGCACGGCGTTGGCAAGGCCGCCCGCGCCGACGTCATGGATGAGCGCGATCGGATTGTCCTGCCCCAGCGCCCAGCAGTGATCGATGACTTCCTGCGCGCGGCGCTGCATCTCGGCATTGCCCCGCTGCACGGACGCGAAGTCGAGGTCCGCGCTCGAGCTGCCGCTGCCGACCGAGGAGGCGGCACCGCCCCCCAGACCGATGAGCATGGCCGGCCCGCCGAGCACGATGAGCTTCGCGCCCACGGGCACTTCGGCTTTGTCCACGTGCCCGCGCCGCACATTGCCCAGGCCTCCGGCGATCATGATCGGCTTGTGGTAACCGCGCACGCGCTCGGGCGGGTCGCCGGCAGCGCGCTGCTCGAAGGTGCGGAAGTAGCCGCACACCGCCGGGCGGCCGAATTCGTTGTTGAACGAGGCGGCGCCGATCGGACCTTCGAGCATGATGTCGAGCGCGGAGGCAATGCGCGCCGGCGCGCCGAACTCATGCTCCCAGGGCCGCTCGTATCCGGGGATGCGCAGGTTCGACACCGAGAAGCCGGTCAGCCCGGCCTTGGGTTTGGCGCCGCGGCCGGTGGCGCCCTCGTCGCGAATCTCGCCTCCCGCACCGGTCGCGGCGCCCGGGAAGGGCGAGATGGCGGTGGGATGATTGTGGGTCTCCACCTTCATGAGAATGTCGATCGGCTCGGTGCTGGCGCCGTAGACACCGGAGTGCGGGTCGGGGAAATAGCGCGCGCCCGTTGAGCCGGCGATGACCGCGGCGTTGTCGCGGTAGGCGGACAGCACGCCCGCGGGATTGCGGGCGTGTGTGTAGCGGATCATCGCGAACAGCGACTCCTCGCGCGCCTGCCCGTCGATGATCCAGCGTGCGTTGAAGATCTTGTGGCGGCAGTGCTCGGAGTTGGCCTGCGCGAACATCATCAGCTCGACGTCGCTCGGATCGCGCCCCATGCGCGCGAAGCTCGCCAGCAGGTAGTCGATCTCATCCGACGACAGTGCCAGCCCGAACGCGCGGTCCGCCCCTTCGAGCGCCGCGCGGCCGCCGCTGAGCGGCACGCGCGCGAGCGGATGGGGCTGCGCATGCGCGAACAGGCGCGCCGCCTGCGCGCTATCGAGCAGCGCCATCTCGGTCATGCGGTCGAACAGCACCGGCGTGAGGCGCGCGAGCCGCTCGTTCCCCAGGGGCCGGGCGGCGCGCACGCGGTACTCGATGCCGCGCTCGATACGGCGCACGCCCTGCAGTCCGCACACCCGCGCAATGTCGGTGGCCTTGCTCGACCAGGGCGAGATCGTGCCGGCGCGCGGCACCACCAGCACGCATTCGCCCGCGCCCGCCTCCAGCTCCATGCGCGGCCCGTAGCTCAACAGCTCAGCCAGGACCTCGCGCTCGGGCGCGGACAGGGGTTGTGCGAGGTCGGCGAAGTGCATGAAGCGCGCGGCGAGCCCGGTGACGGCCGGCTCGCGCGCGCCAAGACGATCCAGGAGCTTGGCGATGCGGAACGCGGACAGCGCCGGCGGACCTGGAATCTGCAGCATTGACTCACCAGGCCTCACTTCTTGTCGCCCGGCGGCGTCGAATACATCGGCATCGGGAACTGCGCGACGTTGGCGCCGCTTTCCAGCACCGTGATCTTGGCCGGGCCGTGCTTCTTCACTTCGTCGATGCGCAGGATCGAATGCATGGGCAGAAAGGTGCGCTTCACGCCGGAGAATTCGCCCTTGATGCGCTCCTCCGCAGGGTCGAGCACCACCGAGGAACGCTCGCCAAACAGCAGCTCCTCGACCTCTATGAATCCGAACAGCTCTCCATGACTCACTTTGCGGGCATAGACCTCGTAAACCTTGCCCTGATTCACGAACATAATGCGGAAAATGTGACTGGTTGCCATGGCTTATGCGGGGGTCGCTGCTAGTTTTGAGGCTGGCATTATATGTCCGGGCGCGCCGGGGACGCTGCCGTGCCGGATTGTTCGTTTGATAGGGGAACCATGCTCAGGCTGCGTATCGTCAGTGATCATCGCCGTTCGCTCGCGGAGCGCAGCAGCGCGACTTTTTCCGTGGAAGGCGGCACCATCGGCCGCTCCGCCGATAACGACTGGGTGCTGCCGGATCCGCGGCGCTACGTCTCCGCGCATCACGCGCGCGTGCAGTTCCGCGAAGGCCACTTCTATCTGCAGGACGTCAGCACCAACGGCGTGTACGTCAACGACGACATGGAGCCCCTCGCCAAGCGCGGCTCGAGCGGCTACCGGCTCGCCGATGGCGACATGCTGCGCATGGGCGAATACCACATTGTCGCAGCGCTCGAGGCGCTCGAGGCGCGCCAGGCGCGGGAAGACGCCGCAGCCGCCGTCCCGACCAGCATTCACGGCCTGCGCACCCTCGGTCGCGCGGCCGACCATGACATCGGCGCGCCGCTGGATCTGCAGGAGCTGCTGTTGCCCGCCAACGATACGGACTCGGTCTCGGTGCTGCCGGTCAACGCCTACGGCCAGTCGGTCGACTCCGGACGGGTGCGCGCGCTCGCCAAGACCCAGGAGGCGGAGCAGATGCCGGGAGCGGGGGGACCTGAGTTTCTGCCGCAAGACAGCCCTGACCCGCAGTCGTTCGGGCGGCGCATGGCGCGCCTCGCCGAGGCCGTCGGACGCGAGCCGAAGATCGGCGTCAGTGCGATCGCGCTCGAGGACGTGCGTACGGGACTGGACGCCTTCTGCCGTGGCGCCGGCATCGAGCCCGAGCGCCTGCCCGCGGAGGCGCAGGGGCGGCTGCTGCATCTGGCCGGCCGGCTGTTTCGCGAGGCGCTGGTCGGCTTCAAGGATCTGCAGCGCAGCAGGAGCGAAACGCGCAACCGCTATCGCATAGAATCCCCGCCGCAGGAGCCCGACGACCCGCGTCCGTCGCTGGCCGACTCCATGGTCGAGGAGCTGCTGATCGCGTTGTTCGTGCAGCACGAAGGCCGCCGGCTCGACTCGGTGCAGTGGCTGCGCGAAGCGGTCGCCGAAGCCAAGCTGCACGAGACGGCCACCGGGCAGGCGACGCGCGCCGCGTTCGTCGAATTCCTCGACCGGCTTGACCCGGCGGAGCTCGAGGCGCGCTTCGAGCGCGCCGCACGCCGCGGCAAAGCGCGTTCCGCCGACAAGGCGCAGTACTGGGACCTGTTCACGACGTTCTACCGCAATCTCATCGAGATGCCGGCGGAGCATCTGCCGCATACGTTTGTCGAGGCATTCGCCGCGGCCTACCGCGAGGCGTCGAAGAAACCGACATCGTAAGCGGATCGCGGTACTCATGGCGGAGAGGGTGGGATTCGAACCCACGTGCCGGTTTTACCCGACCATCCGATTTCGAGTCGGCGCCGTTATGACCGCTTCGGTACCTCTCCGGCTCCGCACGGGTGTTACGGGGCTGGTATTCTAGCGAAAGGCCGCGTGGCGAGGGGAGGGTTCGTGCGCGCATTCACGCTCACCGCCGTCGTCACCTTGCTTGCCTGGCTCGCGGGCTGCGGCAGGATTGCGCCCTCCACCCTCGATGAGATCCGCGCGCGCGGCGAGCTGCGCGTGGTCACGCTCAATCTGCCGACCTGTTACTACCTGGGCGCGCAGGGCAGCGAGGGGCTGGAGTTCGATCTGGCGCGTGCCTATGCGGCGCGGCTGGGCGTGACACTCACCATGTATGCGCTCGACAACGAGGAGGCGATGCAGGCGGAATTCGTCGCCGGCCGCGCCGATATCGCCGCGGCATCGCTCACCGGCACGCCCGAGTGGAGCCGCGCCGCTGACGCCGCCCAACCTTACGCGCGCATCCCGCAGCTGGTGGTCTACCAGCGCAACCGGGTGCAGCCGCGGGACACGCTGCAGCTGGAAGCGGCGAAACTCGCGGTGCGCGCCGGCAGTCCGCAGGAGCGGATCCTGCAGCGCCTGAAGAGCACCGTGGCGCCCGCCCTGCAGTGGGTGGAAACCGCGCCGAGCTCGGCCGACCCGGTGGAGGACGTTGACTCCGGCGGCGCGGACTACGCCATCACCGACGCGCGTGAATTCTCCTTTGCCCATCATCTGTACCCGAACGTGCGGGTGGGCTTTGCGCTGCCGGAAGAGCGGCCGGTGCAATGGCTGGTGCGCCACGGCGCGCCGGATCTGCTCGCGAGCGTCAACAGTTTCTTTCACGACCTGCAGGCCTCGGGCGCACTGGCGCGGCTCGTGCAGCAGGCATCCGGCGACACGCGCCGCTTTGCCTACGAGGAATCGCGCGAATTCCAGAGCCACGTCGGCGACCGGCTTCCCGCTTACCGTTCGTGGTTCGAGCAGGCGGCCGTGCAGTCGGGCACCGACTGGCGCCTGCTGGCCGCGATCGGTTACCAGGAATCGAAATGGGAGGCGCGCGCCGAATCCGGCGACGGAGCCCTCGGGGTGATGATGCTCACCGCGGACACCGCACGCGCCATGGGCATCAAGGACCGCAGCAACCCCCAGCAGAGCATTTTCGCCGGCGCGCGCTATCTCGCTCAGGTGCGCGCCATGATCCCGGACCGCATTCCGGAGCCCGACCGCACCTGGCTCACGGTCGCCGCCTACAACGTGGGCTTCGGGCACCTGGAGGACGCGCGCATCCTCACCCAGGCGTTCGGTAAGAATCCCGACTCCTGGGCAGAGGTGCGTGCGCGCCTGCCGCTGCTCGCGCAGGAGCGCTGGTACGCGCGCGCCAGGCGCGGTTACGCCCGCGGCTGGGAACCGGTGCAGTTCGTCGATCGCATCCAGCGCTACCTCACGCTGCTGGAGTGGCAGCCCGGAGAAGCCGTGTCCCAGGGCGCGACGGTCACCCACGCACCCAGCGCGCCGGGCGTGCCGGCACCGGACACCTCCAGCCACGCGACTCCCGGAGCCTGAGGCTTTCTTGCACACACGCGCGCCCGGGGCGCGGCGCTGGCGCACCGGGTCACTCGCGCCGTTGCAGGAAAAACTCCTGCAGCAGGCGCGCGCAGTCGTCCATGAGCACGCCGCCGAAGACATCCACGCGATGATTGAGTCCCGCCAGCGTGAACACGTTGGTGATGCTGCCGGCCCCGCCGGCGCGCGCATCCCACGCGCCGAACACCAGCCGGCGAACGCGCGCGTGCACGATGGCGGAGGCGCACATGACGCACGGCTCGAGCGTCACGTACAGCGTAGTGTCGTTGAGCCGATAGCTGCCCAGGGCCTGCCCGCCGGCGCGCAGCGCCTGGATCTCCGCGTGCGCGGTCGGATCGTGGCTCGCGATCGGCTTATTTGCGCCCGTGGCGATGATGTCCGTGCCGCGCACCAGCACGGCGCCCACGGGCACTTCGCCCCCCTGGCCGGCGGCGGCCGCGTGCCCGAGCGCGATGCGCATGAAAGCGCCGTCAGCCGGACCCGTCATGTGAGGCGTCCGTGGGCGGGGCGAGCGGCGCCATGAACAACGCCGGATCGACGAACGTGGCATTCAGCGCCACCCCGAAGTGCAGATGCGGCCCGGTCGCGCGCCCGGTGGATCCCACCTTGCCGATGAGCGCGCCCGCCTTGACCTGCTCGCCCGGCTTCACTGCGATGGCGCTCAGGTGACAGTACATGGAGACGAGGCCCGCACCGTGATCGAGGAACACCGTGTTGCCGTTGAAGAAATAACGGCCGGTGTCGAGCACGCGGCCGTCCGCTGCGGCCACGACCGGCGTCCCGGTCGCCGCGGCAATGTCCATGCCGCTGTGGGGACTGCGCGCCTCGTCGTTGAATATGCGGCGTGAGCCGTAGGAGCTCGAGCGGATGCCGGGGACCGGCTGCACGAGCCTGAGAGTCGCCGGCGCACTTTCCGAGAACGTGCCGACGGCCCGCAGAATGCGCGGCCGCTCGCGGCTGACGCGCGCCAGATCCTTCGCCGACAGGTTCACCTGGCGCGGTGCGACCGTGAGACGCTGCACACTGTACTGCTTGTCGGTGACTTCGAAGTCCACCGCGGTGTCGTCCGCCGCTGTGCCCTCATGAACCCGCAGCTGCGCATGGCCAGGGGCCTGTGACAGAGGGATGCCCACCACGGCGAGCCATTTGCCCTGCACCCGCACCACCAGCACCCGCTGCTCGCCGAAGGTGGCCCGCGGCGCCCGCCCGTCGGGTGCGTCGAGGGTCACCAGGGCGACGCCGCCTGGGACGAGCTCCTGCTGCGGCAACAGCGGCGCCGCGGGCGAGTCGAGAGCGGCGGGCAAGTCCGGCACCGCCGCCCCGCTGGTAACGAAGGCGCCCGACAGCAGCGCCAGCACGACCCGGCGTGCGGCGCGCCGCAGCGCACGCCGTGCGCCCTGCGCCAACTGTGTGCCCGCGCCTGGCACGCTAGCCTTCCTGATTCCGAGCGGTGACGCGCGCCCTGAGGCTGCCGCGGGCGAGACGCGCCTCGATCTCCTCCCCGGCCAGCACCGCGGCGGCGTCAGTGAGCAGAGTACCGCCCGCGACGCGCGTCACGATGGCGAAGCCGCGCGTCAGCGTCGCGAGCGGGCTGACGGCGTTGAGTGCGCGCTGCGCCAGAGCCAGGCGGTGCTGCGCGCGCGACAGGCATTCCTTTGCGGCGTGGTCGAGCCGAGCCTCGACACCCTGGTGCCGCGCGCGATATTCCCGCACGACATGGTCCGGCGAGCGGCGCACCAGACGCGTGATGCTCTGCGCGACGCGCATCTGATCACGGTGCAGGCCGGCGCGCGCCGCCCCGCTGAGGCGCTGCGCGAGGTCATCGAGACGCTGCATCTGCTGCTGCAACCGTGCCCCCGGATGCGCGAGCTTCAGGCGCCGCTCGGTGCTCTCGAAGCGCGCGCCATTCGCGCGCAGCTCGCGGCGCATACCCGCGCCCAGGCGCAGCGCGGTGCGCGCCAGGACCTCGAGACACGCGCTGCGATCCGGCACCACCAGCTCCGCGGCCCCCGAGGGGGTGGGGGCGCGCGCATCGGCCGCGAGGTCCGCGATGGTGAAGTCGATCTCGTGCCCGACCCCCGAGACCACGGGCAGGCGGCACGCGCGTATGGCGCGCGCGACCCGTTCGTCGTTGAACGCCCACAGATCCTCGAGCGAGCCGCCGCCGCGGGCGAGGATCAGCACCTCGCACTCGGCGCGCGCCGAGGCGGTCTGCAGCGCCGCGACCAGCGCCGGCACGGCGGCCGCCCCCTGCACCGCCGCCGGATAGATGAGGACCCTTGCGGGCGGATAACGCCGCGCGAGGATATGCAGAATGTCGCGCAATGCGGCCCCGGATGGCGAGGTGATCACGCCGATACGCTGTGGAAACCGCGGCAGACTTCGTTTGCACTCGAGCGCAAACAGACCTTCGGCTGCCAGCTTCGCTTTCAGGCGCTCGAACTCGCGCCGCAGCGCGCCGATACCCGCCTCCTCCAGGTGTTCGACGATGAGCTGGTACTCCCCGCGCGCCTCGTACACGCTGATGCGGCCGCGCACCAGCACCTGCGCGCCGGCGCGGGGCGTGAAGCCGACGAGCGAGTTCTTCATCCGGAACATGGCACAGCGCAGCTGCGCGTCCCGGTCCTTGAGGGAGAAGTACCAGTGGCCGGAAGATGGTTGCGAGAAGTTCGACAGCTCCCCCTCCACCCACAGCACACCGAGCCCGCGCTCGAGGAGCACGCGCACCTCGCGGTTCAGACGGGTCACGCTGTACACGTCCCGGACAGGCTCGGCCCGGGCGCGGTCGTCAGGATTTACGGGCATAAAGTACCTTAGCACGAGGTTTACCGGCGCGGGCCGAGCGCATATAATTGCGCATGCGCATTCTCGAAGAAGCTCTCACCTTCGACGACGTCCTCCTGGTTCCGGCCTACTCGGAAATTCTGCCACGCGAGGTCGATCTCTCCACCCGCGTCACGCGCCGTATCCGCCTGAATGTGCCGCTCATGTCCGCGGCCATGGACACCGTCACCGAAGCGCGCCTCGCCATCACCATCGCCCAGGAAGGCGGCGTCGGCATCATCCACAAGAGCATGACCATCGAGGCCCAGGCGCGTGAGGTCGGCCGGGTAAAGAAGTTCGAGAGCGGCGTCATCAAGGACCCGATCACCGTTTCCCCCAACATGAGCATCCGCGAGGTGCTGGACCTGACGCGCTCGCGCGGCATCTCCGGCGTGCCGGTTGTGGTCGGCAAGAAGGCGGTCGGGATCGTCACACATCGCGATCTGCGCTTCGAGGACAAGCTCGAGGCTCCCGTCTCCTCAGTCATGACGCCCAAGGAACGCCTGGTGACGGTGCGCGAGGACGCGCCCAAGGACCAGGTGCTGGCGCTGCTGCACAAGCACCGCATCGAAAAGCTCCTGGTGGTGAACGGCGACCACGAGCTGGTTGGCATGATCACCGTGAAGGACTTCCAGAAGGCCAACGAGTTTCCGCGCGCCTGCAAGGACGACGGCGGCCGCCTGCGCGTCGGCGCGGCGGTCGGTACCACGCCTGATACCCTCGATCGGGTCGCGGCCCTCACTGAAGCGGGTGTCGACCTGGTGGTCGTGGATACCGCGCACGGGCA
>JBGPKC010000028.1:0-36811 GCA_041485725.1 Steroidobacteraceae bacterium
ACATCGGTGCCGGTGGCCGCGGGCTCACGACCGACTGTCACGACGGTACCCACACCGTCTTTACCGACGGCAGTTCGGCGGGCCCCACGACCTGGGGCGGTTGCCGCCTGATGGGCTTCTCGACGGGATTGAATTACAAGTTCTGAGCGGGATTGGGGCGCGGCGGCAGGATGTCCGCCGCGCCTGTGCGTGATCCACAGCGGCGGCCCGCGGGCCGCCGCTGCCTCAGCACGATGAGCCCTGCTTGCGCTTCGCCGAGCGCAGGAACTGCTCGCAGTCCTCCAGGCGCGGGCAACGGCACTGGAAGCTCGTCTCCAGGAGTAACTTCATCCGCTGTGCCCGGTCCATCAGGGCGTTGACTTCTTCCAGCTTGCGCGCGGCCAGGGCACGCCAGCGCGCCGCCGGTGGCGTCTGCTCGGAAAAGCCGGACAGGAACAGCCGGGTCTCGCCGATCGTGAAGCCCGCTTCGAGCGCGAGCCTGATGAGATAGATCCGCCCGAACACCGCCTCGGTGTAGCGGCGCTGCCTGGATCTGCGGGGGGGCGCCGGCAGCAAGCCCGCCTTTTCATAGTATCGCAGCGCCGAGGCCGCCAGCCCCGCCTCCCGCGCGACCTCACCGATCGAAAGCTCGCGCATCTTCCGCTCCCGCCGCTTGACTTAAAGCGTACTTTAAGTCGTAGAGTGGCACGACTGCAAGGGCATGGCGCCCGCGGGAGAAATGCAACATGACTCGTGTGATCAGCTGCGCCAGCGTGCTGCTGGCGGTGTTGACAGCGCTGGGGCCCATTCCCGGGCATGCCGCGGGTGTGGTTCCGGACTACGTGGCAACCGCGATCGCGGATCCTGCCCGCCCGCCGGCACAGGTAGCGCGCGACGCGCAGCGTCAGCCGGCCGAGGTGCTGGCATTCGCAGGCGTAAGGCCCGGGGACCGGGTGGCGGATTTCATGTCAGGAGGAGCTTACTTCACACGGCTATTCAGCCGCATCGTCGGCAACAGCGGACATGTGTACGCCTTCCTGCCCGAGGAGCAACTGAAGAACTGCGCGCCCGAGGAGACCGCCGGGACCCGTGCCGTCGAGCACGACCGCAGCTACGCCAACGTGAGCGTCATGACGGGGCCGGTGGGCCGGTTCCGGCCGCCCGAGCCGGTCGACCTCATCTGGACGTCGCTCAATTTCCACGACCTGTACGATTCCTTCATGGGGCCGGCCGACGTGCCGCAGGTCACGCAGGCGCTGTTCGACGCGCTCAAGCCCGGTGGCGAGCTGCTGGTGATCGACCACGTTGCGCAAGACGGATCAGAGGTGCGTGACACCGAAACGCTGCATCGCATAGACCCCGAAGTCATCATCCGGCGCGCAAAAGCGGCGGGCTTCCGGCTCGAAGCGCACAGCGATGTGCTGCGCAATCCGCACGACACACACCAGCTGCGCGTGTTCGATGCGGCGGTTCGCGGACAAACCGACCAGGTGATCCTGAAATTCAGAAAGCCGCTCGCCGCGACGCCGGCGACGCCGTGCGATGCCTCGCGCGACCGGCACGCCGGCACGCGACCCGCCTGGTTGTAGCCTTCAGCCGCCGAACGCCGCCTGCACGTCCTCCTTCGATGAGCCCTCGTCCGCGCGCCCCGCAGTGCTCAGCAGCACGGCATCCCCGGCCTGCTCGTGAGCCACGATGCGCGGGTCGATGCGCATGACGGCGTAACCCGCGACCGCTCCGGCGCCGAAGCCAGGCGCAAAAATGCGCGCCGGCCGCTGGATCACCCCTTCGGCCACGGCGTCCGACACCGCGATCGGTATGCTGGCTGCGGAAGTGTTGCCGACCTTGTGGATGTTGAAATACAGCCGCTGCGGTGCCAGCCCCACGGCGCCCGCCAGCTTCGTGACCATGGTGCGGTTGGCCTGGTGCGGCACCACCAGGTCGATCGTATCCAGGAGCGAGCGCGCGGGATCCTCCGGAGCGCGCGCCTCGGACAGTTCCCGCATCATCTGTGTCAGGTAGCGGCGCACCAGCGACTGCACCTCCGGCCCGTAAACCGTAATGCTGTTGTCGAACTCGGGATTCGGCCAGATGATCGAGTTGACCTCGCTGAACGGGCCACTGGCGTAGGTCTGTATCAGGTCGATGTCCGCAGGTGCCCCGGACGGTGCCGGACCGATGACCAGCGCCGCCGCGCCATCGCCGAAGATCATGCGCGAAGGGCGCACGCTGCCGATCTTGTCGGAGAACTTCTCGGCGCACACCAGCACCACCGGACGGTTCACTTCCTGCAGCAGCCGCACGCATTCCGCCAGCCCGTACACCATCCCGGCGCA
Source organism: Steroidobacteraceae bacterium (assembly GCA_041485725.1). Taxonomy (GTDB): domain Bacteria; phylum Pseudomonadota; class Gammaproteobacteria; order Steroidobacterales; family Steroidobacteraceae; genus 13-2-20CM-66-19. Next base: position 2,316 of record JBGPKC010000028.1, read on the forward strand.
CGCCGCGACCAGATCGAAAGCCGCATACGTCTGCAGCATGCCGAGCTGGCCGGAGATCCAGGTGGCGATCGACGGTATCAGCCGGGTGCTGGTGCATGTGCAGCAGATCACCGCGCCGATCTCGTCCGGCTCTCTGCCGGCGTGCGCGAGCGCGCGGCGCGCAGCCTGCAGCGATATGTCCTCGAGGCTGCGCTCCGTATACAGGCGGCATTCGATGCCGGTCTTGTCGACGATCTCTTGTGCGGACATCGGTGACCAGTTATAGGCGGCGTTGCGCACCAGGTCCTCATTGGTGCAACGGACTTCGCCTTTCACGGCGGCAAGCGCTTCGAGTCGCGGTTGCACGCTGCATTGCCGGCCGACATGCAGCGCCACAAAGGCGCGCGTCGGCGGTTTCGCCTGCGGCGCGGGACTGGGCGTGTGTGATCCCCGCCGATGCCCGGATTTGACGCGGCGGATGAACTGCAGGACTTCCCGATTGCGCGGATAGAAGACCGCGATCACGTCGTCGTCGCGGATCTTGCCCACTTCGATGAGACGGGTGTGTTGACGGTGCCATGGGTACTGGTTGTACAGCACCATGGCCCAGCGCATCAGCGCCTCGAGCTCGGGAACCTCCTCGTGGCAATCGACGATGTCTTCGAACGAGAAGGTGCTGAAATCCGGATCGTACAGGGCGATATGGAAAGTGAGATTGGACGGATCCTGCATGATCTCAGCGACCGTCGGCTTGATGGCCGGCAGCTCGGTCGCGTGGTGGCGGCGGTTGCTGTACACGTCGAACAGCCGGGCAAAGATCCGATATTCAGCGTCGGCATTCCACATCGCCGGCAAGCGGTTGAACTCCGCCTGCACCGCGGCTACCTTGCGCGCACCGTCGGGCCAGGGCTTGACGAGGGGAATGAACAGGTCGTCGCGCTTCTTCGGAACGTGGCGCCACGCCACCGGGCGCTTTTCATACATCGTGATGGCGTAGCGGTTCATCCAGAACAGGTGCAATCCGAGGTCGCGCAGCAGATCGTAGCGGCTCTGGTAGGTGCGCGATTCGACCCGTTGTATCAGGTCGGGACCGACCGGCGCCTTTAGCTCGAAGTCGCGCCTCACCACCGCCGCGAACTGTTCGAGCGTATTGAGCCGGGAAAAGTCAATTTCGGGAAGGAAGTTCGAAGGCAGCACCAGACTGCCATGCCGGTTGACGATGAACGGTTTCACGGAGTGACCTAAGGTTACGCCTTTGGCGAGAGAATTGTAGGCGCCCGCCTCCGACCCCTGACCACGAACCAATTCGCACACGCGGCGCCGACCGTGGCGAGAAGGATGAGCGATTTGCTGAAATCCACCCGCGTGAGGAGTACGGCGCAGATCGCTACGCCCAGGATGGGAAGGATCACACCGCCTGGAAGGCGCAATGCGGCGGCTGCGGGTTGCATGCGGCGCAGAGCCGGAACCGCGAGGCACACCAGGGCGTAGAAGAACAGCCGTGCCACGGCCGAGAGCGTGACGTTCCAGGAAAAGCTCGCGAACTGCGAGAAAGCCCACAGCAGCAGCGCAAATACCACGATCGAACAGTGTGGCGTGCGGAATCGCTGGTGTACGGTGGCGAACCAGGCCGGAAATTCGCCCCGTTCGGCGAGCGCGAAGATCCCGCGCGGCCCGGTCAGCATGTTCGCGCTGATGTAGCCGTAAACCGAAATCAGTGCTCCGGCGGAAATGAGCGCGGCTCCTGCAGGGCCCATCAGCACCCGGGCAGCATCGGCCAGCGGACGGGCGCTGCCGGCGGCGTCCGCGAGCACGCCGACCACGATGAGCTGCAGGAGCGTATACAGCGCAATAAGAATAAGGAGTGCCACGAACAAGGCGAAGGCCGCATCCCGTCGTGGATCGCGCGCCTCGCCCATCGGGTTGAGCGCGGCCTCATAGCCGCCGTAGGCAAACAGCAGCAGCAGCATCGCCTGCAGCCAGCCATCCACAGATGCGGCCACCGGCGTCGCCGCAACTCGCGGATGGACCGACAGGTAGAGCACTCCGGCCACGCAAACCAGCCCCAGCGCCAGCAGCTTCGCCACCACTGTCGTATTATTGACCAGCGTGCCCGCCCCCACGCCGCGATAGTTCACCGCCGCCAGGGTCCCGAGAAACAAAGTGATGACCGACAGTCTCGGCAGCGGCTGGGTCGCCGCCGGCCAGAATTCCCCCAGGTACACGACGAGCAGATTCACCCCGGCGGCGCAGGCCGTCAGGCGGCTGAGCAGCATCAGCCAACCCACCTGCAACCCGGCGAACTTTCCGAATATGTGGCGCACATATAGATAGGTGCCGCCGGTCTCGGTGAACTGGGACGCAACCTCGGCGTAGCAGGCGATAATGACGGCCATGCCGGCGCCTGCGATCAGCACGGCCGCGGGACTCGCGCTCCCGAGCAGTCCCGCAATCACCGCGGGCAACCCGAAGATGCCGCTGCCGAGAATGCTGTTGACCGCGAGTGCTACCATGCTCCAGCGGCCAATTGCGCGGACCAGTTCCGGCTGCGAGGTGCGCGGCGGCTCCTGCGTCATCGCGCCCTTGTATCACAAAGCAAGCGATCAGGACCGCCGTGCCTGACTCGAGGAGCCCCCGTGCGCTATTCGTATGCGACGCACCTGGAGTGCAGTGTCAGCGCGCAAACGTACGACATCGCGAGGCTCCACGGTCTGTCGGCGGCCAACAAGCCTCTGCTGGCGCGCTATGACCTGGATGCCCTGAGGCGCACGCTGCCACGGGAAGAGATCGCGGCACGGCCGGCGGGCCTGTGGAAGTGGCGCGAACTGCTGCCGGTGGCGGACCCTGCTCACATCGTGAGTCTGGGTGAAGTGGAAACACCGCTGGTGTCCCTGTCCAACAGCCGACGACCCGCCGGCTTCATGCCTCCCATGGTCAAGGACGAGGGTCGCCTGCCCACCGGTTCGTTCAAGGCACGCGGCCTGTGTGTTGCGGTATCGATGGCGAAGGCGCACGGCGTGCGGCGCATTGCGATTCCGACCAATGGCAACGCCGGCGCGGCGCTCGCCGCCTATGCCGCGCGCGCCGGCATCGAGGCTTACTGCTTCTGCCCGGACGACACCCCCGAAATCAACCTCAGCGAGATCGCCCTGCAGGGCGCGGCGGTGTGGCGTGTCAACGGCCTGATCAACGATTGCGCCCGGCTGGTGGAGTTGGGCAAACCGCAGTTCGGCTGGTTCGACATGTCGACGCTGAAGGAGCCGTATCGGATCGAAGGCAAGAAGACCATGGGACTGGAGTTGGCAGCGCAGATGGAGTGGCGCCTGCCGGATGTTGTGTTCTACCCAACCGGTGGCGGCACCGGCCTGATCGGCATGTGGAAGGCGTGGCAGGAACTGCTCGCCTTGGGGTGGATTTCAGGGCCGCTGCCGCGTCTGGTCGCGGTTCAATCCACCGGCTGCGCGCCGATCGTGCGCGCATTCGAGGCCGGAGCAGACGCGGCGACGCCCTGGGAGAATCCCCGCACCATCGCCGCGGGTATCCGCGTCCCCGCGGCGCTGGGCGATTTCCTGATCCTGCGCGCGCTGCGCGACAGCGGCGGCTTCGCGCTGGCGGTGCCGGATTCGGCCATCGAGTCCGCCCGGCAGCACGTGGGATCGCAGGATGGCCTGCTCCTCAGCCCCGAGGGCGCGGCGACCTACGCCGCGTACCTGCGCGCGGCCGCAAGCGGCAAGCTACGGGCGACCGAGCGGGTGGTCCTGTTCAATTGCGCCAGCGGCCTCAAGTATCCGATGCCGGCGGTGACCGAGCACATGGACGTGCGTCGGCCGTTCGCGACCCCTTGAGTTGATCGCCGATCGGAAGACGGCGGATCCGTTTGCCGCTCGCGGCAAAAATGGCGTTGACCAGCGCGGGGGCGACCGTGGGCATTCCCATCTCCCCGGCTCCGGACGGTGGGAATTCAGAGCCGACGAGCTGCACTTCGACCTCCGGTGCCGCCGCCATGCGCAGCAACGGATAGTCGGGAAAGTTAGACTGTTCGATGCGCCCATCCTTCACCGTGATCTGCAGATTGAGGGCGGTCGAGAGTCCGTCGATGGTCGCCCCCATCATCTGCGCTTCGACCCCGAGTGGGTTGACGATCTCGCCGACGTCCACGGCACAGACGCACCGGACCACCTGCAGCTCGCCCGCTTCCGACACGGCTACTTCGAACGCATGCGCGGCATACCCGCCATGGGTGAAATGACTTGCCAGGCCGATCCCGTGCCCCGGGGACAGCCTGCGCCCGTAGCCGATCTCCTGCGCCGCGCGCCTCAACACGCCTGCGAGACGTCCAGTATGCAGTTTCGGTCCGCCATGGTCCCGGTACGCGAGCTCGCGCGGCGCGCCCAGCAGCTCGAGCCGCAGCGCTAAAGGATCCGCACGGGCGGCGATCGCGAGCTCGTCCACGAAACTCTGCACCGCAAACGCCGAGAACGTCGGCAGTGGCCCACGCAACCAGCCCCGCGCCAGGCTGAATTCGACCGGCAGAAACTCCGACAGGTAGTTCGCGACGCAGCCGGCCGGGAAGCCATCGGGATCAGCGCAGCCGATCCAATCGGACTCCTCCTCCATGCCCGCCGCCCGATACTTGCGCGGCGTGGCGGCTACCCGATGCGCCCAGCTGCTGACCCGACCCTGCGCATCGAGCGTCGCCGTCAATTGATGCAGGCCGAACGGCCGATAGAAATCGTTCTGCAAATCATCCTCGCGCGTCCAGACGACTTTCACCGGCGCCTTGGCCGCCTGAGCCACGAGCACCGCTTCCGCGACGAAGTCGTTCTGCAACCCCCGGCCAAACCCCCCACCCACACGGCGTAGCCGGATCTCGATGTCCGGGCGGGCAATCCCGGTCATCGCGCTGATCATGCGGGACGCGCCGCCGGGGCTTTGCAGCGAGGCCACGAGCAGCGCCTGCTTCGGCCGCAGGTCGATGAGCGCGTTCGGCGGCTCCATGGTCGCATGCGCGAGCAAGGGCATGACATACACCGCTTCCACGACACGGGCCGCCGCTTTGCGCGCTGCCTCGAGGTCACCATCCTGGCGCGCGATCTTTCCCCGAGTCGCCAGAGCCGCGGCCGCGCGGCGCTCGAGCGCGGCGGATGAATCCTGTGCGCCGGGTCCCGGAGTCCAGGTGATGCGCAGCGCTTCGCGACCCTTGCGCGCCGACCAGAAATCATCCGCCACCACCGCCACACCTGCCGCGAGGTTTCGATCCAGTGCAGCGCCGGGTTGCGGCCCGGGGATCCTGAAGACCTGCCGTACCCCTGCAACCCGGCGCGCCTGCGAGTCGTCGAGCTGCGCGACGGCGCCACCGAAATACGGGCAACGCGCGATCACCGCCGTCAGGGCACCGGGAATTACCGCGTCGATCCCGTAGGCCGCTGCACCGGTGACGATCTCGCGTGCGTCGGTCACTCTGATGGGTTGGCCGATGATTCGATACGCGGCCTTGGGCTTCAGAGGCAGGTCCGCAGGCGCAGCGGTGAGCGTGGCGGCGCGGGTCGCGAGCTGCGCGTAGCTCAATCTGCGCCCATCCGGATGCAACACCTGCGCGTCGCGCGTCTGAAGCTGATCGGCTGGTTGCTGCCAGGTCTGGGCAGCCGCCTGCACCAGCAGCCACCGCACCCGCGCCCCGGCCTGCCGCAGATCTTTCCACCCGTCCGGAATGTTGGTGCTCCCGCCCGCACCCTGCGGACCGTATCGCGAGGTGAAGCCCGCCGGGTCGTGACTGGCGACGAGGCCGTACGGGAGTTGCTCCACGGTGACCGCCGACCAGGGAACATCCAGTTCCTCCGCGATCAGCATGGGGAGCGACGTCTTGACGCCCTGCCCGATCTCGCAACCCCGTGCGCCGACCACTATGCGACCATCCGTCTCGATGCGAACGAAGGCGCCGAGCGACTGGCTCCCGACCGGTTGCGCTCGTGCCGCCCGCGGCCAGTTCAACGACACCATCAGTGCGCCGGCGGCGGTCATTGACACGCTGAGAAAATCGCGGCGCGAAAGCGGGCCGGCGCTGCGCAGGGCGCTCACCGCCGCTCGCCCTGCAACTGCGCCGCCGCACGACGAATCGCCCTGCGGATGCGCGGATAGGTGCCGCAGCGGCACAGGTTCGTCAGGGTGGCGAGGTCGGCGTCGCTGGGTTGGGGCTTACGGGCCAACAGGTCGACCGCTGCCATGATCTGGCCGGCCTGACAATAGCCGCACTGGGGAACGTCTTCGTCTATCCAGGCCTGCTGGACCGGGTGCAGTTGGCCGCCCCGCGCGAGCCCCTCGATGGTGGTGACGGCGCGCCCCGCCAGCCGCGACATGGGAGTGACGCAGGAGCGCGCGGCCGCGCCATCAATGTGGACCGTGCACGCTCCGCAGTAACCGATGCCACAGCCGAACTTCGTGCCGGTGAGGCGCGCGTGATCGCGCAGGTACCACAGCAGCGGCATGGCGGGATCGCCGCTATAGCTGGAGCGCTGCTGATTCAGCGTGAAGTCGATCGCCATGCGCGCTCGCCCGGGCACCAGAGCATCATAGGGTGGTGCCCACGGTCCGGAGCTCCGCTCGCCGCGAAAGCTTCTCGGATCGTCGCGCCGGAATCCGCCACCGCAGCGTACGGTCGGCGCGGAGCCTTGCGGATCACCAGCGCGGCTTGCGCTTCTCGATGAACGCCTGCACGCCTTCCAGCGCCGCTGCGTCCATCATGTTGCAGGCCATGGTCTCGCCCGCCACATCGTACGCCGCCTCCATGCCGAGCTCCCCCTGCCGGTAGAACAACTCCTTGCCCATCGCCACCACCGCGCGCGGCTTGGCGACGATGCTCGCCGCCAGCGCCTCGATTTCGGCGTCCAGGCGCGCCGGCTCGACCACCCGGTTCACGAGTCCGCGCGCCTGCGCCTGCGCGGCGTCGATGAACTCGCCCGTCACCAGCATTTCGAACGCCTGCTTGCGCGCAACATTGCGCGACAGCGGCACGCTCGGCGTCGAGCAGAAGAGCCCCAGGTTGACGCCACTGACCGCGAACCTGGCGGCGCTGGAGGCGACCGCCAGGTCGCACTGCGCCACCAGCTGGCACCCCGCGGCGGTGGCGATACCCTGCACGCGCGCGATCACCGGCACCGGCAGGCGCCGCAGGGTGAGCATCATGCGCGTGCACTGCGCGAACAGTCCCTGGTAGTACTCGAGCGAGGGCTGCGCGCGCATCTCCTTGAGGTCGTGGCCGGCGCAGAACGCCTTGCCTTCCGCCGCGAGTACCACGACACGCACCGATTCATCACTCGCGCTCACATCGAGCTCGCGCTGCAGCGCGTCCAGCATCGCCTCGGACAGGGCGTTGAAGGCCTGCGGGCGATTGAGCGTCAGCGTGAGCACACCGCGCGCGTCCTGCTCGCGCCTCACCAGCGGATCGGCCGCAGTCGTCATGGTCGTCTCAGCGGCAATCGCCATGGTCGTCTCCTCATTCGATCGCACTGGCCGATCTCGCCCGCTCGCGCAACACGAACTTCTGGATCTTGCCGGTGGAGGTCTTCGGGATCTCCTCGAAGCGCACCTCGCGCGGCACCTTGTAGGCCGCCAGCAGGGTGCGGCAGTGCCCGATGAGCTCGGCGGCGCTGGCCGTGACACCGCTCTTGAGCTCGACGTAAGCGAGCGGGGTCTCGCCCCATTTCGGATCGGGCCGCGCGACCACCGCGCAGGCCATCACCGCGGGGTGGCGGTAGAGCGCATCTTCCACCTCGAGAGAGCTGATGTTCTCGCCGCCGGAGATGATCACATCCTTGCTGCGGTCCCTGATCTTCACGTAGCGGTCCGGCTCCAGCACCGCGAGATCCCCGGTGTGGAACCAGCCGCCGGCGAAGGCCTGGGCGGTTGCGGCCGGATTCTTCAGGTAGCCCTTCATCACGATGTTGCCGCGGAACATGACCTCACCGAGCGTCTGCGCGTCGGCGGGCACCTCGGTCATCGTCTCGGGCTCGAGCACCGTCATTCCCTCCTGCAATACGTAGCGCACGCCCTGGCGGCCGTTGAGCCTCGCCTGTTCCGACAGGCTCGTCGCCGCCCACTGCTCGCGCTTGGCAGCGACCGCCGCAGGACCGTAGACCTCGGTGAGTCCATACGCATGGGTGAGGTCGAAACCGATCCTCGCCATGCCCTCGATCATCGCTGCCGGCGGCGCGGCTCCCGCCACCATGCCGCGCACCCGCTGCGTGATGCCCTCCCGCAGCGCGGCTGGCGCGTTGATCAACAGGTTGTGCACGATGGGGGCGGCACAGTAGTGATCCACACCATGCACGCGCATGGCTTCAAGAATTGCCCGGGTCTCCACCTTACGCAGACACACGTGCGTGCCGGCGAGCATCGCCACCGTCCACGGGAAGCACCAGCCGTTGCAGTGGAACATCGGCAACGTCCACAGGTACGTCGGGAAATGCGGCATGCTCCAGGTGGCAGCGTTGCACACCGCGTTGAGATAGGCTCCGCGGTGGTGGGTGACCACGCCCTTGGGGTTGCCGGTAGTGCCCGAGGTGTAGGACACGGCGATGGCGTCCCATTCGTCCCGCGGACCCTCGAGCTGCCGCAGCGGCTCATGCCGGGCGAGCAGCGCTTCGTACTCGCATGCACCGAGGAGTGCACCGCCCCCGGCGTACTCGCTGTCGCACACGTCGATGACGATGGGTGCACGGCCATGCTGTTTGCGCAGGATCCGCAGCGCCACCTCGATGACGGGCGCGAACTCGCGGTCGGTGATCAGGACCGCGGCCTCGCAGTGCTGCATCTGCCAGGCGAGCAGCACCGCGTCCAGTCGCGTGTTGAGCGGGTGGAGCACGGCATTCAGCGCCGGCACCGCGTAGTGCGCCTCGATCATCTCGGGAGTATTGGGCAGCATGGCGCTGACCGTGGTGCCACGCGCCACCCCGAGGGCCCGCAATGCCGCCGCCAGTCGCGCCGCGCGTTCGCGCGTGTCGCGCCAGGTGTAGCGGCGCCTGCCATGAATCACCGCCGGCAGATCGCCGAACACCTCGGCACTGCGCTCCACAAAGCTCACCGGCGACAGCGCCACGTAGTTGGCAGGGTTCTTGTCCAGATCCTGGTCGTATATGCTCATGGCTGCGTTCTTTCCGAGCGCTCGCATGGCAGCTCGGGCTGAAGCGTACACCCGCACACTCGCCTTGGCATGCCCGACCCGGAACGCAGATCGCCCCGAGTTTCGCGCCGCATTACACTAGGCCATTGAGCGCCGGTCCAGAACCGAGGGGGCCTCTTGCATCCAAGAGAGATCGACTGGGTCATCATGGGCGTGTACTTCGTGTTCGTGCTGGGCATCGGGTACACGCTGCGGCGCTACATGAAGACCAGCACGGACTATTTTCTTTCCGGCCGCTCGATCCCGGCGTGGGTCGCCGGGCTCGCCTTCCTGTCCGCCAATCTGGGCGCACAGGAGGTCATCGGCATGGCGGCCTCGGGCGCCAAGTACGGCATGGCGACCAGCCACTTCTACTGGGTGGGCGCCATTCCCGCCATGGTGTTTCTCGGCGTCTTCATGATGCCGTTCTACTACGGCTCACAGGCGCGCTCGGTGCCGGAGTACCTGAAGCTGCGCTTCGACGAGAAGACCCGCGGCCTGAACGCGATCTCCTTCGCGACCATGACGGTGTTTTCCTCGGGCATCTCGATGTACGCCATGGGCCTGCTGCTGAACCTGCTGCTGGGGTGGGACTTCGACACCAGCGTGTGGCTGTCCGCGGCCGTCGTGCTGGCCTACATCCTGCTCGGGGGTCTCACGTCGGCCATTTACAACGAGGTGCTGCAGTTCTTTCTCATCGTGTTTGGCTTCGCGCCGCTGGTATTTCTCGGGCTCAAGGATCTGGGCGGCTGGCAGGGTCTCAGCGCGCGCCTCACGCACGTCGCGACCTCGCAGGGCTTTGCGCCGCAGGCGTGGTCCAGCACCTGGAGCCAAATGGGCGACGCGACTTCGAACCCCATGGGCGTCGAGTGGTTCGGGGTCGTCATGGGACTCGGCTTCGTGCTGTCGTTCGGCTACTGGTGCACGGACTTCCTGGTCGTGCAGCGCGCCATGGCCGCGCATTCGATGTCGGCCGCGCGCCGCACGCCGCTGATTGCCGCCGTGCCGAAGATGCTGTTCCCGTTCCTGGTTATCGTACCGGGCATGATCGCCATCGCTTCGAGCGTGCACACCGGCGCCACCGGCTTCGTCCTGCCCCACAAGGCCGACGGCACGCTCAACTACGATCTTTCCATCCCCATGATGCTCAGCCACTACTTCCCTCACGGCATGCTGGGCCTGGGGATCACGGCGCTGCTGGCGAGCTTCATGTCGGGGATGGCCGGCAACATCACGGCCTTCAATACCGTGTGGACCTATGACATCTACCAGGCCTACATCCATCGCGGCGCCAGCGATCATCACTACCTCAACATGGGACGCGTGGCGACGGTGTTCGGGATCACACTGTCCGTGGCCGCGGCCTACGTCGCCAACCACTTCAACAACATCATGGATATGCTGCAGCTGCTGTTCGCCTTCGTGAATGCGCCGCTGTTTGCGACGTTCCTGCTGGGAATGTTCTGGAAGCGCGCCACCGGCCACGGCGCGTTCGCCGGTCTCCTGTCGGGCACGGGGGCGGCCGCGTTGCACCACGCGTTAACCCTGCCCAGGGGGAGCCTCTCCGGCATCAAGGGCGGCTGGCTCACGTTGCTGCATGGCTATCCGAGCGAGATGGCACAGAACTTCTGGACCGCGATCTGGGCATTCAGCGTGTGCTTTGTCGTGACCATCGCGGTGAGCCTGATCACGCGGCCGCGCCCCGAGAAGGACCTGGTCGGCCTCGTCTACTCCCTCACACCCCGGCTGCGCGAGGTGGATCAGGCGTGGTATGCGCGCCCGGCGGTGCTCGGCGCGGGGGTACTCGCCGCGACACTGATCCTCAATCTGCTCTTCTGGTAAGGAGCCTCAGCATGGGCCTCGACATCCGCATACCACTCGGAATGATGTTCACCATCCTCGGGTTCCTGCTCGTGGGATTCGGATTCTTCAGCGATCCGGCGATTTATCAGCGCTCGCTCGGTATCGACGTCAACCTGTGGTGGGGGCTGGTGCTGCTGGTGTTCGGCGCGCTGATGCTGTGGTTGGGATGGCGCGCGGCCGCCAGCAGGACTCATTGACCTGTGGGCGCCCGCGCCCCGGGACGGTGCTGCTCAGGTCCAGTCACGGAATCCGCTCGAGACATGAGAGCCATCGCAGAAGGGCTTGTTACTGGATGCCCCGCACCGGCATAAGGTCACGCGGTTGCGAATCTCGTACGCGAAGCCGTCGGCGGAAACCACTGCAATTCCGCCCCGCAACCACAGCGGACCGCTCACGCCTTCCAGCGGATCCTCGATGAGTCCTATCGAGACCGGCAGCGGATGCTCAATCGGCTTGCCGGTCGCCCGATCCCAGGCCACGAGGCGTCCTGACGGACAGTTGTTGACCTGCCGCAGGAAGGTCGTCCGCAGCCCGGCTTCGTCGGTACGCTCGACCTGGTTCCAGACCTGTCCGTTCGGATCGCAGAAACGCGCGCCCGCGCACAGCGACTCCGCGTCAGTGAGCGCCAGGGTGGGTCCTTCCAGGACCTTGGCCTGTTCGCGATACGTTGTACGGGGGGCGGTTTCGGTGCCGTCGAAGCCAATCTTGCTGTGGGTGCCGTCGCAGAACGGCTTAGCTTTCGACTTGCCGCACCGGCAGAGCTGGTACGACTCCTGCGCGGGGAATGCGTCGCCCTGGCGCCACTGCTGCGATCCGCCCTCGCTGTCGGTGACGATGGTCTGCTTGGCGAGCGGCACGCCGCCGCTGACCAGGTAGGGGCCGTTGTTCGAGATGACCACCCGAGGTTGCGACTTGGACTTCGTCATCAAGGGCCTCCTTTCCGGGAGCCGCAAGCCTGAACCATCGCCGCGCATGCGACAAGAGTGCGGCCGGGCGAATCGGAGCACCAAGAATGAGTAGCCGGATCGAGTCCACACGGAAGCTTGGCAAGAAGGAATATGCGCGGGAATTGCGCCGCCTGCAGATCGAGCTGGTTAAACTGCACCGGCATGTCATCGCCCGCGGCCGCAAGCTGCTGGTGATCCTGGAGGGCCGGGACGCCGCCGGCAAGGACGGCACGATAAAGCGCATCGCCGCGCATCTCAGTCCGCGCGAAGTGCGGATCGTCGCTCCCGGCAAGCCGAGCGACCGCGAAGAGACCGAATGGTACTTCCAGCGCTACGTCAGGCATCTGCCCGCCGCCCAGGAAATCGTGCTCTTCAATCGCAGTTGGTACAACCGCGCCGGCGTGGAGTACGTCATGAAGTTCTGCACCCGCGCGGAGCACAAGGCGTTCTTGAAAGCCGCGCCGCGCTTCGAGCGCATGTTGGTTCACTCAGGGATCTCGGTCCTCAAGTACTATCTGGACATCAGCCGCAAGGAACAGGCGCGCCGCTTGCGCGAGCGGCGCCGCGATCCACTCAAGCAGTGGAAGATCAGCCCGGTTGACGAAGCTGCGCAGCGCCACTGGCACGACTACAGCCGTGCGCGCGACACCATGTTGCTGCGTACCCATCATGCCGATGCGCCGTGGATCCTGATTCGCGCCGACGACAAACACCAGACACGGCTCAACGTCATTCGCGACATCCTGGCACGGATGCCCTCCCCGGATGTCAGGCGCAAGCTCGCCCGGCCCGATCCCCGCGTGGCACGGGAGTTCGACGCAAGCCTGCTCAGCTCCGGTTGGGTCGCCCGCTAACGCCGCCTAAGCCGCAGGCAGGGCGGCTCGCGTGCAACGCTCAGGTTTCATCCAGGGGAACCGGGAGGGTTGTCTGTCGGTACGCGTGCCGCCGCACGAGGCTGCCCGGATGCTGGTGGGCGCGCTGGAAGGAGAAATGCTCGTGGCACGCGCTTATGGTGACCCGGCGCGCTTCGAATCCGCCGCGCGATTGCTGCTCACTCAGCTGGCAGGGAGCAAGGCATCGGCCGCGGACACCCGCCGCGCACGCAAGCCGGCCCGCCGGGCGCAGGAGCGGTTGCCTTCTGCGCGCCTGAAGGGGCCCCGCGCGCAACGCGCCAGGACCAGGTAGGCAGACCGCGACCCACGCGCCGCAGGTACACTGCGGCGATGCGCTGGCTGACCCCCCTCTTCATCCTGGCAGTGCTGCTGGGCACGACCATCGAGCTGTGGCTCTCGCAGCGCCAGGCCAGGGCGGTCGCCCGCCACCGTGATCAGGTACCCGGGCCGTTCGCCGGCAGCGTGTCGGCGAACGAACACGGCAAGGCAGCCGACTACACCCTTGCCAAAGTGCGCCTCGGTCGCATCGGCGCCGTCGTCGACGCGGCGCTCACGCTGGTGCTCACGATCGGTGGGGGCATCGCGGCGGTGGACGCCCTGTGGCGCCACACCCGCTTGACCCAACCCTGGCTCGGGGTCCTGGTGATTGCCACCGTCGCACTGCTCATCCAGCTCGCCAGCCTGCCGTTCTCGGTGTGGCGCACCTTCCGGCTGGAGACACGCTTCGGCTTCAACCGCACCACGCCCGGCCTGTTCCTCGCCGATCTGGGCAAGAGTCTGGCGCTCGCCGTGTTGCTCGGCGGTCCGCTGCTCATTGCGACGCTGGTGCTCATGGAACGCGCCGGCCGCTGGTGGTGGGTATGGGCGTGGGGCCTGTGGCTCGCCGTCATGTTCCTCATGGCCTGGGCCTGGCCGGCATTCATCGCACCGCTCTTCAACCGCTTCTCGCCGCTTGAAGACCAGGCGCTCAGGCGACGCATCGAAGCGCTGCTGATGCGCTGCGGCTTCGCCTCCAAGGGGGTATTCGTCGTGGACAACTCGCGGCGCTCGAGCCACGGCAACGCCTACTTCACCGGCATCGGCCGGCACAAGCGCATCGTATTCTTCGACACGCTGCTCGAGCGTCTTGCTCACCCGGAAGTCGAGGCGGTGCTGGCGCACGAGCTCGGCCATTTCCGCCTGAAGCACGTGCGCCAGCGGCTGTTGCTGTCGATCGCGCTCGCCTTCGTGGGCCTGGCGGTACTCGGCTGGTTGACCGGGCAGGCAGGCTTCTACGCGGCGCTCGGTGTCCCGGTGCCCTCGACGCACGCCGCGCTGCTGCTGTTCGTGCTCGTGGTCCCGGTCTTCACTTTCTTCATCACCCCGCTGGCCTCGCTGTGGTCGCGCCGGCATGAGTTCGAGGCGGACGCGTTCGCCACGCGCCATGCCAGCGCGGCCGAGCTCGCCACCGCGCTCGTCAAGCTGCATCGCGATAACGCGAGCACCCTGACACCGGATCCGGTGTACGCCGCGTTCTACTATTCACATCCGCCGCCGCTCGCGCGGATCGCGCGCCTGCGTGCCTCCGGCGCGGCGCCGGCGTCCTGACGCGCCCGACCCGTCAGGGAATGTAGTAGAGATCGATCGACTTGCCGATGCGCTCCACGGGACGGTAAGCATCCAGCCAGGCGTAGTCGGCGGGATCTCGCGTGCGCGCGAGCGCGGAGATCGCCACCCAGCCACTCGTCGACTGGCGCGCCGCGAGGCTCACGAACGGCGGCAACGGCTCGCGGGTCAGGTCCGCCGTGCCGCGGTACGCGAGGCTCAGCTGCGGAATCCGCAGCTGCGCAGCGCGCAGCTCCAGGCGGCGCAGATCCTGGCCCCAGTCCAGATCCGAGTCGACCAACACGCGCCGCGGGTGCGGCACCGCCTCGTTGAAGTAAGGCAGGTAGTCCGGATAGGCCGTCCACAACGTGCTCAGCTGCCACACCAGCAGCGCGAGCATCACTGCGACCGCGCCCGCAGCCAGGCGCCGGTTGCGCCACGCGGCGAGCCAGCGCCAGGTACGCACGGTCACATACGCCGCGCCCAACGCAAAAAATGGATACAGCACCAGCACGTGCCGTATGCCGATGTTGATGCGGCTGAAGGCGCTCGCGAATGTGAGCATCAAACCCACGAGCACCGCCGGCGCGAGCGCCCAGGAATTGCGGCTGCGCCAGCCGTCCCGCGCCAGCCACGCCAGGCCCACAGGTCCGGCGGCGAGCAGCGGGATGGGCGTCTTGACCGCGAGCGCCACCAGGTAGAAGTACCACCACCCGGTCACGCGCACGTGCCCCAGCAGATACGACAGGTGACCGCTGTCGTTGTGAGCCTTCACCGCCACGATGCCGTTGACCAGATCCTTGAGCTCACGCGGCAACCACAGATGCGAGAGCAGCACACCGAGCTCGTGATCCAGTCCCCGTTCCTGCAGCAGGTAGGACACCGCCCAATTGAAACGCGCTGCAACACCTGCCGGGTTGGACGAGCGCGGACCGTATGCCAGGGCAATCACCAAGAGTGCGGCGAGCAGCGCGAGCGCCAGGCCGAGCAACCGCGAGCGCGCGCTAGCGGCCGGCGTGTCCGCGGCGAGCGCGCCCGCGTCGGGCGGCACGCCGGGCGGATGCCGGCGCCATCCAACACTCGTCTGCACCAGCGCCAGTGCCGGCAGCGCCAAGCCGATGAAAGGCACGGCCGAGAATTTCGTGCCGACCGCCAAGCCGGCGGCGAGTCCGAACAGGGCCGCGTCGCGCAGGCGCGCGCTCACCACCCACAGTTGCAGGGTGTAGAGCGCGAGCAGGCAGGTCGCAGCCGCCGCCACATCGAGGCTGGCCAGCGCTGCGTGTCCGAGAACCGCCGGCACCGAGACGAGCAGCAACACGCTGAGGAGCGCCGCGCCCTGCGACCTGAACAACCGCCGCGCCCACAACCAGGTGGCAAACAGCAGCAGCGCGAGAAACGGCAGCACGCCCGCCCGGGCAAGCGTGAGATAGCGCGCGTAATGGCCGCCGGAGTACAGGATATCGATGCCTTCCTGCGTGCCGTTCGGCGGCGGGGTGCCGAATGAGCGCGCCCCGGCGAGATACGGCCCGAGCGCCAGCAGCACGCGCCCCAACGGCGGATGCTCGGTGTCGTATTCGTACTGGCCGCGGTCGAGGAGCTCGATGCCGGCCGCCAGGTGCTCCGGCTCGTCCCAGGTGTTGGAATACACGCGCCAGCTGCCCGCTGCCAGAGCGCATGCCAGCAGAATGATCAGCGCCAATGCCAGCCGCGCCGCAGCCGCTGCGCGCGCGCTCACGAATGCGGTCAGGTTTACGCTCCCAACGGGTGCCGCAGCATGATGGTTTGCTCGCGCTCCGGTCCCGTTGAAATCATGTCGATAGGCACGCTGACCAGGCTCTGCAGGCGCTCAAGGTACCGGCGCGCATTGAGCGGCAGCCCCTGGTAGGCGGTAACGCCGACCGTGGACTCAGGCCAGCCGGGCAGCTCCTCGTACACCGGTTCGATGCCCGCGTAACCCTCGACGCTCATGGGCGGCTCCGGGGTGACCTCGCCGTTCATGCGGTAACCGACGCAGATGCGAATGGTGTCGAGTCCGTCGAGCACGTCGAGCTTAGTGATGCACAGGCCCGACACGCTCGAGTTCACAATCGCACGCCGGAGCGCCACCGAGTCGAACCAGCCGCAGCGCCGCCGCCGTCCGGTGACCGAGCCGAACTCGTGACCGACGCGCGACAGGTGCTCGCCGTATTCGTCGAACAGCTCGGTCGGGAACGGACCCGCACCCACCCGCGTGGTATACGCCTTGACGATACCGAGCACGCCATCGAACACCCGGGGACCTAAGCCGGTGCCGGTGCTGGCAAAGCCCGCCGTAGTGTTGGATGCGGTCACGTACGGATAGGTCCCAAGATCCACATCCAGCATCGCACCCTGCGCGCCTTCGAACAGCACGTTCGCATCCGTAGCGCGCAGCTGCTGCAGCTCGCGCGTTACATCGGTCACCAGCGGTGCGATCTGCTCGCCCATCGCCAGCTGCGCGTCGAGGGTCTTCTGGAAGTCCACCGCTGGTGCGCGGTAGTAGTGCTGCAGCACGAAATTATGGAAATCGAGCATTGCGCCGAGCTTGGCGGCAAAGCGGTCGCGCTGGAACAGGTCCGCGACCCGCACCGCTCGGCGCGCTGCCTTGTCCTCGTAGGCGGGGCCGATGCCGCGCCCGGTGGTGCCGATGGCATCGGGCCCGCGCGCGCGCTCGCGAGCCTGGTCGAGAACGATGTGGGACGGCAGGATGAGCGGACATTGCGGCGAGATCCGCAGCCGCTCGAACACCGGCACGCCCTGCTCCTTGAGCGTGTGGCTCTCGCTGAGCAGCGCCTCGAGCGACAACACGACGCCGTTGCCGATGAAGCAGCGCACCTGCTCGCGCAGGATCCCGGAGGGAATGAGCGACAGGATGGTCTTGCGTCCGTCGATGACCAGCGTGTGGCCGGCGTTGTGCCCGCCCTGAAAGCGCGCCACCGCCGCGGCACGCTCGGTGAGCAGATCGACGACCTTGCCCTTGCCTTCATCGCCCCACTGGGTGCCGATGATGACGACGAATTTCCCCACGCCGCTTGACCCCTACCGCACGAGAAACAGGATGATGATGCCGACGAGCATGCTGCCGAGGCCCGCAATCCGCAACTCGCGGTCGCGGACCTCCAGGAGCCTGGCGAACGCGCGCTTCACGCCCTGGGGATTGAGAAACGGGGCCATGCCTTCCAACACCAGAAACAGCCCAAGCGCGGCGAGCAGGTCCGTTAAACTCAGGGACACGCAGGCGGCTCGGGCACTAACGCCGCGGGGCAGCCGCTTTCGACGGATCTTTCAGATACTTAAAGAAATCCCCGTCGGGCGTCACCACCAGCAGGTCGCCATCCTTGCCGAGCGAGCGCTCGTAAGCCTGCAGGCTGCGATAGAAGGCGTAGAACTCGGGGTTCTTCGAGTAGGCACGCGCGTACGTCTGGGTGGCGATCGCGTCGCCTTCGCCACGCACGCGCAGCGCATCGCGCTCCGCATCCGCGAGGATCACGGTGCGCTGGCGTTCAGCGGAGGCGCGGATGCCGGCGCTGGCGCTCTGGCCCTCCGCGCGCAGGCGGCTCGCGGTCTTGGCGAAGCTCTGCTTCATGCTCTCGTATACGCGCGCCGCTACCTCGTCGGGGAGGTCGATGCGCTGCACGCGCACGTCCACCAGGTCCACGCCCAGTCCCGCCGCATTGCGGCTCGCCTGACCAAACATCTGACCGGTGACCGCGGCACGCTCGGCGGATACGATCTGCTGCAGCGTGCGTTGCGCCACCACGCTCTTGATCCCGTCCTTGACGATCTCCGCCAGACGCTCGCCCGCCAGATCAACCAGTCCACCCGTGGCCATGAAGTACAGCGACGGATTCTTGACGCGCCACTTCACGTAGAAGTCCACGATCAGGCCACGGCCGTCGTTGGTGAGGAAAGTCTCGCCGGTGTAGGACTGCGAGAGAATGCGGCTGTCGAATTTGGTCACCACGTCCCACGGCCACTTCAGGTGCAGCCCGGGCGTGTAATCGATGCCCACGATCTTGCCGAATTCGGTGCGAATCGCGAACTCCGTTTCGTTTACCGTGAACAGCGACAGCGCCGCGAGCACCAGCAGCACCCCGGCGCCGATGAACAGCGGAAACAGCCGCGAGCTCATCAGCGCTCTCCCCGCCCACGGGCTTCGACCGTCACGGAATCCTGCTCCTTCGGGGCGCCGTTGGCGGGGGCTTCCGTGCCCTGCTCTGCTTCGCGCCCCGCGCTCCTCTCCAGCAGCTTCTCGATGGGCAGGTAAAACATGTTGCCGCCCGCACGAGAGTCAATCAGCACCTTGTGCGCACGCGACAGCACGTTCTCGACCGCGTCCATGTACAGCCGCCGGCGCGTCACTTCCGGGGACTGCGTATAGGCCACCTCGAGCTGCGCGAAGCGCGACGCCTGACCCTCGGCGAGCGCCGTGACCTGCGACTTGTAGGCCTGGGCGTCCTGCTGCATACGCAGGGCGGCGCCCTGTGCCACGGGAATGATGCCGTTGGCGTAGGCCTCGGACTCCAGGATGAAGCGCTCCTTGTCGGCCTGCGCCTTGTTTGCGTCGCGCTGCGAGGGAATCACCGCGTCCGGCACCTGCACGTCCTCGAGATTGACCGTCGTGACCGTGATGCCGGAGGTGTAGTAATCGAGCGTGTGCTGGATCAGATCCTTGGTGCGCCGTGTCACCTCGGGGCGCGTCGTGCCGACCAACAGGTCATCGAGGGTGCTGCGGCCGACGATCTCGCGTATCGCGCTTTCGCTCACCTCGCTCAAGGTGGCTTCCGGTTCGCGCACCCGGAACAGCTTCTTCACCGGGTCCGAGAACTGGTACTGCACCGCGAAATGCAGGTCGACGAGATTGACATCCGAGGTGAGCACGCGTGATTTGAAGTCGCTGGAATTCACGCTCGCGACATTCACCTTGGTGACCGTCTCGATGGGCCAGGGCCAGCGCCAGCCCACGCCCGGAGCCTTCACGTCGACGAGCCGCCCGAACCGCTGGATGATGCCGCGCTCGGCCTGGGCCACCTGATAGAAGCCGCTCCACAGCCACAGGCCGAGCGCCACCAGGGTCCCCATCAGGAACAATGAGCCATTGTCCCCGCCCCGACCGGCGGGTCGCAGCAGCGACTCGAGCCGGCGCTGCCAGCTCTTCAGGCGCTCGTCCAGGTCCGGACCGCCCTGACCCGGGCGGCGTCCCCACGGATTGTTCGGACCGCTTGGTTGATTCCAGGCCATAAGGAGTTCGCGCGATTTCAGCGCTGCTTGGTCGCGCTCGAGAC
Source organism: Steroidobacteraceae bacterium (assembly GCA_041485725.1). Lineage (GTDB taxonomy): Bacteria > Pseudomonadota > Gammaproteobacteria > Steroidobacterales > Steroidobacteraceae > 13-2-20CM-66-19. Next base: position 22,042 of record JBGPKC010000028.1, read on the forward strand.
GGCGGTCGATTGTAGGTAGGCCAACCCGGGGGCACAAGGCGTGTCTGCCCCCTGCACCTCGAGAATCTGCACGCCCGCGGTGCGGGCCAGCTGCAGCAGCTCAACGTCCGGAAGCTCTACCGACAGCTCGATCGAGCCGTCGTCGGCGCTCACTTCCGCGCGCACCACCTGCGCCGCGTACAGCCGCGAGCGCAACGCACCGGCGCCCGCGGGTACCCGCAGGCGTGCGCGCCGCGCAAAGCGGGCCAGCCGCTCGGCCACGGCACGCGTCAACAGCTCCAGTCCCAGGCGTTTCTCGGCGGATATCCACACGGCGGTGGCGCGCTGAGCCGCATCGCGGTCGATGCGCGGCGCGCTCTGCAGCCGGTCGATCTTGTTGTACAGGAGGATGTGGGGAATCTCGCCGGCGCCTATCTCCTCGAGCACCCCGTTCACCTGCGCAATCTGCTCGTCGCGCCTGGGGTTGCTGGCATCCACAACGTGCAGCAGCAGGGTGGCGGCGCGCGCCTCGGTCAGGGTCGACTGGAAGGCGGCCACCAGCTCGTGGGGCAGCTCGCGAATGAACCCCACGGTATCGGCTGCGACCACCGCCGTACCGCCCGGAAGGGTGATGCGCCGGACTGTTGGATCGAGCGTGGCGAACAGCTGGTTCGCCACGTAGGCGTCCGCGCCGGTGAGCGCACGAAACAGCGTTGACTTCCCCGCGTTGGTATAGCCGACGAGCGCCAGCGAGGGCACCGGGATCTCGGCGCGCGTCTGGCGTCCGGTCTCGCGTTGCTGCTGGATCTTTGCCAGTCGCCGGGTGAGTACGCGCACCCGCTGGGCGATGATGCGGCGATCGGTCTCGAGCTGCGTCTCGCCCGGGCCGCGCAGTCCGATACCGCCCTTCTGGCGCTCGAGATGCGTCCAGCCGCGCACCAGGCGGCTGCCGATGTGCTTGAGCTGCGCGAGCTCGACTTCCAGCTTGCCTTCGAAGCTGCGGGCGCGCTGCGCGAAGATGTCGAGGATCAGCCCGTTGCGGTCGAGCACCCGGCGCTCGGTGAGCTTCTCGAGGTTGCGTTCCTGGCTGGGGGAGAGCGCGTGATCGACGAGGATGATGTCGGCCTCATGGGCCTGGGCGATGCTGCGCAGCTCCTCGGCTTTTCCACTGCCGAGGAAATAACGTGAATCGGGCCGCGCGCGCCGGCCCGTGAGCGTAGCGACCGGCAGCGCTCCGGCGGATACGGCAAGCTGCGTGAATTCCTGCAGGTCCTCCGGATCGACCTGGGCGCCCAGTCCCAGACGCACCAATACGGCGCGCTCACCAGTCCGTGGGCGTTCGAACACTCAGGCTTCCGGTGAAGGGGGACATTATTCGGCGTGCGTCTCCGTCTCCGGGGCGAGCGCGCCCTCTTCGGACGCCAGGCGCACGTTGCGCGCCGGCACGACCGTGGAAATCGCATGCTTGTAGACCATCTGGCTGACGCTGTTCTTGAGCAGCACCACAAACTGGTCAAAGGAATCGATCTGACCTTGCAACTTAATGCCGTTGACGAGGTAGATGGAAACCGGTACCCGCTCCTTGCGCAAGGCGTTCAAAAAGGGGTCTTGCAGGGACTGGCCTTTGGCCATGGGTTCTCCTTATTTTTACAGCTTCGAGTTGTTCGCCACGACAAACAGACCGCAAGTGAACTTCCATGTTCCGCGATCCGGCAAAAGAACCGAGTTCTCCCATCTTAACATGCAGGTTGCTTTAAAGCCCAAGCCGCGCCAACACATGACATATGTCTCGATTCCACGACAGCTGACTGTCCGGATCGATCCATTCCCCGAGGGCCTCGCCCCGCATCCAGGTCAGCTGCCGCTTTGCCAGTTGGCGCGTCGCCGCAACGGCCCGCTGCACCCCCTCCTCCAGGGCGTATTGCCCGTCGAGGTGCGCCCACAGCTGTCGGTAGCCCACCGCGCGCATCGACGGATGACGGGCGGACAGATCCTTGCTGCGGCGTAACCTGATCACCTCGTCGAGAAAGCCCGCCGCCATCATGGCGTCAAAGCGCCGGGCGATACGCTCGTGCAGCACGGCTCGCTCCCTGGGGGCAAGGACCCAGTAGCGCAGTGGCCAGCCTGCGAGCGGACTGACGGTCGCACGCTGCAGCTGTGAGATCGGCCGTCCGGTCATGTAACAAACTTCGAGCGCACGCTGGATCCGTTGGCTGTCAGCCGGCGCGATGCGCGCGGCCGCTTGCGGGTCCAGGCCGGCCAGTTCCGCGTGCAGCGCCGGCCATCCGTGCTTCGCGGCCCGCGCGTCCAGCTGCGAGCGCAGCAGCGGGTCGGCTTGCGGCAGAGCCGCCAGCCCGTGCAGGAGCGAGCGCAGGTAAAGCATGGTCCCCCCCACCAGAAGCGGCACCCGGCCGCGGGCGTGAATGTCGCGGATGCTCCCGAGCGCGTCGGCGACGAAGCGCCCCGCGGAATAGCTCTCGGTCGGCTCGCAGAGGTCGATCAGGTGGTGGGGAACGCGCGCGCGCAGTTCGCGCGCCGGCTTGGCCGTGCCGATGTCCAGACCCCGGTAGACCAGCGCCGAGTCCACGCTGACGATCTCCACCGGGGCGCTCTCGGCGAGTCCAAGGGCCCAGTCGGTCTTGCCGGCGCCGGTGGGCCCGGTCAGGATGAATACCGGCAATTCGTGCGGCGCGGCTGCCGCACCGGGCGCGGGCGTATCGGCGCCGCGCGCCATTCAGCGCCCCCGCAGGAACAGCTGGTCCAGCTGCTGCAGGGACAGGCGCGTCCAGGTTGGCCGTCCGTGGTTGCACTGGTTGGCGCGCTCGGTGGCCTCCATCTGCCGCAGCAACGTGTCCATTTCCGGCAGCGTAAGGCGGCGCTGCGCATGGATGGCGCTGCGGCAGGCGAGCGTGCCGAGGAACCTGTCGGCGGCGCCCTCGAGGTGGTGGGTGTCGGCCTCCAGGGTGAGGTCCTGCACCAGCAACGCGACGGTCCGGGAGATTTCCCCCGGCTTCAGCGTCGCCGGCACGCGGCGCAGCGCCAGTCGCGTGGACCCGAGCGCGTCGAGCTCGAACCCCGCCTGCTCCCACTCCCCGCGCCGCTCCAGGAGCGCGGTGAGTTCGTGCGCCTTGAGCTCGATGACCACGGGCTCCAGCAGGTGCTGCGAGGCGGGCGTGCCGCTGGCGCGCTCGGCCTTGAATTTCTCGTACAGCACGCGCTCGTGCGCCGCATGCATGTCCACCAGCACGAGTCCCTCGCGATTCTGCGCGAGGATGTAGGCGCCGTGCAGTTGCGCGAGCGCCGTGCCGAGAGGATGTTCCTCGGCCACCGCCCCCGGCAGCGCCCCCTCGTCGCGCACCGAGGCCGCGATCGCCCACGGATCGCGCCTGGGCTCATAGAGCGGCAGGCTCATCCCGCGCTGCGCGTGCGCCGCAGCGCCGTAGCCGGCGCCCAGCCCCTCTGCACCCCTTGCGGCAGAGGCGGCGGAGAGATCCGGCTTCGTGCCCGCCAGCGCGCGCTCCACGGCGCGAAAGGCAAAGTCATGAATCTGGCGGCTGTCACGGAAACGCACTTCGAGCTTGGCCGGATGGGCGTTCACGTCCACGAGCTTCGGATCGAGCGTCAGGTAGAGCACATAAGCGGCGTGGCGGCCGTGATACAGCACGTCCCGGTACGCAAGTCTGACGGCGTTCATCAGCAGCCGGTCACGCACGCTGCGACCATTGACGAACCAGAACTGTTGGTCCGGCTGCGCGCGCGAGCGCGTCGGCAGGCCTGCCCAACCGGACAGCATGACGGGCCCCGCCGCGTGCCTCACGGCGACCGCGGCAGCCGGAAAGTCCCTGCCGAGTACCTCCTCGAGGCGCGTGAGGTCCTCGCCCGCGCCGCTTACCGCCGGGGCATCCAGCAGCACCCGCGTGCCGTGGCGCAGGCGAAAGCTCACGTCAAAGCGCGACAGCACCAGCCGCTCCACGAGCTTCGCGATGTGCATCAGCTCGGTCGCTTCGCTGCGCACGAACTTGCGCCGCGCCGGCACGTTGAAAAACAGGTCACGCATCTCGATGGTGGTGCCCGGCGGGTGCGCCGCCGGGCGCACGGGCGTCAGCGCACCCCCGTCGAGGTCGACTTGCGCAGCGTGCTCGGCGCCGGCGGCACGCGAGACGATCCGCAGCCGTGACACCGAGCCGATCGAGGGCAGCGCCTCACCCCGGAAGCCGAGCGTGGTGACCGCCTCCAGATCATCGAGACTGGCGATCTTGCTGGTCGCATGCCGCGCCAGTGCCATCGGCAGCTCGCCGGCCGCAATACCGCAGCCGTCGTCGCGCACCCGCACCAGAGCGACGCCGCCACGCTCGATGTCGATCTCGATTCGCGTGGCTCCAGCGTCCAGCGCGTTCTCGGCGAGCTCCTTGACGACCGAGGCCGGCCGTTCGATCACCTCGCCGGCGGCGATCTGGTCGACGAGTTCGCCGGGAAGAATGCGGATGGGCATGCAGACCGCAGTTTACAGGCGATCAGGTCGCGGCGAGCGGGGTCGATCAGGGCGTGGCGGCGGCGGATGCGGCGCCCGCGGCGCTGGCGAGAGTGCTGCGGCGCTCCTGCTTGAAGCGCGTGCCGTCGGGCGGATTCTGCATGAAGTAGCTGCGCACGCCGCCGGCGATCGCGTCCGCAAGGCGCGCCTGCTCCCTGGCGCTGCGCAGGCGACGCTCCTCGGCGGGATTGGAAATGTAGGCGGTCTCGATGAGCATCGAGGGAATATCGCGAGACTTCAGCACCACGAACCCGGCGCGCTGCACCTGGGCCTTGCGCAGCTCCCCGACGCCTTCGAGCGCGCTCACCACCCGCTCCGCGGCGCCGGCACTCACGCCGATGATCTCGTTCTGCGCGGCATCGATGAGCACCGGTTCGAGCACGTCCTGGTCGTCGCGGCGCGCCCCTGCGACGAGGTCGGCGGCGTTCTCGCGTTCCGCGAGCCAGCGGGCCGCCTCGCTGGACGCGCCGTGGACCGACAGCACGTACACCGAAGCACCCGAGACGCTGCGATCGCGGATCGAGTCGGCATGCACGGAAATGAACAGGTCGGCCCGCGCGGCCTTCGCGCGCCCGATGCGATCGCGCAGGTCGAGGAGCTCGTCCCGGTCGCGCGTCAGGACGGCGTGCATTCCCGCGTCGGCGTTGATGCGTTCGGCGAGCGCGCGCGCGATGGCCAGGGTGACATCCTTCTCGCGCGTGCCGCCATGCCCGATGGCGCCCGGATCCTCGCCGCCGTGTCCGGCGTCCACCGCGATGATGACGTCGCGGTCGCCGTCCCCGGGCGCATGCACCGCGCGCACCGTCTTCGGAGCGACCTCCGCCGGCGCCTGCGCCGGCTCGCCCAGGATCAGCACCAGCCGGCGGCCCTCCTCGCCCGGGGCCCAGGCGCTGTGCGCGGCGAGTGCGGATTTCAGCTGCACCACGACCCGCAGCGTCCCGTCCAGCTGGTTGCCGAAGCGCACGTCCGTGACCACTCCGGACGCCGCCGGCGCGCGCACCTCGCTCGCCAGGTGTGTCTGCGGGAGATCAATGACCACCCGATCGGGGTGCTCGAGGGTGAAGAGTTTGTGCGTCGCGCCCTCGGTCAGATCGAGGGTGACCTGCGCCGAATCCGCGCTCGTGGACAGGTGAATCCCGCGCAATTCCGCAGCGCAGCTGAGGGAAATAGCGCCCAGGCCGAGCAGACCGGCAGCGAATCCTTCGCAAAATGCCTTTCTAATCATTGGGTTCGCGGCGCTAGCTGCCGGATAATCTACGGCGTTAGCGTGTCCTTTTCAACTGCCGCGTGCTTCAGCCGCCGCCATGCCGCTGCGTGCTCAGCCGGGCGAGCCAGGACTCCCCGAGCGTCGAGCGCGCATCCACCTCGATGTCATGGCCCTCCGCGCCGGCCGCAAACGCCAGGGTCAGATCCGCCGGCGGCAGACGTGTCCCGCCGCGCTCGGGCCATTCAACGAGCCAGACGTGACCGGTGCGCGCCCAATCGCGCAGGCCGATCGACTCGAGCTCCCCGGCGTCGCGTACTCGGTAAAGATCGACGTGCACGACGGTGAGTGCACCCACCGGGTACAGCTCGAGCAGCGTGTACGTCGGGCTGGGCACCGCATCCGCCACACCCAGTGCGCGCAGGAAGCCGCGCGCGAAGGTCGTCTTACCCGCGCCGAGCTCACCGCTCAGATACAGGACCGCGAACGCCGCATCCGCGGCCGGGCGCGCACTGGCCAGCCGCCAGCCGAGGCCTTCCGTGTCCTGGGCGGTGCGGGCGTGCGTGCGCATCGGCCACCTCAGAGGTTGACGCAGTTATGCAGCTCGCGCGCCAGATCGCTCGCCAGCAACCCGCGTTCGCCGCTGCGGGCCGCGGCGTCGCCTGCCATGGCGTGCACCAGCACCCCGACACGCGCCGCCATCCAGTGATCGTGGCACTGGGCGAGAATGCCGGCGATCGCACCGGTGAGCACATCGCCGGTGCCGGCGGTAGCCATGCCGGGATTGCCCCGCTCGCACACGCCGGGCGTGCGGCCGAGGCTTCCAACCAGTGTGCCGGCGCCTTTCAGCACGATGGTGCCGTGGAAGCGATCGAGCAGCCGATCGAGCGCCGCCAGGCGATCGCGCTGAATTTCCTGCGCACTCAGGCCCAGCAGACGCCCCGCCTCCCCCGGGTGCGGCGTCAGGATCCAGTCCTCGCGCGCCGGCGCGCCGCTCTCAGCGAGCAGATTGAGCGCATCGGCGTCGATCACCAGCGGCTTGCCGCTGGCGAGCACGGTGTTCAACGCGGCGCGCGCCCACGGCGAGCGCCCGAGCCCCGGTCCCACCGCGATGACGTCCGCGCGGCCGAGTGCCTCGGCGAGCACCGCCCCACCGCTCAAGGCCACACAGATCAGCTCGGGCCGTCCGGCGGCGATCGGCGCGACGTTCTCGGGCGCCACCGCTACGGTTGTCAGCCCCGCTCCCACTCGCAGACACGCCTCGCCCGCGAGACGGGCAGCTCCCGGCATGCCGCTGCCGCTGCCGACAATCAGCACCCGCCCGAAGTTGCCCTTGTTCGCCGAGCGCGCTCTGCGGGGCAGCGCCTCGTGGATTTCCGCCTCGATGATGCGCGTCAGGCGTGGTGCGAGGTGTGCCGAGGGTGCGGGTGCAAGCTCCAAATCGTCGAAAAACACCGTGCCGGCGAACTCCGGACCGTCGCCCACCAGCAGCCCGGTCTTCAGACCCACGAACGTCACGGTCGCATCGGCGCGCACCGCCTCCCCGAGCGCCACACCGGCATCGCCATCGAGCCCCGAGGGCACATCGAGCGCAAACACCGGCCGGCCGCTTGAGTTGATGGCGCGAATCACCTGCGCGAGTTCCGTGTGCACGCCCCCCTTGAGCCCCGTACCCAGCAAGGCATCCACGATGACTTCGCCTGCGGCGAGCCGCTCGGCCGCAAAGGCGTGCGCGGCGCCGCCGCTGGCCCTGAAGTCCTCGTACGCCTGGCGCGCGTCGCCACGCAGTTGCTCCGGGGGGCTGGCGCTGAGCACGGTCACCGTCAGTCCGGCGGCGTGCGCAAAGCGCGCCAGCACGTAACCGTCACCGGCGTTGTTGCCGCGGCCGCAGACGATGACGATGCGGTGCGCCATCGGCCAGCGCGTGCGCAAATAGCGCAACGCCGCTTCGCCGGCGCGTTTCATGAGCGTGTAGCCCGCGATCCCGAGCTCATTGATCGCGTGGGCATCGAGGGCACGCACCTGCGCAGTGGAATACAAAGCGTTCGGCAACGCCATGAGGTCATTATACTGACATGGGTGGTAGCGCCATGACGGAACCGGCCGGCGTAGACTTGCGCGCACTGCGACACGAGCTGAGCGAGCGCGCCCGCGCGCTCGGCTTCGACGCGCTCGGCGTGGCCAGCATCGACATTCCCGAGGACGAGCGGCATCTGCTCAAGTGGCTCGAGGACGGTTTCCACGGCGAGATGCACTACATGCAACGGCACGGCGTGATGCGCAGCCGCCCCCAACAGCTGCTCCCCGGCACCGTGCGCGTCGTGAGCGCGCGCATGGATTACTGGCCGGCGGCGGCGCACGATGCGCGGGCGGTGCTCCAAGACCCGCGGCTCGCCTACGTGTCGCGTTACGCTCTGGGGCGCGACTACCACAAGACCCTGCGCCGCGCGCTCGCCACGCTGGCCGCGGAGCTGCAACAGCGCATCGGACCGTTCGGCTACCGGGTGTGCGTCGACACGGCCCCGGTGCTCGAGAAAGCGCTCGCCCGCGACGCCGGGCTCGGCTGGATCGGCAAGCACACCAACCTCATCGCGCGCGAGCGGGGCTCGTGGTTCTTTCTCGGGGAGATCCTGACGGATCTGCCACTGCCGATAGATGAGCGCGCCGGCGCCCACTGCGGCAGCTGCCAGGCCTGCATCCCGGCCTGCCCCACCGGGGCGATCATCGCACCCTGGCGGCTGGATGCGCGGCGCTGCATTTCCTATCTCACCATCGAGCACCACAGCGCCATCCCGGTCGAGCTGCGCAAGGCCATTGGCAATCGCATCTACGGCTGCGACGACTGCCAGCTCGCATGTCCGTGGAACAAGTTCGCGCACGCGGCGGCGCACCCGGATTTCAAGGTGCGCCATGGCCTCGATGCCGCAGCGCTCCCGGAGTTGTTTCGCTGGAGCGCAGCGCAGTTCGAGGAGCGCATGCGCGGCTCGGCCATCTACCGCATCGGCTACCAGCGCTGGTCGCGCAATCTCGCGGTGGCGCTCGGTAACGCGCCGACTACGCCGGATGTCCTCCGTGCGCTCGAGGAACGGCGCGCGGACTCATCCCACATGGTACGCGAGCACGTGGAGTGGGCCCTGCAGCAGCACCGGTCCGCAGCCTGAAGCGGCGGGGCACGTTCGCATGGCGGAGCCTTTCAGGAACGGCTGACTTGCACGTTGTCGATGAGCCGGGCCTTACCTAAGCGCACGGCGGTGAGCACGACCAGCTCACGTGCCGTGGGCGCCGGCGCGCCGAGGTCCGCAGCCTGGCGCACGCAGAAGTAGTCCAGGCGAAAACCGGCACTCTCCAGCGCCTGCAGGCCCGAGCGTTCGATGCTCGCGAAGTCCGCGTCCCCGGAACGCACGCGGTTCGCGGCCGCCTGCAGCGTGGCGTAGATGTTCGGCGCCAGGGCACGCTCGTCGGCCGTCAGGTACTGGTTACGCGAGCTCATGGCGAGGCCGTCGGAATCGCGCACCGTGGGTGCGGCGACGATCTCGACCGGCATGCACAGGTCCGCCACCATGCGCCGGATGATGGTCAGCTGCTGAAAATCCTTCTCACCGAACACCGCGACGTCCGGCTCGACGATGTGGAACAGCTGCGCCACCACGGTGCTGACGCCCTCGAAATGGCCCGGGCGGAACTCGCCGTCCAGGATGCGCGACAACCCGGGCACCTCGACGCGCGTGGCGCGCTCGGCGCCATGCGGATAGATCTCGTTCACCTCCGGCATGAACATCAGGTTGCAGCCGGCGGCAGCCAGCATGCGTGCGTCTTGCTGCGGCGTGCGCGGGTAATGCGCGAAGTCCTCGTTCGGGCCGAACTGCATGGGGTTCACGAAAATGCTGGCGACAAAGCGCTCGCCGCGGCGGCGCGCCGCCTCGATGAGGCTCACATGTCCGGGATGCAGATTCCCCATGGTGGGTACGAAGGCCACCGCCCGGCCCTCGCGGCGCCAGCCACGGACGCGCTCGCGCACGGCGGCAATCGTGGTGACGGTCTCCATGCTCTAGAAGCAGTGTTCGGGCGCGGGGTATTCGCCCTGCTTCACGGCGCGCACGTAGTGTTGCAGCGCCTCGAGATTGTTGCGCGCACCGTCCATGAAATTGCGCACGAAGCGCGGCTTGCGCCCGGTGGTGATGTCCAGCATGTCGTAGGTGACGAGGATCTGACCGTCGGTATCGGGGCCGGCGCCGATGCCGATGACCGGCACGTGCAGCTCCGCGGTGATGGCTTTGCCGAGTGTCGCCGGAATGCACTCCAGCAGCACGATGTCCGCACCCGCCGATTCCAGGCGCCTGGCCTCCTCCAGCAGGCGCGCCGCCGTTTCGCGCTCGCGCCCCTGCACGCGAAAGCCCCCGGTCTTGTGCACTGACTGCGGCTTCAACCCCACGTGGGCGCACACGGCGATGTCGTGGCCGGCAAGGAACTCCACGATTTCGGTCTGCTTGCCACCGCTTTCGAGCTTCACCATCTTGGCGCCGCCTTGTTGCATCAACCGCACGGAGTGTTCGAGCGCCAGAGCCTGCGACGGGTAGCTCATGAACGGCAGGTCGGCGATCAGGAACGGCCGATGCAACCCGCGCGCCACCGCGGCAGTGTGATACACCATGTGGTCCATGGTGACCGGCACGGTGGTGTCGTGCCCCTGGATCACCATTCCCAGGGAATCCCCGACCAGCACCACGTCCAAGTCCGCGCTGTCGAGCAGCACCGCAAAGCTCGCGTCATAACAGGTAAGGCTCGCGATCTTCTCGCCGTCGGCCTTCATGCGCGCGAGCGTTGCGAGCGTAACCGGCGGGCGGCTCGCATCACGTTGCAGGTGGGTGTACATGCGCTGCGAGTGTAGCTAGATCGCGCGGCTGCGCAACGGGTTGTAGTACAGGCGCCCGCGGCTCATGCGTTTGATGGTCGCCAGCAGCTCGTCGTAGTCGCGTTGGTTGGCGATCGGGTCGATGGAAGCGGCATTGACGATCAGGAGCGGTGCGGCCTGGAATTCATGGAAGAAGCGCGCGTAGGCCTCGTTGAGGCGCTCCATGTATTGTCGCTCGATGTACTGCTCGAAATCGACGCCACGCCTGGCAATGCGCTCGAGCAGCACGTCGACCGGGGCCTGCAGGTACACGACCAGATCGGGCTTGGGGGCCTGGATGTCGAGCCTCGCATACAACTGTTCGTAAAGGGCGTACTCGGGGTCATCGAGAGTGACGCGAGCGAACAGCCGATCCTTCTCCAGCAGGTAATCCGCCACCCGCACCGGCGCAAACAGGTCGGCCTGCTTGAGGGCGGCGAGCTGCTGCGCACGCTGTAACAGGAAGTGCAGCTGGGTCGGCAGGGCGCCGGCGCGCGGGTTACGGTAGAAGCGCTCCAGGAACGGGTTCTGCGCCGCCTGCTCCAGCACCCCCTGCGCCGACAGGCTTACGCACAGGCGGCGCGCCAGACTCGTCTTGCCGACGCCGATCGGACCCTCGACGACGATGAACTGATGGGCTGCTTCGCTTGTCATGCGCCTACAACGGAGTCAGGCCTTCGGAGGTGACGCGACCGGCGAGCTCGGCCACGCGGCCCAGCCCCGGCAGGTCGAGATCCGGGGCAATGTCCGCGAGAGGATACAGAACGAAGTTGCGCTCCACTATCCCGGGATGCGGCAGTGTCAGCAGCGCCTCCGAGCGTTGCTCACGCGCGTAGCAAAGGAGATCGAGATCGATGATTCGCGGTCCCCATCGCTCGCGCTGTGCCGGCCGGCCGAGCGCCGTCTCGAGCGCGCGCAGCGCGGCGAGCAGCGCCGGGGACTCGAGCCGCGTGAGCACGCCCGCGACCGCGTTGACGAAGTCCGGCTGTGCGATCGGGCCAAAGGGGCGCGAGCGGTACAGGCGCGAGCTCAACACCAGGCGGGTGAGCGGAACTTGCGCCAGCCTCGCGCAGGCCGTGAGCACCTGCGCGCGCGGATCCGCCAGATTGCTGCCGACCCCGATGTAGGCAGGGCGCCAGATCTCCATGCCTGGAAATCCGTCACGCCGGGGTGGAGGCCCTGGGCCGGCGGCGGCGCCGGCGGCCCCGGCGGCGCGCTACCCCGGGCGCGCCGCTCTCGCCCGCGAGGGCATCGGCCATCCGGCCGCGCTCCTCGACCGAGACCTCCTGCAGGCGCGTCCACCATTGCGCCATGTCACGCGGCGCGAGCCCATACTCGGCGCGCAACAGCAACAGATCGTAGCCCGCACGGAAGCGCGGGTGCTCCAGCATGCGCAACGCGCGCCGGCCGCGCGCGTGTTCCAGCCGCGGTTGCAGCGCGAACATCTCGCGCACGCCCAGCGAGAAGCGCTTCGGGATGGCGAGGCGCGACTGCGCCTCGCGTGTTGCCCGATCGCAGGCGTCGAGGATGGTGGCCAGGTCATGCCAGCGCTCGGGTGGAGTTGACTCGATGATGCCCGCAATCGGCCCATATAAAAGGAGCGCGAACAGGAAGGTCGGCGTCACCGGCTTGTCGGCCAGGACCCGCGTATCGGTGCTCTTCAGGCCCTGCAGCAGCAGCTTTTCCACCAGGCTTCCGGGGTGGCTGTTGAAGTAAGCGTCCACCGTCGGCAGCAGTGCCGCCAGCAGGCCGCGGCGCCGCAGCACCTCGAAGCTGCGCGCACCATGCCCGGTCAGGAACAGCTTCAGGGTCTCATCGAACAGCCGCGCCGGCGGCACACCGGCGAGCAGATCGCGCAGTGGGCCGATGGGTTTCGCCGTGGCGGGGTCGATCTGAAAGCCGAGCTTCGCCTCGAAGCGCGCGGCACGCAGCATGCGCACCGGATCCTCGCGAAAGCGCGTCTCCGGATCGCCGATCAGCTTCAGCGTGCGCGCTGCGATGTCCTGCGCGCCGCCGACATAGTCCCAGACCGAGAAGTCGGCGATGTTGTAATACAGCGCGTTGGCGGTAAAGTCGCGCCGCCAGACATCCTCGTCGATGGTGCCGTAGATGTTGTCGCGCAGGATGCGCCCGCTGACATCGAACATGAGTTCAGCGGTAGCCTCGGGGTCGTGCTCGCCACCGGCCCGGGCGCGCTGCGGCGAGCGGGCGGGCGGCGCGGCGGGCTCGATCTCCAGCGGCTCATCGAGCTCCGGCACCTCGCCATCCTCCGGATCCGCTTCCGGCAGCGGTTCATCCCCCTGCGACGGCGCACTGGTCGCACGAAACGTGGCGACCTCGATGATGTCGCGGCCGAAGAACACATGCGCGAGACGGAACCTGCGCCCCACCAGCCGGGAGTTGCGGAACAGCCGCTTCACCTCCTCGGGCAGCGCGTCGGTCACGACATCGAAGTCCTTCGGCTCGAGTCCCAGCAACATGTCGCGCACGCAGCCGCCCACGAGAAACGCCATGAAACCGCCGTCGCGCAGACGGTATAGCACGCGCAGCGCGTTGGGCGAGATGCGGGAGCGTGAAATCGCGTGCTCGGACCGCGGGATGATCCGTGGAGTGGCGGCAGGCGTCGCGACGGACGCGTCAGGGGGGTTCAAGTTCCTTGGCTTTCGGCTTGAGCAATCGGGACGGCTCTCTATAATACCGCGCTCTTGTTTCCAGGCCCCCGATCCCGCTCCCTTCGTCTAGAGGCCCAGGACATAGCCCTCTCAAGGCTGTAACACGGGTTCGAATCCCGTAGGGAGCGCCATAAAATCAAATAGTTAACACTCGATGAGCGGGTTTTGTGGCCTCGCCCAAGGTCACGACCCTCACTAGGGACTGTAGGGGCGAACAGGCCGGGGTGGGGAGAGGTTACGCGTGGCCGACGATCCGAAGGCGTGCCGCAGATAGACCTCGACCGTCGTCGGATGATAGAAGTCGGTCCTATCGATATCCAACATGACACCGACGACCAAGCCTCCCGTCACCTGGCGCTCGGCGGCCGCATAGGCCGACAAGCCAACGCCCGTGCTGTGGTATCCGGGGAAATAAGGCGAGCTGTACCCACTGGGCAATGGCACGCGCGCCGCCGCCGCCTGCAATGCGGCATCGTCCGGATAGAACGCAATGCTGCTCACCTGGCTCACGCTGTACGAGACGGCTGCGCGTGCCTTGTAGGTCCAGCCCGCGCGATTGCCGGCAAGCTCGATCCGCGTCGACACGCTCACGTACGATTGCGGGCTGTAATAGCCCGCGCTGCCGAAGGTGTAGTTGGAGAGGTTGCGCTGATAGTTCCAGTAGTTCACTGTCACGCCGGCATCGCTACGCATCTGCGGACGGGCGAATAGTTTCCAGCTGCCGCTCAAGCGCACGCCGACAAACTGATTGTCGGGCACCCGTGTGGCGGTGATGTCGGCAAGGCGCACGGACGCGGAAACGTCGTAATTCTCCCGATAGATGCCGAAACCGGCGTACGGCCCGGTTTGCACGACGCCCCCCCAAGTGGTCCCGGTAATCGGATCCCTAAGACCCGCATAGGAGAGCTCGCTGCTCGTGACCGCGCGGCGCGCCAGTCCGAAGGTGAGGTCTGCGGAGTGCCAGGTGGGGGTCCACTCGACCCCGCCGACAATGTTGGGCAACAAAAATCCCAGGGGCGTCGAGCCGATATCCGCGACGACCGAGTCGGTCTGATAACCCACGGCCGGACTCAACCCGGCTTGCCGGCCGTTCGCAAATCGCGGCGCCGCGCCCGGTCCGGCGGCTTGGATCGTGCCGATCAGCGGGGGTGATTGCCCATCCGCGCTGGCTTGGCCAGCGTCGAGAAAGACGGCGTCGGCGCGCGCGGTGTAGCGCGATTCATAGTTCTTGGCGAGCACCCACGAGCTCGGGATCGTGAGCGCGTCGATTTGCGACATGCCGGGTGAGCCCGGTTGGTGCCGCAGCATCAAACCCGCGGTCACGCTCGACTCCAACCGATCGGCGATTTCCTGGCTCGCGCGGCGGGCGGCGAGGCCATCGGGGCCGCGGGCCAATTGGGCCGCCTGCTCGAAATAGCCGCGCGCTTGCGCAAAATGCCGCAGCGCCAGCTCGGCGCGCCCGGCCAGCATCAGCACATCCGGGCGCGGCGACG